>CAYXVU010000111.1:0-18830 GCA_964468725.1 uncultured Clostridia bacterium
CCGATCTCTTCTTCGGTCACGGTTTTGGGATTGACTTCGCCGACGATGCGACCTTCGTACATGACCGCGAGGCGATCACTGAGGCTCAATACTTCATCGAGTTCCGCCGAGACCAGCAAGACGGCAGCGCCCGCATCGCGCAATTCGATCAGCTTGCGGTGAATGAATTCGATTGCGCCGATGTCGACGCCGCGCGTCGGTTGGGCGACGAGGATGAGTTTGGGGTGCAGATCGAATTCGCGCGCGACGATGAGCTTTTGTTGATTGCCGCCCGAAAGCGCGCGCGCCGCCAACGCCGTATTCGGCGGTCGAACGTCATACTCTTTCACTAAGGTCGCGGCGCGCGTTTCGATGAAGTCGCTGTTGAGCAGCACTCGACCTGATATGGGCGCATCCCGATGGACGCCGAGAATGGAATTCACAGCCAAATCAAAACTGAGCAAGAGGCCGCGCCGATGACGGTCTTCGGGAATGTGGGCGATGCCGCGACGTTTGCGCGCGTGCGCATCCAAGCGATCAATCACTTCGCCGTTTAGCACGATAGTGCCCGCCGACTGGCGCAGCAATCCGGCAATGATTTCGATCAGTTCCGTTTGTCCGTTGCCTTCGACTCCGGCGATGCCGAGAATCTCACCTGCGTGAACTTCGAAAGAGACATCTTCGAGGGCTTCGTGTCCGGCGTCGCTGATGAGCGAAAGATGGTGCACAGCCAGGACAGGGGCTTGCGGCTGTGCGTCCGACTTTTCGACGCGCAACAACACATCGCGCCCGACCATCAATTTCGCCAACCCCTCGGCGGTCGCCTCGCGGGTCGGCAGATTGCCAACCACTTTGCCCTGTCGCATGACGGTGATGTTGTCGGAGAGCGCCAGCACTTCGGCGAGTTTGTGGGTGATGATGATGATCGTTTTGCCTTGCTCGCGCAGGCTGCGCAAGATGGCGAACATCTCGGTCACCTCTTGCGGCGTGAGCACGGCGGTCGGCTCATCAAGAATTAAAATCCGCGCGCCGCGATAGAGCGTCTTCAAAATTTCGACGCGTTGTTGCTGGCCGACCGAAAGCGTGCTGACGCGCGCATCGGGGTCAATCTTCAATCCGTACTGCTCAGAGATTTCGCGCACGCGGGCGCGCGCCCGTTTGTAATCAATCGCCAGCCCTGCCGTCGGCTCTGCGCCAAGAATGATGTTTTCCGTCACCGTCAACGGCTCAACCAGCATAAAGTGCTGATGCACCATGCCGAGTCCCAACGCGATGGCATCGTGCGGGTTCTTAATCGCGCGCTTCTCCCCATCAATGAAGACTTCTCCTTCGTCGGCGGTGTAGAAGCCATAGAGGATATTCATGATGGTGGATTTGCCAGCCCCGTTTTCGCCAATGATGGCGTGAATGGATTGCGCGGGAATGGCCAGATGGATGGCATCATTAGCTAGCACAGTGCCGAAGCGTTTGGTAACGCCGCGCATTTCAATCGCGTAGTTGATGGCTTCATTCATATATTGAATTGCAAAACCGTGACAGAGCGAGAACCGCTCGAAAGGCGGCGTAATGATAATGGATTGCTGACGCGATGAAAAGGCGCGCATACAGAGGTGCGCGCCGCTCTTTGCAGCGATTCCGGGGCAGGCCGTTTTCGATGAGGCAAAGAGGAAGAGAGAAGAAGAGAACGTGGAGCGCACAGGCGACAGATCATCGCCGATCAACTGAGCGCATCTGTGTCCCTCCATCTCACTGGTGTGCGATTCTCTTCACGAACGGAATTGCCAGATTGGCCAATGGCTTGCCGATTAGCGTGACTGTTGATCGCCGGAGTTCGCGCGGGCGCTTGAGAGTCAGCCGAAGATGTTGTATTTGTTTGAGTGTCGAACTGCATCGCGCCTCTTCCAGCGACTCTAGCTGCCTTTGAACTCTGAGGACAAATTTTTCAATCAGGTGGGTAACGTTGTTGGTCAAGTTGTTGTTGCTGTCCGAGGTGGGCTTGCGAAGTGGGAAGGAAAATCGGTTAGCCGTGCAGCGATCACGCCTTTGCGCCATCGCTCTACTGCTCTTCGCCCTATCAGGCTCCTCTGCCATCTTTGCCGCAGAAACTTCCAATCCGAAACAGACTCCTGTAAGCGAAAGTGCCGTCGCCTTTCGTTTGGAGACGCTCCCTATCGGCAATGGAGCCGAGTTGCTAACTGTCTTTGGCAAACTCCGGTTTTGTGGTGCGCCTGACGGGTGCGAGGAAGAGATTCCGCTCGTCAGCGTCTTGCGCGATACGCTGGGCGATGCGCGTTCCGATAATGACCAGTTGCGCTATGTTTGGGCGCTCACCTACACGCGTCCCGATTTTAAGAAACAGGCGGCGGCCTCGATTCCTTTCTTCTATGCTCGCCTGAGCAATCAAACCTCTGCCAGTTCGGTTCCTCCCCCGCTATTGGATATGACAGCGGGGACGAAAGGCATCTGGTACAAAGCCATACGTATGGCGTTGCAACGCGCCTTTCTGGATTCCGGCAATCGCTATCTGCGCGCCTCTTCGCGCACCTATCTTCGCAACCGCGATGAGTATCGCAAGGTTCACGTGTTGCGCGCGCTCGCCATCCTCTCCCTCTTTGATGACGAGTCAGCGGCAGGGCAAGGGTTCACGTCGTCGGAGTCGAATCGCATACAAGCCCGACTGCTGCTTGCGGAAAAGACGCTCGGCGGCTTGGTGGAAGACAAATATCTGGAATCGGTCTATCGGAAACAGATGACCAAAATGCGCGATGCGCGCGGCCACAACTGGGAGTTGCTGCGTCAACGAGCCGAATCCGAAGGGCTCTATTTTGAACCGCTCGAAATGCCGGACGGCAGCGCGACTCACGCCTTGTTGTGGGTGTCACGCGCCGATCTGCAACGACAGAGCGACCGCAAATTCAACGGGCGCTTTTTGAATATCGCCAATCCGTGGGATGACCGGCGCTTGCGCGATTGGCAAGGTTATAGCGAAAGCCGCTACTTTGATGCCGAACATCGCCCGGTTGCCGAAGCGGTGGCAGGAGGACATGCAGAAGAGCTGATCCCGCTCGCTCTTTATGGACTCGACTATCCGAAAATTCCTATCTTGCTGGTCGATTTTCGTGACCGGTTGAATGCCAAAAAACGCGAAGCCTCAAAACGTCTTCTGGATGATCTGGCGCGCAATCTCTTCGCTATTTCGAAATTCAGTGACTTTCGTTATTTTCTGGCGCGTGCCGCCTTCAACTTCGTCACGGCGCGGCGCGGCAGCGATATTAATCAACCCTCAAGGATGCGCACCTATTCGCAATTGCAACTGCTGCTCTCTCTCAGCAACACAATGGATACCCAATTGAAAGACGAAGTGCAGGCGCGATTGCAGCAGGTATCGCTCAATCCGATGGAGAACGATCCGCGTGCGGAGATTCGCATCGCGCGCGATCAATACGCGGCTTTGAAAGAGTATGCCATCCGCCCCGACGGGCTAGCGGCGCAACTGGATCGTGACCGCCAAGCCGAACTCCTGCGCGCTTCGCATAATGGGTTTAAGAGAACTCTGTTTTCGCTCGGTCGGGTCTTCAGTTTGGGGATATATCAACACCGCGAAGCGGACACGTCCGACCAGCTTGCGCGACTCAGCCAAACGCGGGCGCTCGCTTTTCATCAACAACTTCTCGAATCCGCCATCAAAGCGGGCACGCCGCTCGAAGTCGCTTGGGATGTCAACACGGTGCGCCGCTCGTTGGAGTTCATCGCTGAAAACAGCTCTCTTGCCGATGCCAAAATCGTCCGCCTTGCCGAACAGGCCTTTGCGCGCAGCGCCGACGAGGAGACGCGCCACTTATCGTTGCTCTGCCTCTATCGCATCAACCGTGAACCTGCTAAGGCGGCGTTGTTGAAGATTTATAAATCGGAAGCGGTTGATTCCAAATGGCGCGCGCAATCGGCGGCGTATCTGCGCTTGGCAATGAGTGAAAATCAACGCATCGCGCCTGCGGTTGTCAAAGAAGTCGTCGGGATGGGGTTATGAGGTCTATCATCAGTTGGCGCGTCGCAAGGCTCTGCTTCAGGCTGGCAAACCTCTTGCCAATGGCGTTGATATTGATCGTCTTCTTCGGTCTTTCGTTGGCGGCTGGTGTGACGGCGCAGGGGCAAACCAAACGCATCGTCATCGTCAAGGTTGATGGCTTGTCTTCCGCGATGGTCGAAAAGTTCGTCGCCGAAACCGACCCGCGCACAGGCAAGAGTCGGCTGCCCTGGTTTGCCCATCTCTTCTACGAAAACGGCACGCGACTGGAAAATTTTTATTCTCGCGGCATCAGCCTCTCCGGCCCCGCTTGGTCGCTGCTCAACACCGGGCAGCATCTGCAAATCAAAGGCAACGTCGAATTTGATCGCTATACACTGCATAGTTACGACTATCTGAACTTCTTTCCCTTCTATATCAACAATGCCAAAAAGAGGCGTGTTGATATGCCCGGCGTCGAAGTGCTCGATGACTTGCAGATTCCTTTGCTCTCCGATTTCTACCGCAACGACGAACGCTACGCCTGCTTTCAGCTTTATCAAAGAGGGTTGCGTTGGACGACTTTGAAACAGGTCTTTCCCAACTGGGCGAAAGCGCGAACCCCGAACGAAATCTTTGATGAATGGATCATGGGACTGAACACGCGCGCCATCCTGCTGGAAGAGTTCGAGCGCGAGTTGCTGGAAAAACTCAAAGACCCGAACTTGCACTACCTCGATTACTACACGACGGAGTTCGATCACACGACCCATCACAACCGCGACCGGCAATCGCACTTGAGCGCGTTGCAACACCTTGATGCGACTCTTGGACGCATCTGGTCGGGCATTCAACAAAGCCCGCTGGCCAAAGAGACGGCCCTGATCGTGGTCTCCGATCATGGCACGAACACCGACGAAACCATCTACAGTCAGGGCTATAATCTCGTCGAACTGCTCGGCAGCGCCGAAGGCGGCGGTCATCATGTAGCCACCAAGCGCAGACTGTTGACCGATTACTCTCTCAAAGCTCTCAATCCTTTCGTGCCGTTGGTCATCTCTTCCTCTGCACAATCGTTTTACCTGCCAGGAAAGTCGTCGCAATACCCGACGGCGGTGCTGGATTTCGATGGCAACGAACGCGCAGCTCTGCACCTGCGCAACAGCGATTGGAATCTCCTGCACATCCTCTTTCAACAACTCAACGACAAGAAGCTCTCGCCGCCCGTGCGACTTGCCGCGCAGCGCGCCTTCTTTTCCCTGATCGCTCGTCATCGCGCCGAGTGGCAACGCACGGCACGCGAACTGGAAGAAGAACTCGCCGCGTTGCCTCGTTTGATCGAACGAGAGGAGCGGCAGTTTCGCGCGCATTCGAAGGATTGGAGCGCCGCAGAGAAAAAGGCGGGGTTGGATCGGGAGGCTTTGCGCCACGCCGCGCGCGCCGACTTGTGGTCGGAGTACGAAGAAAAATATCGCCGCTACCTGACCCCTTTGAAGAACCTGCTGGCTTTGCAGGATGCCGATTTTCAGCCGACAAAATGGAAGATCGAAGGCCTGATCCCTACCCTTTCGATGGGCGACGCCAACACGCTTCATCAGTTACAAAACTATGTTGTCGGATTGGCGAAGGGCGGCTTGATCTTGCAAGCGGACGGCTCGCTTGATTGGCAAAAGAGTTTCCGACGCGCCAACTACTTTGCACTCTTTGCCAGTCGGACGGTTCGCAATAACCCGCAACCGGCGGTTAGCAATCGCCCAGTCGATTTCGTTGCCGTGCGCGTTCCGCTTGCCGCCCTCGCCGACGCACTCAAGCAAGACGAACAGCCCGACGAAGACGCCATCTGGCTTTACGGCGGTGAAACCAAACAAGCCTTGCTGCTGGCGCGAAGCGATCAGCAGCAAGGCTTACGCTTGCGCTATCTGCCGATCTCCGCGCTCCGTCAAGACGCCGACGGAAAGATTCATCTTGAGCGCGAAAGTTGGAGCGCAGGCTTTCCCTTGCAAGTTTTTGAAGATGAGAATGCGAGGTTTGGCAACCGGAACCGCACCGAGTGGCTAAACGACTGGCACACCGAGTTGGAGTGGCTGCACGCTCTGCATCAAACCCGATATTCCAACGCCGTCATTGGATTGCACGAACAGTTTGCGCACCACCCGCAGGCAGCGCTCGATTTCGAGCCAGCCGGATTAGGTGATGAAGAGCGCGTGCTGCGCCGCCTGCGCGCGCGGCAACGCCGGTTGGTTGAGCCGGACTTCTTGATATTGGCCAACGATCATTGGAATTTCGATGTGCGCGGTTTCAATCCGGGCGGCAATCACGGCTCGTTCTTTCGCGTTTCGACGCTTTCGACTCTGCTGTTCGCGGGCGGCGAAAGCACAGGCATCCCTGCGGGCAAAGTGATTCGAGAACCCTATGACAGTCTGAGTTTCGTGCCGACGATTCTGCGGCTGACGGGCGATTGGGTTGACCAAACCGTCTCGCAGCGCGTCGCCCAAAGAGGCATCAAGCAGTTTGCCGGTAGAATCATCGTCGAGTTATTCGAGGAGAGAGGGAAAAGACCGCTGGCGGGCGCACGCTGATGCAGGTGCAACGGGAGCGCCGAGCGGTTGCGTAGATGACGCCCGCCAACGTCTTTTTATTTCGGCGTGTAGTAGCCGCGGCGGGCGCGCACCTGTACTTGCAAGTCGGGGCGTTTGACCTCAACGCGAATGGTTTTGAAGACGCCGGGTTTCGGTTCGGTGTTCGAATAGTAGGTCAAAACATACTGCGCGTGCACTTCGGCAGCAATCCGTTTGTAAATCTCTTCGAGGTCGCGCGCCTCTTTTTTCTGGTCATCATAAATGGGAGGGAAGAAAGCGCGTCCCCCCGTATCTTCGCACATCGCTTTGAGGGCGAACTCCCCAGCCAAATCTTGCACATTGGCCGATGGCGCAATGCCTGTCGAATGCACGCCATAGATGACTATGTCTGATTTTTGCACTTCGGTGAGCGCCTGCGCGAGAGTGGCTGCCGAAGCCGTATCCGAGCCATCAGAGAGGACAACCATCACGCGACGCCCTTCGGTCGGGCGCAGATACTTCGCCGCTTCGATCATCGCGTTATAGAGCGCCGTCGCGCCCTCCGGCTTGATGCGCGCCAGCCCATCACCGATCTGATCGAGACTCGAGGTCAGTTGCACTTCTACTTTCGGGTCGGTGGAAACGCTCATCAATGCCGCTTGATCGTCTGGGCGCATCACAAAGCGGAAGAATTTCCCCGCTGCTCGCTGTTCGAAATCGAAGCGATGGCGGATGGAACTCGACGCATCGAAGAGAAACATCAATCGCAAGGGTAATTTGTCCTCGCGGTAGAGGCCGGAGATATCCTGCGCCACGTTGTCTTCGTAGATTGCGAAATCCTTCTCCGTAAGCTGACTGATCTGATTGCCGCTGCCATCGGTCACAGAGGTGATGACGGTGACCAGACTGGAACTGAGCTTGAGGGGTTTATCGTCTTGCTCTTCGGTTATCTCTGTTGCCCGACGCGGGCGCGTCTCTTGCGGTGATTTCGACGACTGACCGGGCTGCCTTCCCGATTGCGCGGCGGTGAGCGCCAACGGCAATAGCAAAAAGGCCGTCAGGAAAACCACACTCATCAACCGATTCATCCTTTTATCTCTCCTCTTCCCAAGCTGTGCGAAGCTCATCTGTGCGCCCGAATCGCTCAAACGCTTCGCCCCCGACTATAGCCCGACCGTGCGGCAGGGCGTCGGCAAGCGACGCAGGGCATCTTCGCTCCGAATCGTGGCCACTGTTTTTCTGACGCTACGCCTGATGTTCATAAACGCGATTCTGCGAGAGATAGTTCACGCGCCACTCTTCGAAGGCGCGCAGCCCTGTATCCACTTGCAATTGGTGGCGTTCCTTTTTGCGCCTCACCCGCCGCCGCTCGGCTTCGGTCAGTGGCGGCAGCAAGGCGAAGGTGATATTCATCGGCTGAAAATTCTTCGTTTCGGCATTGGCCAAATAGTTCGTCAAACTGCCCATCGCCGTAGCGCGCGGCGGCGCTACTGGTTCGCCTCCTTGTATGATCCGAGCCGCGTGTACGCCCGCCATCAACCCCGTCGCCATCGCTTCGATGTAGCCTTCGACGCCCGAAATCTGCCCCGCAAACAGAACGCGCGGCTGCTGGCGCAATTGCAGAGTCTGGTTGAGCAAGCGCGGCGCGCAGATGAAAGTATTGCGATGCACTTGACCGAAGCGTAAAAACTCTGCGCTCTCCAAACCGGGTATCAATTGCAAGATGCGTTTTTGCTCGCCGAACTTCAGATGGTTTTGAAAACCGACGAGGTTGTAACTGTCGGCGAGAAGATTCTCTTGCCGCAGTTGCACGACGGCAAAGGGTTGTTTGCCTGTGCGTGGGTCGGTCAGCCCAACCGGCTTCATCGGCCCGTAGCGCAAGGTATCGCGCCCGCGCCGCGCCAACTCTTCAATGGGCAAGCAGGCTTCGAAGTAGCCGGTCTTTTCGAACTCCTGCAAGGGGACGGATTCGGCATTGATGAGAGCTTCATAAAACCGCGCGTACTCCTCTTCCGTCATTGGACAGTTGATATAGTCGTCGCCGCCTTTGCCATAACGCGCCGCACGAAAAGCGATGCGGTGATCTATCGTCTCAGCTTCAACGACCGGAGAGATGGCGTCATAAAAGTAAAGATGCTCCGAGCCGGTCAGAGTGGCGATGGCCTCGGAGAGTGCGGGCGAAGTCAGCGGCCCAGTAGCGATGATGACGACACCTTCGTCGGGCAGATCGGTGACCTCTTCGCGGACGATTTCAATGTTGGGATGCGCCTGAAGGCGGCGCGTCACCTCTTCGGCAAACTTTTCGCGGTCAACGGCAAGCGCAGAGCCTGCTGGCACGGCGACCTGATGAGCGATGTCAATAAGCAACGAACCGGCGCGGCGCAACTCTTCCTTCAGCAGAAAGGGTGCGGTTCCCGGCTCATCCGTCTTGAGCGAATTCGAGCAGACGATCTCTCCAAGATGCGGCGAGCGATGCGCGGGCGTCGGACGCACCGGGCGCATTTCACACAACCGCACCGAGGTGCCTCGTTCAGCAGATTGCCAAGCGGCTTCCGAGCCTGCCAACCCGCCGCCAATGATCGTGATTTGGGTTCGGTCTTTCATAAAATTGGTGTTCTGATCGTGTGATTCTCATCTTCGACCTTGAGCAATTGCGATTCTAGCACCGGCCTTTCCGGGTGGGCAAAGCGCGGTACTGCTCCCTTGCAAGATTAGCGTTTCGAGTGTAGTCTTGCGCGGCGTGGAAGCAACCGATACCCAATCTGTCGAGGCCGCGAACCTTGCCTTTTATCGCGCGTTGGAAGCCGGAAAGATCGAGCGCATGGAGGCGGTTTGGGAACACAGCGATACGGCGCGATGCGTCCATCCGGGGTGGGATATGATTTCCGGTTGGCAGCGGGTTCGCGAAAGTTGGTTGCGTATCTTTGAAAGCGGCCAGAAGATGCGGGTATCGCCAACCAATGTCGCCATTGATGTGCAAGGCGATTGGGCGTGGGTGACTTGCACGGAGAACATCACCGTCTTTGATGAAACGAGCTTTGATTCCGCGCAGGCCATTGCGACCAATCTCTTCCGTAGACAAGGGGATGGCTGGTTACTGATCCATCATCACGCCTCTGCCATTCCGATGATCGTACCAGACAGCGTTTCAGAAACTATTCAATGACTTCAAATTCTCGGATGAATGCCCGAAATTCTGAACTTTTCACCGTTTACCTCCTGCAGAGGCCCTTCTCTTTTCGGGCTAAGTGAGGCAATCGCAAGTCTTACTTTTTGCTTTGCCATATCCTGTGAGTTGGAATAGAGTTTGCAGCAATCGCACTGCCTCAACTGTTCCGACGGGCTCTCGCGATTACAAATCATAACGGGTTAATTCAAATCTGAATGGCAAGGGATGCTGGCAATCTTTCATTGGCAGGTTCATCGGTAAGAGCCAGTCAAGGCTGTGATTGAAATCATCGGCAATGTAGCAAAACCTATCTTGGTAAGACGTGTGCTGATCTACAACTCGAAAAGGAGGTTTCTAATGAGGTTCAACCCGCTTAGAAAGGCGATTACCTGTGCGGCAATCGCCCCGACCCTCTCATTCAGCCTGCTGCCGACTTTGGCGCAAACAGCCAATCCGGGAGCGATTACCGAGGGGGTCAAAGATCCGTTTAGAGCGGTTGTCTCCGGTGCCATCGTCAAGGTCACCAACACCGCAACCGGCGTCTCCTGTAGCACCCGAACCGGCGGGCTGAAATACGGAAATTTGGATGGAATTTCCAAATTTCCGTATTTTCAAGCTCTTCGAGTCGAGGAATTCGTCTCATCTTTTCCGCTAAATCAAAGAATATAGAGCTTTATTCTGAGCCGAAGGGCGAAATGAGTATTGGAATAGGGCTTGCTCAAATACCACATTGCTTCAGCAGACCAAGATTGCAATAGAAGAATCAATACGACCTAAACCCATGAGTTTGAATGAGAACGGCTCTCAATCAATTAGTAATCTCGTCTCGAATCGCCCATTCACATACACATATTTCGCAAGGCAGAATGTCTACCCTTTTGAACCATTTTTTCTCCATGAATCATCAACCTGAAAAGGAGGTTCCCAATGAAAGAATTAAAGAGATGGATGGTGAGCTTTGTGGCTCTCACCCTGATCACGATGAGTTTGGCGCCTCTATCGCTAGCGGCTCAACAACCGACCGGCGCGATAGAAGGTACTGTTAGCGACCCGCAGGGCGCGGTCGTCTCCGGCGCAACGGTGACGGTAAAAAATACGGCCACCGGGTTTTCTCGCACCGACACCACCAACGACAGCGGGCGCTATTCCTTCGCCCAACTGCCGCCCGGACTCTATGAGGTCAAAGTGGTCGGCTCGGGATTTAAGACCACTGTGGTCTCCAACGTCAAAGTGGACGTGGGAACGACATTGCCGCTCGATATCAACCTTGAAGTCGGCGGTTCAACCGAGACGGTGACGGTCACCGGCGGCGGCGAAGCGCAAATTGACCGCACAGACAACACCGTTGCCGGTGTCGTTGGCACCGTACAAATTGACAACCTGCCGCTCAATGGTCGTAACTTCCTCGACCTCGCCCAACTGCAACCGGGTACAGAAAAGGTTGATGGCGGCGGCTTCGACCCGACCAAAGCCAACTACACAGGGGTTTCGATTGCCGGTCAAGCTGGCCGCTCCACGCAGATCACCGTGGATGGTGGCTCGGTGGTTGACAACGTCGTCGGCACTACCGTGCAGAACTTCTCGCAAGAGATCGTGCAAGAGTTTCAGATCGGCATTTCGACCTTTGACCTGTCAACCGGCGCTTCGGCGACCGGCTCGGTCAATATCATCTCGAAGACCGGCAGCAACAGCTATCACGGCAATGGCTACATCTACTGGCGCGACTCCAGTTTCTCTGCCTTCCCTTCCTTGAATCGCTTAGACGCTGCGCACGCGGTTCCGGCGGAAGCCCGCGTGAATGAGATTCCCTTCGACCGCGAGCAGTTCGGGGCGACCATCGGCGGCCCGATCAAGAAAGACAAGATGTTTTTCTTCGGCAACGTCGAATACAACAATCAGGATGCGGTTGCGATTCACGTTCTGCCTTCGACGATTCCGGGATTCAGCGGCTTTACCGGCAATCCGTTCAACGAACTGCTGGTCACCACTCGTTATGATTGGGCGATCAATGACCGGATGAACTTCTTCGGTCGCTACTCGCACAATGATAACGATCAACGACAACCCTTTGCGCCTGCAACCGGCATCGTTCCGAGAGACTCTGGTAGCAACATCTTTACCTCGAATGACCAGATCAATGAAAATCGTTCGGACGGATTTGTTTTGGGCTTAACCCGTAACTTTGGCTCCAACATCGTCAACGATCTGCGCTACAGCTACAACGATTTCCACAACCGCATTGATCCGGCAACCCCGGACGTGGCCGAGATTCGAACCTTCCCGGATCAAACTTGGAGATCGGGCACCAACGCCATCACCCCACAAGTGACCGACCAGAGCCGCAATCAGGTTCGTGATGACGTGACCTGGAGCAAAGGCAATCACACGATTCGCTTCGGCGGCGACTGGGAGCGCACCTCGATCACCGGTCTGTTTGACTTTGCCAAACCTGTGCGCATTCGCATCTTCGACCCGTTAAACGGCGGCCCGAACCGTTTGGCTTCCGAAGCCGATTTCTTGAACGCGCCGGTGCGCGATATCTCGATGGGCGTCGGCAGCGGCGTCTTGCCGTTCAACACGCCGGATGGTGCAACCGTCAATCATCGCTTCCAGTTTTATGCTACGGACAACTGGAAATTGTCGAAGAACTTCATCCTCAACTATGGATTAGCCTATCGTGTGGACTCCAACCTCTGGAACCATGACCAGGCGCGACCGGCAGACATCGCCGGTGTGTTGAATGAAGGGACGGCTCCGGCCGGACGCGACAACAACAACATCGCGCCGCGCGTTGGCTTTGCTTGGGACGTCAACAGCGATGGCCGCACGGTCATTCGTGGCGGCTTTGGTATGTACTATGACACGACGATTGACAACCTGCGCCTGTTCGAGCGCGCCGACCTCGGCCCGGCAGGAGCAGAGCTGTTCCTCGTCGGCCCTGACATCCAAAGCAACCTGCTGCCGGGAGGCGATGGTCGGTTCAGCGCCACGCCGGGAGCGACCACTGGCTTCATCACTTTGGGTCAAATGCTGGCGCTTTTCCGCAATGTTCGTAAAGACGTGGAATCGCGCGCATTCAACTGCACCTTGCCGACCTCTATCGAGTGCTTTCAGGCGGTGAGCGGCCCGATCTTCTCCAGTAATTTCCAGGTTCCGTACTCGTTGCAATACTCCATCGGCGCGCAGAAAGAATTGCCATGGAAGATGCTGTTGCAAGCTGACTTTAACTACCGCAAAGGCGTCCATGAAGTTTTAGTCTATGACGCCAACTTCAATGACTCGACTGATAAGCAGGGCAACCCAACGCCTGTGACCAATTTCCCCAACACCATCTCCTACGCCGATTCGTCAGGGTTCTCGACCTACAAAGCGTTGCTCGTTCGTTTGGATCGCCGTTTCGACAAAGGCTTCCAGATGACGGCCAGCTATACGCTGTCGCGGTTCAAAGCCTTTGGCGGCGACGTACTGGGATTGGGCAGCGTCATCACCGACCGTAACAACTTCCGCAAAGAGTTCGGTCCGGCAGGTCTGGATCGCACCAATCGGTTGGTGGTCAGCGGTCTGTGGGATGTGCCGTTCTTCAAAGATAGCTCTAATAGCTTCTTGAAGCATGGCTTGGGCGGTTGGAAGATTTCGGTGATTTCGACAGCCTTCAGCGGTCTGCCACTGTTTGCCGAATTGCCCGACTTCGTTGATCTCACGGGAACCGGATCGTTCTTCTCTTATCTGCCCGGCACGGGCCCCGGAGACATCGGACGCAGCGTCAACAGCATTGGAGAGCTGAACGAACTCATCTCGGCCTACAATGCCACACGCCGTCAACTGGCAGCACGCATTGAAGGCGGAGTGCCGGTTGATCCGCTCGGAACCGAATTGCGCGAACTTGCCTTACTGCCCAACGATACGCCGATAGGCGGTGACTCGGTGATTTCGCAAGACATTCGCTTCACCAAGACGTTCCGCTTCAGCGAAGCCAAGAGATTGGACTTCATCGCGGAAGTCTTCAATCTCTTCAACGTCGCCAATCTGACCAGCATCAACGACTTCATCATCCCGGCCAGAGAGGACGTGGAAGCCGATCCGAACTTTGAGTTCACAACCTTCCGCTCGACCCAACGTACAACCAGTACGTTCGGCACGGGCGGGCCTCGCGCTTGGCAATTTGCTCTGAAGTTCACCTTCTAAGCAATCTGGCAAAGAGCGTGCTTAGAGAGAGAGGTGGGGGAGTTACCCACCTCTTTCTTTTCTCTCTATACTTCCGCCCGTTTTTATCATTCCGTTTTGATCGAGGAGGATTCACGATGTTCATCAACCTTCTCCTGCGCCCGACCATCAGTTTCGGCATTAGCCTTCTGCTCTCCGCTTCTCTCTTTGCTCAGGGAAACTTCATTCGCGGCAAAGTGCGGGATACGTCGGGGCGCAACATCGCACAAGCTCTCGTCACCCTGCAAACCGGCACCGGGCTTATGATTAACCAGACAACCACCAATAACGAAGGCGATTTCTCTTTTGGCGGTCTCTCGGATACCAGCTATATCCTGGTCGTTAGCTTCGTGGATTATCAGTCGGTGAGTGAAAGGGTAGAGTTCCTCGCACAGCCGTCAACTGGCAGCCCCGGCGAGTTGCGCACGATTGAAATCACCCTCCCTCCGAAAACCGTCGACCGCATTCCGCCGCCGCGATCAACTTTTGTGCAAACCGTGCCGCCCGCTGCGCGCGAGGCCTTCGACCGGGGTATGAAGCTTGCCAAAGACGGCAAATCCTTAGATACCGTCGAAGCTTTTCGAGAAGCCCTCTCGGTGTTCCCCGATTACTTTGACGCGCATTTTGCGCTGGCCAATGAGTTCATCAAGATCGAACGTCTGGACGATGCCATTTCCGAACTGGAGCATGCGCGGCGCATCAACCCGAAAGATGGTCGGGTCTTTCAAGCCTTCGGGCTGGTGATGAGCAAACAGAAAAAGTATGCCATTGCCGCCATCGCCTTTGGAGAAGCGGTGAAGCTCAGCCCCAATGACGCGCAGATTCTCTTGCTGCGCGGCGCAGCCCTATTGGATCACATCGCAACTCTCAATCCTTCGCTATCGCAGGAGGCGGCTGCCGAACGCGAACGCTTGCTGACGACGGCGGAAAAAGATTTGCTGAAAGCCTATCAGGTAAGCGGTCAGAAGCTGGCCAGCGTGCATCTGCAACTCGCCAGACTCTATGAAAAGAAGGGCGACCGCACGCGCGCGGCTGACGAATTGGGACTGTACCTCAAGGCCGTTCCCGACGCGAAGAATGCCGACGCCATTCGTGACGCGATCAAAAAACTTCGCGCTCCGAATCAGTAAGGCTCAGAGCGCAACCTCTCTGCTGCTGTCCTACGGCTTGCCATCATCGGGATGATGGCAAGCCGTAGGGAAACTCGCCCGCCTGATACGACTCGCGCTCCATCACATAATAGACGGCCTCTTGCCCATTCACCTGTATGCGCTTGTCAAACACCATGCCAAGCCGTTCCATCACGCGAATCGAACCGGCATTTGGCGGGTCGGTTCCGGCATATAACCGCTGACACTTCGCTTTTTCAAATCCGTAACGCAACATCGCCCGCGCCGCTTCCGTCGCATAGCCTCTGCCCCAATACGACGGATAGAGGCCATAGAGAATCTCTACTTCCTTCTCCTCACCGAAAAACCGTAGCCCGCAAAAGCCGATCATCGGCTCAGCCTTCTTCTCGTATATCGCCAGCATCGGCAACCCGTGTGCGGCAAAATCGGCAAGGCTACTGGCAATCACCTCTTCGGCAAGTTCGCGCGCGATGATTTGGTCATCCCACAGATACTTTCGCACCTGTGGGTCTGTCCACATCCGATGCAACTCGTCGAGGTCTTCCCTCGTCCACAATCGCAAACGCAACCGCGCAGTCTCGATTTGCAAGGCGCTCATTCGCTATTCCTCACTCCCTCTTTTTCGCCTCGCTCTGCATCAACACAAAGTAGAGGACGAAGCTCACAGCGAAGGTCACAAACCACGCATAGGTGTACAGTGAATCGAAAAGGTTCGGATTGGCAACCGCGCCACCGGGCGTTGTCGCGGCGCGCAAAAAGCCCGGTATCACCGGCAGAATGGCAACCACGAAGGCGATGACCGCTTTGCTGTTGATGCCCCCCCGATAGCTGTACAGACCATCGGTTAAAAACAGGTCTTTGAGGGAAAGTTGCTGACGTCGCAACACCCAGTAATCGCAAATCATAATGCCGCCAATCGCCCCCATCAGCCCCGAATACCCGATCAACCAAGTGAAGATGTAGGCCGCCGCATTGCGATAGAGATACCACGGCATCATCAACACCCCAATCACCGCCGTAATCAATCCGCCCATCACGTAAGAGATGCGTCGGGGGTTGAGATTTGAAAAATCATTGGAGGGTGAGACGACATTGGCAGCCATATTCGTACTGATCTGCGCGGCAAAAATCACAATGGTGGCAAATAACACGACGGCAACACTGTTGAATTGCCCCACCAGTTTCACCGGGTCGGGAATCGCTTGCCCGTAAATCAACACCGTTGCCGAAGTCGTCGCCACACCAATAAAGGCAAAGGCGGTCATCGTAAAGGGCAAGCCCAACGCTTGTCCTAACGCTTGCGAACGCTGACTGCGCGCATAGCGCGTGAAGTCGGGGATGTTCAAACTGAGCGTCGCCCAATACCCGACGCTCGCCGTCAAAGCCGCCGGAAAGAGTTGCCAAAAGGAGGCTCGCGGCGCTGACGCATCCGACTTCTGTAGCAAGGTAACCGAATCCAGTACGCGCCCCATACCGCCCGCTTCCGAGGTCGCCCACCATAACAAGACCGCGCCGCCCGCAAGCAATAACGGGGCTGACCAGCTTTCCAGATACTTGATGCCTTCGATGCCGCGCACGATGATGAAGACTTGTATCAACCAAAAGAGCGCAAACATAATGAAGGTGTGGCCGGGTATGGACTCCCAACCGCCCCACATCATTCGCAGCAACCCGTCGAGCGCTTCACCGCCAATCCAAGTCTGAATACCAAACCATCCGCAAGCCACCAGCGCGCGCGCCATCGCTGCGATGTTTGCGCCGCGCGTGCCGAAACTTGCGCGACATAGAACCGGAAACGAGATGCCGTACTTCGTGCCCGCATGGGCGTTGAGAATCATCGGAATCAAGACGATGGTGTTACCGAGCAAGATGGTCAGCATCGCTTGCCACCAATTCATGCCTTGCTCGATGAAGCCGCCCGCCAGCGTATAGGTCGTGATGACCACAGACATGCCAATCCACAGAGCTGCGATGTTATAGGTCGTCCAAGTGCGTTCCTTGATCGTCGTCGGCGCGAGATCATGATTCCACAGAGGCGAGCGCGAAACGTCTTCGTTGAGTTCGACGAAATCGGGTTTTCCTTCGGAAGAGGCGGTTTGATGGGTAGCCATGAGGTTTCCTCCGGCGGGAGATATTATCGAGAGGGGAAACATTCGGCAACGGTCAATGCACGACGACCATCAGCTTGATTGCCGAAGCGACGCAGATTTGCGCTATGCGGTTGCGCACTCTTCGGGCGAGAGGCTGCGCAACGCATCGGCCTTTTGCAGAGAGTCAATCAGCGGCTCACCGCTCTTGGTGGCGCGCAGGAATGATTGCAACAGGGCTAACTGTTTGGCCGATTCGCGCTGGCAATCGAGTTCGGCGAAGGTGCGCTGCTTCTGCTCCGCTGACAGATGCCCTTTCACGCGCTCGATTGCGTAGACGATCATCTGCGGCCCGCTTTGCACCATACGAAAGAGCGGTGTCAGTCGGTCGGCAAGATGTTGCACGTCACCCCGTGAAAGCGACTCTTCATTGGCCGAAATCAACCCGCTCGCATGGTGTCGGGCTTCGTCTTTTAAGATCGCCATAAAGACGCTTCGCAACTCTTCATCAAGGCAATCTCTGGCCAGCGCCGTATAGTGATGCAGCCCCCAACCTTCCAACAAAACCTGAATGACAACGACCAACGTCTTGCGGTCTTCGCGTTGCAGCAAGCCATCGAGCAAGCGAATAAACGAATTGTCAATGTATTCGGCAATCGCGTCGTCCGCGACAAAGTTTTTTACCCAACTGAAATGCACTGCTTCTTCTGCGCCAAAGAGGCTATAGAGCAAACGCTCCTGCGCGCTTTCGGCAAGCAAGCCCATCTTGGCGGCAAAGTACATGCCGCTCTTTTCAATATAGTAACTCTCGGCCAGCACATTCTGACTGCAATGCCGCAAGATTTCGGTCTGTTCGTCTGCTGACGACGCACAAAAGAGGGAAGCTTGATCGAGTTTGAAATGCGCGGCTGGCCAGTAGGCGCGCGCTTCTTGACGATGCGCGGGTCGCAACGTTGTGTGCTGGCCGAGCGTCGAACGCAACACCGTTTGCAAGCCATGTGCCTCATCCAATTCCGGCGCATTGAGCCGGGTTTCGATGTCAATCTTGGCTTCACTCATTGGCGTGACGCTCTTTCTTCGGCAGCGGCAGAATCCCGCGCGACAGACGCAGCAACGGTTTGATGACGCAATCTACGGCCAAAACTTTTATCGCGTAGACAAGCGGCATCCACACTGTCATGCGCGCAAGGCAAGCAAGCTCCGCGCCTTTCGACCAATCAGGGTTGCGCGCGACAAAGAAGGCAACTTTCGGATTCGTGGCGATTAACTCTTGCGATATTCCGGCCACGCCGGTCTTCAGATGGCACGCTGGTTCGGTCGCGCGAATCAATCCCGCCAGCGCATCGTAGCGGTCGGGATAAAGCGAGACGTAAAAAGCGTCGAGCAGTCGCTGCTCTATTGGTGGCGTCGGTCGGTCATGGCACGGAAAGTAATGGGCGAAATTGTTCGCCATCATCAGGTAGGTCTTATAGCCTTTTGAGATCAATAACCAGTAGAGCGGGGCAAACGGATATTTGAGCTTTTCGCCAAACAGATAGCGTAAAAATGCTTTGCCGAGCGCGCGCTGCCCCCAATAACTCTTCTCCATCACCGTGTCGCCGCTGAAGATGCCGCGCACAGTTTTGTCCTCAACTTGCACGCGTACCGTCACCAGCGTCGAAAATCCGCAGAGGCGTTGGTCGCTCGCGTCGCGCAGCACGA
>CAYXVU010000112.1:0-15644 GCA_964468725.1 uncultured Clostridia bacterium
TTCGATAGTTCCAAGTTGCTCACTGACCCCAAAGATTTCCGCCGCGCTGATCGTTAAAGCGCGCAACGCATCTTCTTTTGAGAGTCCGTTTTCAACCGCTTTTTTCACATTGTCAAGAAATTCTTGCGGTCGCAAAGCGCTCGACGTAAACGCAAACTTTACCCCTGCCTTTGCCAGCTTTGCCGCTCCCGCAGGAGCCTCTGCGCGCTCGCGCAAAACGCGTACCGGTTCGTCAACATCGTCGGGCAGATCGCTCGGACGTTTCGGGAAATTCACAGACAGAATCACTGGAACATTTTTCGACTTCAAGGTATCGGCAATGCGATAGCCGAACAGGGCACCCGAAATCATCGGTTTCAGTTTGAACTCGTCGGCGATGTTGAGCGCGCGCCGGATATCGAGATCGGTGTTGGCGATGAATAAGACCGGCACATTGCCTTTCAGTGCGGTCACCAGCGCGGCCATCTTCTTATCGGCTTCCGGTCGGGTTACGCCTCGTTTGGTGCGCTCGTAGCGTTCCATCTCATCGCGGTAACGCGTCGCATCGTAAAACGATTGGCGAATGAAAGAGACCGTTCCCATCAACGAACTGGGATAGCCGCCAAAGAAACCTCCCGATGTGGTGAATTGCACCGTCAAGGCGACCGGCGTCCGCACCACCATCTTCGAGCCTTCTTCGCCCGCCAGATTGATGAGCGCACTCTGCCCCAAGAAGATGCCTTGCCGAACGCTGGTCAGCGCGGCGGTCACGCCAACATTGCGCGCGTCCTCCAACCCGGCGGCGTTCGGAGCAATCTGATCGGCTGCTGCCGCCGAAGGATCGCCGAGCGCAACATCTTGATTCTGCCCGGCAGCCGCAGCCTGCTGCGCCCCACGACCTTGCCCCGGCCCGCCACCCGGTTGCTGTGGCGCGGGGATTCCGAGGTTGGTATAGCCGTCAATCAAGCCGGGATAGACAGTTAGCCCTGCGCCATTGATGACCTGTGCGTCGGCAGGGATGCGCGGGTTTTCGCCGACATCCGTAATCAATCCGTTGCGAATCACAACCGTGCCTTTGGCGAGGTTGCGACCTGTGAGGGTGACGATTTGAGCGTCTTTGATGGCATAAGCACCGGCGTCCAAGCGGGCGACCGGCGCACTCACAAAAAGAGCGCTCGCCATCGTCAGCAACAAAGCAAGGCTGATGATGGCGCTCTTTTTGCAGTCGGTGTATCTGCCCAAGCCGCTCCGATTGCGGGAGCGATTTGCATTCTTCATGCGATCTCAAACCTCCTGAATCTGTCGAACTATGAATAAAGGAAAGAGTGCGTGAATCACATACCGATCAAGCTGCTCATCGGCATCCACTGCGATGGCGGTTAATCTATACCTGCCGGGTTATTTGTGCAAGCGAACTCCCCCATTGTCAATGGCTCATTTTTGAATATCGAAAACCGTTCGAAGGTCGCCGCTTGCTCTCTATTATGGCTCTCTCCTTCCCCCTTTATCACCATCTCTTGATATGGAGCGATAGATGATGGTCTCGAATACCGGCAAGAGGCGTGCGCCGGTCTCTCTGGCAATGACATAATCTTGAACGATCTGCGCTTGCTGCTCGAAGCGGTACTCATCAAGCCGCTTGCTTTCATCCAATTCATATTCGTAGGTGTGTTTGCCGAATTGCAAATGTTCGAGTCCGGCCTTCATCCACCAATAGCTGCGGATGCAGTTCTGATACTGCCAAACGTGGGTGATTTCATGTGCCAAGAGGGAGAGCAGCGCCAGCGACTCGGCGACTGAGAAATCATCTCGATAGGTGCGGTTGGAAAACGAGATGATGCTATTTAACGTGATGGCCTCGCTTCGCAGGTTGATGAGCCAGTCGCGTCGCACCCGCACCTCATGGTAGGCGACCGAACCATAAAATACGGTTCGCAAAAACCGTTCTTCTCCGTTGGTCAATTTCCGGCCTGTCATTCCGTATCGTATTTCAACGCAGTCGCTATTGCATCTCAACCCCAAATCGTTCATTCTGTCGGCGCATAATCCGATGGGGAGATCGCGCATGGCAGGCAGTCAGTTCGATAAAGACTTCGGCTACTTGATGCCGTTTCTCGAAAAAATCGCCGCCGCCGCCGGTCAACTCACCGATGCCGCAGCACGGGAAGAGTTGACTCGCCTGATGGCAGAGGAGAGCGTGCGTTGGCCGCGCATCCGCGAGTTGCTCTCCGGTGCAGCCGGAAAGTCTGCGCCAACCGCAGAGGCGACCGCTGCGGCTCCACACTCTCCGGTGACAGAAGAAGATCAACCTCCTCAATCATCGCCTCAATTCACGGTCGGCAGTTTGCGAAAACAGCCTCGCTAATCGCAAACCTGCTGTGCAACGACCTCTGCCGATCCGCTCTCGCAAGTTGCAAAATCCATTCGCGCCGCTCCTATGCGGTTCTGTTATACTCGGCCTGACATTGTCAACCAACGGCAAATGCGTGCGAGGGATAGCTATGAAACGATCTATCATGTTGGCGCAATTAGAGGAGCAAGTCGAATATCTGAAAGGCCTGCTCGAAGGGCTGGATGAAGCGCATCTATTGCGACCACCGACACCGGGCAAGATGTCGCTGAAGCAATTAGCCGTCCATTTGGCACAGACCAATGATTCATTCGCCGAGCGGCTGGAACAGATGTTGACTCTCGACAATCCGCCGCTCAAGGTGATTGATGCGGCGCTCGAAGATTTGGAAGCCTATAAGCGAGTCCATCTCGGTCAGACGATGGAGAGGTTCACGCGCAACCGCAAGCGACTCATCGAAAGACTGGCGCGGCTCTACCCGCAAGAATGGGAGCGCACCGCCGCCCACCCCGAATACCCGCGATACAATGTGCAGATGGCCGTTGAGCACCTCTTGCTACATGAAGCGCACCACCTCTACGCCATGGAACAGATGCGCGCCGCATTAGATCGGTGGGATCAACGATAAGAGAAAACTGGCGATAAAGTATGGAAAGACGATGGGACGAGCAAAAGACGGCAAAAACGGGTGAAGGGATGATGTGATGAAGGAGTGATGGGGTGATTCGTAAAGAGAGCAAGCAGCAACCTTCTCATCCGTACGGCTCGACCCCTAGCTTTCAACCCGTAACCTTTAACCGTTGACCCTTGCGCTTATGAATATCCCTTATCCCGAAATACCAACAGGTAGACACACGAACCGACCAGCGGGAAACAGACGATCAACACAATCAGGACAACTTTCGTCAGCTTGTCATGGCTGGAACGCAGCACGTTGCTGATGGCGATAATCATCAACACGATGGCGATCAACGAGATGATCGTGCCGAGAAACGAACCGAATAGACTAAACATATTGACCTCTCTCCTTGTCTTTGATTGCGTCAGCCAGCCTGGCAGTTCTGCCCCCGAGCATCACTAAGATCGCAAGCAGGTGAACCGATGGTTATTTATGGATGACTGCTCAACCTCGCTAGCTGTTTGACCATCACGCCTTCCCTTACGATGCTGCTGGCGTGAAAGTTCAACGCGATCTTATTGAATCTCACCCTTGCCGGTAGCTGTACGGTTATCCGAAATTTCGGATGCGAGTGCGGATTTCTTGACACTCCCGATTTTTAGCACCTACAATCCTGAGCGGCTTTTAGCCCCACATCGCATCGTCAGCCAGACAAAATCTTTGAGGTAAGGTGTGAGAATCTTTCTGATTTCGGTTTGTCTCGTTGCCCTATCGGCAGCCTTCTGTTTATCGCCTCTGGCAACCGCTCGCAATGATGCACAATTGACGGCTTGTGACGGTGAGGTGCCGAGAGAGTTAGAGGAGTTTCAAGGCTATCTTGATCCGGCGCCCCTCGGCATGGATATTCGTTATGCGTGGTCGCTGCCCGGCGGGCGTGGCGAGAATGTCAAACTCATCGACATCGAATTCAATTGGAATCTCAATCATACCGATCTGGAAGCGGCAACCGAAGACTTGCTCGTGTATGTCAGAGGGATTGATCCGTTGCCCCAACTGAATACCAATCACGGCACAGCCGTACTCGGTCAACTGGTCGCAGCTTGTGATGGCGTGGGCGTAACGGGTATCGCCCATCAAGCCAAAATCGGGTTAATCAATCCCCTCACCGAAGGGCAGACGCCCAATGTCGCGGCAGCGATTGATCGCGCTCTCCGCCATCTGGAGGCCGGTGATGTCATCCTGCTCGAACAACAATCGTTTCGCGGGCCGCGACTCGATCCGAGCACCGGACGCGGTTTGCTGCCGATTGAATTCGACCCCGGCGTTTTCGATGCCATCAAAGAGGCAACGGCACGGGGCATTGTCGTTATTGAACCGGCAGGCAACGGGTTTGAAAATCTTGATGACCCGATTTATAACGGCGTCTTTGATCGCAATCGCCGCGATTCGGGGGCGATTATGGTGGGGTCGGGTTTGCCGCCGGAAGGCTTCTATGGCCCCGGCCCGGATCGCGTAAAGACCGATGAATCGAACTTCGGCTCGCGCGTTGACGTGCAGGGTTGGGGGCGCTTCGTTACTACTTGCGGCTTTGGTGATTTGCGCCACGAGCAAGGTGAAAATAATTGGTACACCATCAGTTTCGGCGGCACTTCTTCTGCATCTGCGATGGTGGCAGGCGCGGTCGCCGTATTGCAAAGCATCGTCAAAGCGCGCGGCCAAGCGCCGCTGGTGCCATCCGATGTGCGCCGTCTGCTGGCAGCAACCGGCTCGCGATTTTTAGGAAAACGCGGGGAAAATATCGGCCCGCGACCCGACCTCAGAGCCGCCCTTGATGCGCTCGATTCCGGCAACCTTTCGCCTCTGCCGTTGATCTCATCCGTTAGCTATAAGAAGTCGAAAGGCAAGTTGACGGTTGATGGCGAGAACTTTATTAAAGGTGATTCGATCATCGAGATTGACGGCACGCCGGTAACTAAACTGAAATTTCCCGCCGCTTTTATCAACGCCGACCTCGCCTCTCGCATCATCACGAAACAGAGCGTCCAAAGTTTGATTCCTGACGGCGCAGAGGTCTCTATCACCGTCTTCACACAGAGTTCCGGCAAACGCTCCGCGCCATTCAAGTTTAAGAACGAGTGAAGCCTATCAATACCTGGCTGCGCTATCCATTCGCATCACACAATCGTCGTGCCGCCGTCTACGACAATCGTTTGGCCGATGACGTAGCTCGAAGCCTCTGAGGCCAAAAAGACGGCCACGCCTTTCAGTTCGCCTTCGCGGCCAACGCGACCGAGCGGAGCCGATGCGGCAACCTGTGCTTCGGCAGCCTCTAAAATCTTCTCGGTCATCCGCGAGGGAAAGAAACCCGGCGCGATGCCATTAACGCGCACTCCGCGCTTTGCCCATTTCGCTGCCAGTTCGCGGGTCAGCGCGATCAAACCGCCTTTGGCGGCAACGTAGGCGGCAATGTGCTGCCCGGTTTCGGTCGTTGCAATCATTCCGGCGATGGAAGCGACGTTGATGATGGCGCCGCTATTGCGTTTGAGCATTTCGCGCCCGACGCGCTGAGAAAAGAGAAAGGCTCCGGTCAGATCAATCTGTAAAACCATGTTCCACTTCTCAAGCGAAACGGCTTCGGCAGGCTCGCCCCACGTCACCCCCGCGTTATTGACCAAAATGTCAATCTGTCCGTACGTCGCTATGGTCTTGTCAACAGCAGCCTGCACATCATCGGCGTTGGCAACATCGCATAAGGTGCCTTCGCAGCGAAAGCCGCGGCTGCGAAACTCGTCAATTGCCGGGGTGAGCCATTGTTCACGCCGCGCCAGCAGCATCAATGAAGCGCCCGCTTCGGCAAGCCCTTCAGCAATCTCTTTGCCCAATCCACGCGACCCGCCGGTGACGAGCGCAACTTTTCCCGTTAGATCGAATAATTCTTGCAGTGTCGGCACGCTGTTTCTTCTCCTTGTATCGTGATGGGTCAACAGACAAGCCCCGATACTAGCATCCCGTTGCGGAGGTGCGCGACTCTGATGGGGAATCTTCGCATTCGGTTTGCAGTGCCGAAGGGGAGCGAATAGAATTTCGGCTCAGCCTATCTCAAGAAGGAGATTTTTACATGCATAAAGCGAAACCCCTCTCGGCTCTCTTGCTGATTGCTTTCGTGCTGCTTACGGTCATCCCCAGCGGGCTGGCACGGCAAGCATCCGGCAAACCGGCGATTGAAATTCAACCGGGTAACACTACGGTCGAAGCAGAACAGAAACTCAAACTCTCCGTCGTCAGCAAAGATGCTTCCGGCAAGACGAGCGAAGAGAAGGCTACCGCTTGGTTCTCGGTTACCAGCGATATTGCTGCGGTTGACGAATCCGGCATGGTGACATTCTTCAATGCCGGACAAGCCCGCATCGGCGCAATCGTCAAAGGCGGACTCTACACCACAACCTTCACCGTCAAGCCCGCGCGCGTTAGCAAGATCGAAATTCGCGCCCTCAGCGCTCCGATGGCAGTCGGCGGGGCAGTTCAACTAACAGCAAAGGCGCTGACGGCCAATGGCAGCCCGCGCAATGACGTGACCTTGAGTTGGAGTTCGGATAACCCCAGTGTGGCAACGATTGACGACGCCGGTCTGGTGCTCGGTCTCAAACCCGGCAAAGCCACCCTCACGGCAAAGAGTGAGAGCGCTAGCAGCACGACTGCCGTCGAAATTATCGCCAATCCGGTTCGCCACTTGGCGCTCGCCCCGAAGACCAAGACGGCGCGCGCGGGCGATGTTGTGCATTTCACCATCGAAGCCCATGACGCTGAAAACCACATCCTCAAAACCCCTGCGATTCGCTGGTCGGTCAGCGGCGAAGGCGCAACGGTCTTTGAGGACGGCGCATTCGTTGCCGAAAAACCTGGCAGTTATGTCGTCACCGCTTCGAGCGGCGAACACACCGCCATCGCTTCGGTCGTCGTTAGCCGCCGACAGGTCGGGCGCGAACTGAGCGTCGTCGGACGCATTCCCCACAAAGAGGTGCAGACGGCAGAGCAATGGATATTCGGCAATTACGCTTATGTTTCGACCATCGCCGACCGCCTGTCGGTCTATGATATTTCCGACCCGGCAAAACCGAAACTCACCGATACCGTCAAGGTTGACGCGCGGATTACCAATGACATTGTCGTAACGCCCGATGGCAAGATTGGCGTGATGTCGCGCGAAGGCGCTTCGAATCGCAAAAACGGCATCGTCTTTTTCGACACCTCAGACCCCGCCCATCCGAAGATCATCTCCGAATACACGGCAACCGTGACCGGCGGCGTGCATAGCTCATATGTTGACGGGCATTACGTCTATTTAACCGACGATGCGACCGGCTCGATGCGGGTGATTGATTTCAAAGACGTGAAGAATCCGAAAGAGGTCGCGCGTTGGGAGACCCAAAGCCCGCTTGTGGTCAAGACCACAAACCCGGACGGCGACAATGGTACGGGTGGCCGTTACCTGCACGACGTACAAGTTGTTGACGGATTGGCCTACTTGGCCTACTGGCGCGACGGAGTGGTGATTCTCGATGTCGGCAAAGGCATCAAAGGCGGCAGCCCGGAAAATCCGCAATTCGTCAGTCAAATTCGTTTCAACTACAGCGAACTCTATAGCGGGCGCTGGATTGCCGGAGCGCACGCCGTCTTTCGCTATAAAAACTATGTCTTCATCGGTGACGAAGTCTTCCCCGATGAGTTCAATGTCTATGACACGGCGCGCTTGCCGGTGCGCGGCATCGTTCATGTCGTAGATGTGACCGACATCACCAAACCGCGTAAAGTGGCCGAGTACGAAGTGCCCGAAGCAGGCTCTCATAACATCTGGGTTAAAGACGATATTCTGTACATGGGATATTACAGCGGCGGCGGTAGAATCGTTGATGTTTCGGGCGAGTTGCGCGGCGACCTCTACCGACAAGGGCGCGAGATTGCCAAACTCTACACCGGCGATACGAAAGGCTTTCGCCCGCATCAGCAGTTGACTTGGGGGGCGCAGCCGCACGGCGATTTGATCTTCTTCAATGACATCAACAGCGGGATTTGGATCGTCAAACTAGGCAAGCCGAAAGATCGCGGGCTAACGCAAGAGCCGGGGACCTAATACCCGGCTCCCGGCCTTGCCGGTGAAGTTTTCTCTGTGGACTCCGGGTAAGAAACCGACTGACGAGCAGGACGATTCAACCGCATACCGCATGCAAAAAGCACCTGAGTCAGCCGAATGGTGGATCAATCCGATCCGCTGGATCGCTTTGGCCGTTTTTTTGGCCGTCCCGCTGGGAGCTCCTTTTGCACAATCGTATGCGGGGCGCGTCGTTTGGACAGTGGTGGTCGCGGCCTTGCCGCTCTTCATCGTTTTGGTCGGCTATCACAGGTGGCGGCGCATCTGTCCGCTTTCTTTCTTCGCTCAACTCCCCTCGCTACTTGGCGCAGCCGGTAAGCGCAAAGCCCCGGCGTGGCTGCAACGCAATTACTACTATCTCGCTTGCGGAATCTTTTTCGTCTCGCTATGGATCCGCCTAATTGCGACCAATGGCGATGGGGTGGCGATTGCTACCTTCTTTATTCTGCTGACGCTCATTGCTCTAGCGTTTGGCTTCCTCTTTACTGGCAAGACCTGGTGTAACTACGTCTGTCCGCTCTCATTTATCGAAAAGATTTACACGGAGCCCCATGGCTTGCGCGACACGCCGAATTCGCAATGCGAAGTATGCACCGCTTGTAAACGGTCTTGCCCGGACATCAACGAAGAGAATGGCTACTGGAAGGAACTCGAATCGCCGCCAAAGCGCGTCGCCTACTTCGTCTTCCCCGGTTTGGTCTTCGGATTCTATTTCTACTACTTCCTGCAATCCGGCACTTGGCGGTATTACTTTAGCGGAGAATGGACGAAAGAGCCGAAGATGTACGCCTCGGCCTTCTTTCCGGGCGCAGATGCCTATAGCGCGGGGCTCTTTTTTTTCCCTGCCGTTCCGCGCGCCCTCGCCGCAGGACTGACCTTGCTGATCTGTGGGCTGGCAAGTTTTTTGATCTTTTCAGCGGTCGAACGATTCGTAAAAAAGCCGTCGCAGGCAGAACCATCGAAAACGAAGGTTGAGCGCGCCCGCCATGTAACATTTTCGCTGGCGGCCTTCACCGCTTTTGTGACCTTCTATACTTTCGCCGGAGCGCCGACGCTTTGGAAACTCCCATGGGCAGTTCCGCACATCTTTCTCATCGTTGTCGTCACGACCGCAACCATCACTTTGATTCGCCGGTTGCCGCGCACACAAAAACGCTTTGCCGAAGAGACGCTGGCGCGCAACATCCTCAAGCGATGGGAGTGGAAGGATGTGGAATCACCAAAAGATTTGCGCGAAGCCTTCTATATCCACACCATTCGCGTCAGTGAGCGGGCGAAGGCGACCACGCGCATCCTCGAAATTTATCAGGAGGCGGTGCGCGAAACCCTTGCCAATGGATTTGCAACCCGCGACGATATTCAAAAATTGGAGCAATTGCGTAAACAACTGCAAATCACCAAAACCGATCACGAAAAAGTCATGGCCTCGTTGGCTGAAGATGAGCGCGCCCGCCTACACGACCCGACTCGTTCCCTCTCAGCCGAGAAACGCCTGCAATTGGAGAGTTATGCGCGCGCGCTGGAAAACTATCTGACTGGCACATTGGCAGCCGAAGCGGATGCGAAAGATCGCTTTATCAATCGTCTGCGCTCCGAGTATCAGGTCACAAAAGAGGAGCACGAAGCGATATTGGATACGTTGCTCGGCGGCAGCCGGGATTTGACTGCGCGGCTTGCCGAACGATTGCGCACGTTGGAAAGAGCAACTCAGGCGTTGGAGTCGTTGCAGCTTTCGGATACGCCAGCCAACGATTTTATGAGTTTCCTCGTTCGTCAACGTCGTGAAAGCGCAATTGATCGGTTGCTCAACGCGTTGGGGTATGCCCCCGAAAGCGAGCCCGCGCGCGAAACGCGACAAAAGCTCTGCGCTCTGCAAGCAGCCCAGCGACAATCCGGCGTAGAGCAGCTTCGCCGAATGGTGTCGCCGCTGGTTGCTGAAGGGCTGTTGGATTCTTACCGTGAAGCCCTATCGGTGCACGCCATTTCATTGACCGATCTGCTGAAAACGTATACCGCCAGCGTTGACCCCTACATCCGCGCTACGGCGTTGTATCTCCTCTGGCAGAGCGATAGCGATTCGCCTCAACTCCGACAACGGCTGGCTGAAGATGAACATGAACTGGTGCGCGAAACGGCTCACAGCATCGAGAGTCACAGATCAGCGCCCGCACCTGCGACACAGGTCAACGTCGAAATGATGACCCTCCAAAAGATGATTGCCCTGCGTTCTACAGAGATTTTCTCCCAACTCACACCGCCGGAGTTAGCCGACCTTGCGCATGCCAGTTTTGCGACCGACTACTGCGCCGGAGAAATACTCTGCAACGCAGGAGAAGACGGCAACGAAGTCTTCATTGTGCTTTCCGGCACGGTAAAGGTTATGCGCCATGAAGACGCCGGAGACAAAGTGATGGCAGATGAAAAGGCGGGTGGGTTGCTAGGCGAAATGGCCGTCCTCGATCCCGCCCCGCGCGCCGCAACCATCCTTGCCGGGGAGCAAGGCGCAAGAGTATTACATTTGGCAGGCGATGCATTTCGCGCCGCACTCAACAACAATCCGGCGATTGCATCAGGCGTCTTTCGCTTACTGGTTCATCGGTTGCGAGGCTCCACGGGTGAATAACCCGTTGTCGCCCTCTCTTGCCTCACCTTTGCCTATCAGCAAGCCAAGGTTGCCCTAACTCACAGATTTTGGCGAAGACTGATACGCTTCTTTCGTGATCGCAACGGCATCTTGCGGCAAATTCTGATTGAGCGATTCGAGCATGGCAATAAAGGCCTGCGCCGCATGTGAATGATTTTCGCTCTTGCGGCGCACCGCCCATAACGTGCGTTCGTATTTGAATCCCTCAACCGGAACAATGACCAACTCGCCGCGCTCGACTTCTCCTCGAACGCACATCTGCGGCACAAACCCGATGCCGAGATTCATCAAGACAAAGCGTTTGATCGTCTCAATCGTCGTCAATTCGATAGTGATGTTGAGTGGCGTTTGACATTGACGAAAGGTCTCCACGACTTTATCGCGCGCCGGTGATTTCATGTTATGGGCGATGAAACTCTCGCCGCCCAGTTCGTGAATCTGTACCCGCTCTCGCCCGGCCAGATCATGCTGCGGGCTGACGATCAATTGCAATTCGTCGCGCAATATCTCCATCGCATGGAGTTCTCGCTCTTCCGGTAGAAAGGAAAGAATGGCAAAATCTATGCTTCGTTGAGTCAACTCGTGAGGCAGCCGCGCAGACAATCCGCGCACGACTTCAATCTTGATGCTCGGATACTGTTGACGAAATTGGAGAATCAACTGCGGCAGCAAATAGAGGCTGGTGCTTTCATTCGCGCCGATGCGGATACGTCCGGTCTGTAAAGTGTGCAACTGTTTGAGGGCATCCAATGTCTCATCACGCAGGTTGAGCATACGACGCGCATACTCATATAACACCGTTCCGGTATCGGTCAGGATGTACGAGTTTCGCACTGAGCGATCAAAGAGCGGCGAACCAATCTCCTGCTCCAACTTGCGAATCGCCATGCTCAAAGCGGGTTGCGTGCGAAAGAGCCGTTCCGCAGCTTTTTGAAAGCTGCTCTCTTCGACCATCGCCACGAACATTTCCAACTGCATCAGTTCCATCATCCCCTCGCCGATTCGCCGAAACTCATTCGCTGCGCTTCGTACTCGCCGATCTTCTCTGCGTGTTGCAGAGTCAATCCGATGTCATCCAATCCATTCAGCAGGCAGTAGCGGTTGAAGGCTTCAACCTCGAACGTTAGTCGTAACCCGTTATCGTCGCTCACAGTTTGCGATTGCAAATCAACCGTCAATTCATAGCCGACGCGTTCCCTCAGCCGACAAAACAGTTCGTCCACCTCGTCTGCGCGCAAGCGCACAGGCAGCAGACCATTTTTAAGTGAGTTGTTATAGAAGATGTCGGCAAACGAGGGCGCAAGGATGGCGCGAAACCCATAATCCATCAGCGACCAGGGCGCATGTTCGCGCGAGGAACCACAACCGAAATTCGCCCGCGTCAGCAAGATCGAAGCGCCTGCAAATCGGCTTGCATTCAATTCAAAATCGGTTTGTAACGAACCGTCTTCGGCAAACCGCCAATCGTAAAACAGGAATTGCCCATAACCTGTACGTTCAATGCGTTTCAAAAACTGCTTGGGGATAATCTGATCGGTATCCACGTTGATGCGATCCAGCCCTGCGACCAACCCCCTATGTTTGATGAATGCTTCCATAATCGTTAGGCTCCCGTTTCTCGCCAAAGGTCAACGGTTACTGGTCGAAGGTCACCGCCTCTCATCCCTTCACCATGGGAATTCAAGAATTCAGCATTCAAGAATTCAGAAGGGGAAATGATGCGGCGAAAGGCGTACTCGCCGAGCCGCTTCCCTATTCCTTCTGAATTCCCTGAATTCCTCGAATTCCCTGAGTTCCTTCACCCGTTCATCCCTTCATCATCTGTCGTTTTCCATTGGCGCGTATCTACGAAGTGACCGGCAATCGCAGCAGCAGCAGCCATGGCCGGGCTGACCAGATGGGTACGTCCGCCGCGACCCTGACGGCCTTCGAAGTTGCGATTCGAAGTCGAAGCACACCGCTCACCCGGCAGCAACACATCGGCATTCATCCCCAAACACATGCTGCAACCCGGCTCGCGCCATTCAAACCCCGACTCGACGAAGATACGATCAAGCGCTTCCGCTTCCGCCATCGCTTTGACTTGCTGTGAACCGGGCACGACCATTGCCTGTACCTGTGGCGCGACTTTGCGACCTTTAACGACGCGCGCCGCTTCGCGCAAATCTTCAAGGCGCGAATTCGTACACGAACCGATGAAGACCCGATCAATGCGAATCTCTTGAATCGGCGTTCGCGGTTCTAAATTCATATATTCGAGGGCGCGATGTAAGGCTTTGCGGGTGTCTTCATCGGCGCAAGCCTCCGGGTCGGGCACTTCGCCCGTCACATCGGCAACCATTCCGGGGCTTGTCCCCCAACTCACTTGCGGCGCAAGCTCAGTTACTGAAAGGGTCAACTCCCGATCAAACTGCGCCCCCGCATCGGTCGGCAGGCTCTGCCAATACTGCACCGCCTCAGCGAAATCTCTGCCGCGCGGAGCAAACTCGCGGCCTTCCAGATAGGCAAAGGTCGTCTCATCCGGCGCAATCATTCCGGCACGCGCCCCCGCTTCGATGGACATATTGCAAATTGTCATGCGCTCTTCCATCGAAAGCGTTCGAATCGCATCACCAGCGTATTCGATAATGTGTCCGGTAGCGCCATCCGTTCCGATCTTGCCAATGATATGCAAGATCACATCTTTCGCGCTCACGCCCACCGCTAGGCTGCCCTGCAAGTTGATCCGCAACGTCTTCGCTTTCGCCTGCCACAGACACTGCGTAGCCAGAACGTGTTCGACTTCGCTTGTGCCGATGCCAAAGGCCAATGCGCCGAATGCGCCGTGTGTCGCCGTATGACTATCGCCGCAAACAATCGTTGTACCCGGCAAGGTCAATCCGAGTTCCGGGCCGATGACATGCACGATGCCTTGTCGGGAACTGTTCAAGTCATAGAGGGGGATGCCGAACTCCCGACAGTTAAGAGCCAGTGCGTCAACCTGCGCTTTGGCAACTTCATCGAGAATGGGCAAGGAACGAGCCGTTGTCGGCACGTTGTGATCTACGGTGGCGACGGTTAAATCGGCGCGGCGCACTTTGCGTCCCTGTGCGCGCAGCGAAGCGAAAGCTTGCGGCGAGGTGACTTCGTGAACCAAATGGCGATCAATGTAGAGCAAAGCGCGGTCGTCTTCTTCGATGACGATGTGCGTTTGCCAAATCTTTTCAAATAAGGTTTTCGGCATAACCAATCTAAAGAGGTAGAACGGGAATAACGTTACGCATCAACGCTGTGATTCGCAGAGGTCGCCGATTCGCCAGTAGAGATGATTTGACACACGGCGTCGCCAAACTCAGAGGTGGTCACAAAGCTCTTATCCGTTGACAAATCAAAGGTGCGCACCCCATTGGCAATAACGGCTTGAATCGCCTCTTCAATCGCTGCGGCTTCCGCTTCAAGCGCGAATGCGTGGCGAAGCATCATCGCCGCCGAAGCGATTGCGCCGATTGGATTGGCTTTGCCTGTGCCCGCGATATCCGGCGCTGACCCATGCACAGGTTCATAGAGTCCGATGCCGTCACCCAAACTTGCTGACGCCAGCATACCAATCGAACTGGCAATCACAGCAGCCTCGTCCGACAGAATGTCGCCGAACATATTTTCGGCGAGCACAACATCGAAATGGCGCGGGTGCGTGACCAACCGCATGGCGCAGCTATCAACCAACGCGTGTTCTAACTCGACATCTTCATATTGCCGACTGACACGCGTGACGACTTCGCGCCAGAATTGCGATACTTCCAACACGTTGGCTTTATCAACCGAGGTCACTTTTCGGCGTCGCATGCGCGCCGCTTGAAAAGCAACATGAGCGATGCGCTCAATCTCTTCGACGCGATAACTCATGGTATTGAAGGCGCGTGCCACGATCTCACCATCTTTTTCAAAACCGCGCGGCTGGCCGTAATAGAGTCCGCTCAACAATTCGCGCACGATCAGCAGGTCGCAGCCACGCACAATGTCGGTCTTGAGTGGCGACTGTTCGGCGAGTTCCTCATACACAGTGACCGGTCTCAGGTTGGCATAAACGCCCAATGCTTTGCGTAGAGCGAGCAAGCCATCTTCCGGTTTTTTCCCGCGTTCGTTTTGGTCATATTGCGGGCCACCGACTGCGCCAAGCAGAACCGCTTCGCTTGCCAGACAACCCGCGAGGGTTGCTTCTGGCAGCGGCACGCCTTGCTGATCGAGCGCGCAACCGCCAATCAGATAGTCACGGATTTCCAGTTCATGCCCGAATCTTGAACAGACTGCTGCAAGCACTTTCACCGCCTCGGCAGTCACTTCCCTGCCGACGCCATCGCCCGGTAAACATGCGATCTTCCGTTTCATCCTTGTGTGCCTCGTCTCTTCTGAAGTTGCGAGACGCACATTCTACTAAACTGCCCACAGCGAGTCATTCGGATCGCGGTGTAAGAGATAATCATCGCCGGTCAGCCAATCGGTGCGACGCGGCGTGCAGATATCAATGGCAATCGTGTCATCGAGAGCTTCGGAAGAGTGTTCCACACCGGGAGGAATGACGAGCATCTGATTGTTGGTCAGCGTGACCTCTTTATCCGGCAGATAGAATTTCCATGCGCCGCTGAGCACGATGATGACTTCTTCGCTAGTGTGGTGGTGGGTTTGCGTGACAGCAAACCGTTTTACTTCGACGCGGGCGACCGTTAGGTTTTCCCCTATCGCCATCTGACGCCGATAGAGTTCTGAAATCTCTTCGGCGCTCATCTGATTCCAATCGTAAAATCCCATAGTTTAACGTCCTCAGTTTGATGAACCTATCCAGGGGCAATCGCAGCAATCCTGAAGAATACAGAATTCAGAATGAAACGGCTTGCCTACCGCCTGACCGGAGCCACCCGGTGCC
>CAYXVU010000112.1:15744-18800 GCA_964468725.1 uncultured Clostridia bacterium
ACAGAATTCAGAATGAAACGGCTTGCCTACCGCCTGACCGGAGCCACCCGGTGCCGACTTCTGTACTCTTCTGACTCCTGAATTCCGGTTTTTGTATTCTGAATTCTGTATTCTTGTCGTCATCCCTTATCGCTGCTCGCACAACAGACCATCATCAATGATGACGGCCTGAGTTTGAGCCTCGTAACCTGCCAAAATCGGCTCACGCTGAACCGACAACCCGGCTCGTCGCCTTCGCCGCATCCGCCGCCACAACGGTGGTCGGAGTCGCAGTGCGGCTGCGGGAGTGCACGGCTTTATTGACCGCGTGCAGATAGGCACGCGCGCTCGCTTCAACGATGTCCGTCGAGGCCGCGCGCCCGGTAAAAGTCTTGCCATCGAATTCGACTTGCGCGAAGACTTCGCCAACCGCATCGCTGCCGCGCGTGATCGAATGAACCGAATAATCCAGCAATTTGCCGCGCAGCCCTGTGAGAAAATCAATCGCATCATGCACAGCCGCCACCGGGCCTCCGGCTTGCGAAGCGCGCGACATCATCTGATGGTCACGCTCCAATGTCACCGTCGCCCATGACGTTTTGGCGCTTCCGGCGATGGCTTCGACAGAGCGTAATTTGAAGGTTTCGGGAATCTCGCGCAGCCCATCTTGAATAATGGCCAGCAAATCTTCGTCAAAGACCTCTTTCTTCTGATCGGCGAGGAGAGTAAAGAGCTTGTAGGCTTTGTCGAGTTCGGGGCGCGACAAGGTGAAGCCCATCTCTTCATAGCGTTTTTGCAGAGCGTGACGCCCGGAGTGCTTGCCCAATACGAGCGCACTCTGTTTTGCACCGACAGTCTCCGGTTTCATGATTTCGTAAGTCAATCGGTTTTGCAGGACGCCGTGCTGGTGAATGCCCGCTTCGTGAGCAAAGGCATTGCGCCCGACGATAGCTTTGTTGGGTTGCACCGTCACACCGGTGATGTTGGAAAGCATCTGGCTGGCGCGATAAAGCTCAGCAGTCAGAATTTCGGTGTAAAACGGGATGATGTCTTTACGAACGGCAAGAGCCATTACAATCTCTTCGAGTGAAGCGTTGCCTGCCCGTTCACCGATACCGTTGATCGTGCATTCGACTTGTCGCGCACCGGCTTCGATGGCGGCAAGGGAGTTAGCAACACCGAGTCCGAGATCGTTATGGCAATGAACCGAAATGGTCACGTCGGCAATCTCCGGCACTCGATCTTTGAGGATGCCAATGATGTGCGTGAATTCGCGCGGGATGGTATAGCCGACCGTATCAGGGATGTTGATCGTCGTCGCGCCCGCCCGAATCGCTGCGCGAACGGCTTGGCAGAGAAACTCTAAATCCGAACGCGTCGCGTCTTCCGGCGAAAACTCTACGTCATCGGTGAGCGAGCGCGCATAGCCGACGGCTTCGGCGATTTGGGTGAGCGCCTGCTCGCGGGTGATCTTGAGCTTGTATTCGAGGTGAATGTCAGAGGTTGCCAGAAAGGTATGAATGCGCGGGCGTTTGGCATCTTTGAGCGCCTCCCAAGCGCGCGCGATATCTTCGGGCAATGCCCGGGCGAGTCCGGCGATGATCGGAGTTTGACAGTGTCTGGCGATTTCACGGACGGCGGCAAAGTCATCATCGGAAGCGATGGGGAAACCGGCTTCGATGATGTCCACGCCGAGCGTTTCGAGTTGCTGCGCGAGGCGTACTTTCTCTTCAAGATTCATGGAACAGCCGGGCGACTGCTCGCCATCGCGCAAGGTGGTGTCAAAAATCTTTATGCGTTCCGCCATTAGATGACCTTTCAAGAGAGTTTGTGTTGGTTCAGGAAATCACTAAACGGAAGGAATACCACGACTGTTTTCGCACAGCAAATCAGTAATCTTTATCAGTTGATAAACGCGATGCGGCGTGCAATTTGTGAAAAGTCAATGCAAACAGGCAGCGACGAAACCGACCGGCTCCAGTCATCGCCCAGACCGGCGAGCTATTCGTGAAAGCCATTCGGCTTCGCCGCATCATTGCGCGATCAGCGCAGGTTGAATTCGATATCTACGGTGACCCAACATTCGACCGTTTGTGCGCCGCGCATCGCCGGACGAAACCGCATTTGCATCGCGGCGCGAATCGCTTCTTCATCGAGTCCGTGAGGCAGATGCGTTTGCAAGCGAACCTGCCGAACAACACCATCTGCTCCAACCAGAATGCGCGCTTTCACAGTGCCCTGCACGCGGTTGATGCGCGCTTGTTCTGTATAGTTCGGACGCGGACGATTGAGTACGACGGGTCGCGCATCTACAGGCTCTTGCCGCGTCTGATGATTCGAATCTTTGCCGCCGATACTGTAGTCGCTATCGCCAATACCTTTCTCGTTGCCCGGCCCGTACCCCTTTCCCTTACCTGGCCCGACTCCGCCTTGATCGCCGCTGCCAAACCCGCCTCTGCTCCCCGGCCCATCCGAAGGCGGCCCAATAATGCCGTTGGGCACACCCATCGGAGTAAGCTCGTCTCGACGCATATCAAATTCCGAGGGCGCATTCACGGTTGGAGTCACCGGCAAGAGCGGTGGCGTGATTTGCGGTCGCGTAGTCGGAGCGACGACAGAATCTTGCTCGATGAAATGCGGCGGCGTACCTGCTGACGCTGGCGAAAGTGATTGATTGCCGCCACCGCCTCCTCCTCCCGTATGCTCATCTCGACCCATCGCCTTCAGATTCGGGCGCGCAGTCCACAGCGGATAAGCCACGAACACAGACCCATCTTCTTCTCCTATATTGGTTGGTTTGCTGGTTGACCACAAAATCAATACCAAGGCGAAAGCAAGTGCATAGATGATCAGACTGACAGCCAATCCGAATTGCAAGCGCATCGCGCGCCGATGATTGTTTGAGGCATCTCCCTTGAAGAGATGAACGAAGAAGTCTTTCGGGTCGGTGCGTAATTCATCACTGGCTTCCTTCAATTGGGCGGCAAGCCGTTTGAAAAAAGTTTCCGGTTGGCGGCACACACTAAGAAACAAGGCGTCTTCGGGCATACGTCCTCCTTCCCGCGCAGGCGGCGGGC
>CAYXVU010000113.1:0-16959 GCA_964468725.1 uncultured Clostridia bacterium
ATGGACTTACAAAGCGTTTCGCAACTCTTGAGCGGACAGGCGCTCGTCACTCGGCCTCCGGCCTCATTCAATGAGCGGGCGCAATCGGTCTTCAGCCAACGCCAAGCGATGAAGCGCGTGGGATTGCTGACCCTATTTGGCGGCATCACGCTCGCGGCTGCGCTCGGCGTCATTGGTGGGGCGCTCACCAGTCTGGATGGCAATGTTGGGGAATTCGTCGCCAGTCTGGCGGGGCTGGGCGGACTCGGTTTTATGATCGGCGTTTTTATGTTGATCTACTCTCTCTTTCTGCCCAAAACGGCAACAGTTGCGCCGCCCGTACAACCGCCACTGGTAAGCCCGCGCGCCCGCGCACACGATGCATTACCCTCGCCGCCCTATGCGATGCCTTATTCGAGCGTCACCGAAAACACAACCGAGTTACTGGAAAGGGAACCGGATCGCCCCTCAACGCGACAAACGAATCCGCAACGTTGAGCCACGCCGATTTGTCAGCACGACAGGCATCGCCTATAATCGCGCATCGTAGTGACCGGCAAAATCATCAGGCGCGAACTTCCTTGGCTCTGCCTCATCATCGCTTCTTTCGCATTTGGGCTCGTTGTTTCGTGGGAGCGTTGGGGCAATCCGCTCGTAGACTGCGGACGCGAGATGCATCAACCGCTGCGCCTGCTGCGCGGCGAGATGCTCTACTCGGATGTGCGTCACATTTACGGCCCACTCTCTCCTTATCTCAATGCCACGCTCTATCGCCTCTTTGGCACGTCGCTTGACGTGCTCTATGCCAACGGCGCGATCACCACGCTCTTCATTCTCGCCTTAGTCTATTGGATTGCGCGGCAACTGATGGGGCGCGCGGCGGCAGCCATCGCTGCTCTGGAAGTCCTATGGCTGTGCGCCTTCAAACAGGCGGGCAACTATATCTTGCCGTACTCGTATTCGGCACTGCATGCTTGTGCATTGGGGCTGGCGACATTGGCTATCTTGCTCAAGGCGGCTGCCGTTTCTGTGGACTCGGCGATTGCTGACCGACAAGGTGCGACCCTTGACTGTCAATCCCAAACCGCAATCTCCATCAAGCAACCGACAACTGCTCTCCGCTTCCTCATCCTTGCCGGATTGGTTGCCGGGTTGACGATTCTGGCAAAGACCGAGATGGGGTTAGCCGCGCTGGTAACCGGCGTTGTCACCGCTTGGGTATTAGGCTACCCGCAGTTTCGTCGCTCGGCGGTCTTGACGATTGCCTTTCTCGCCCCTGCCATATTGCTGACGGCAAGCACCTATGGATGGATTGCGACGCAGGTTGGTTGGCATACACTGGCGTATGACAATTTCCTCTTCTTTCAGAATCTGCCTGCCGAACTGATCTATTACAACAAACGCATGTCGGGTTTTGATGCGCCGTTGCAATCGCTGGCGCAGATGCTCGGCGCGGCGCTCCGCATTGCGGCTTTCGCAGGCATCATCGCAACCTTGACGATCTTGATCTCGTCGCGGAGAAAACGCGGGGTTCAGCCGGTAGCCGACGAGATGGTGACGGACGCGGGAAAGATCAATCACACGTTGATCTGGTTTCTCTTGACCGCTTCGCTTACGGTCTTCATCTTCGTGCCGCTCGGCGGTTCGGTCGGTTGGGACAAAGGGCCATACTTAGCGATTCCGGTCTTACTTGCCGGATTGCTCATCGGCAGCATCATTCGCTTTCAACGCCAAGCTGCCGCGGCACATCGCGCGCGGCGCACAATGGCGGTGCTCATCGTTGCCTGTTTTGCCTTGGCGAGCCTCGCACGAGTGATGCTGCGGGTTCGCAGCGGCGGCGCGTATAGCTCGTATCTGCTACCCGCCTCCGTCATTCTCTTCACCTATTTTTGGACCTATCCGTTTACCAGCCTGTTTCGCAACCCACGCACGCGGCGAATTGCGCGCAATGTTATGGTGCTGTTGATGCTTGTGCATGCTTGCGGGACGGGCGTGCTGCTGGCGTATCGCTACCGCACGAAAAACTTTCACACCATCAACACGCCGCGCGGCACGATGTTGGCCGGTATGGACATTGGTGTCGCGATGAATGAAGCCATCGAGTTTGTGAAGCGGGAGACTCAACCGGGCGAACCCATTGCCGTGATGCCCGAAGGCACATCGCTCAATTTTTTCACTGACCGCCCGAACCCTTTGCGAGAAGAGATTACGACGCCGGGTTTCCTCAATCGGCAAGCCGAAGCCGCCGCCATCGAACGATTGATCGTTTCCAATACGCGCTTCATCTTCATCACCAACCGCGCGACTTCGGAATTCGGGCCGAAACGGCTGGGTGAAGATTACCATCAAACCTTGATGCAATGGGTCGAAACTCACTTCGAGCAGGTTGCCATCTTTGGCCCGGTTCACAACCCCAATCTGGAAATCGGCGACCGCATCTTTTTCATCCGCGCCTACCGCAAACGCGCTGCGTAACAGACATCTGTGCCTTTCGGTTTAAGTCTCCGGTAAGCGACGATGTTTGGCAGCGAAGCGGAATTTCTGCCACGCTTCGGTCAGTCGCCGCAGTTCGCGCTCATCATAGAACCGCAGAAAGAACAGGATGGCCGGAAACGAAAGCGCCAATGCCGTCTTGCCCCCCAGCGAAAGCCATAGCCGCGTGCGCCGCACCGGATCATCAAAACGATAAATCAGCAAATCCCCGCGCAGGTGGTCGAATAGATAGAAGGCCGCAAGGGTGAAGCCGCCAACCGCTGCGATCATCCCCAAGCGCCGCCATTCGTAATGCACTTTGAAAAAGAGATTCGAAGCCCAATAGCGCAGCCCACAGAAGATCAGAAAGGACAAAACCGTTGATACGGTTGCTCCGCGCACTCCGAAGCGCGGAATCAAAACGAAGTTCAGCGCCACATTGCAGGCCAGCGCCACAAAGATGACCAGCGGCGCGTACAAGGTTCGCTTCTTGAGCGTCAGCCCGACATTCAGTACCCGCGAGGCGCTATCGAAAACCGCTGACATGGCCAGCAACGGAATGATCGTCGCCGCTGGCCAATACCCTCTCGCCGCAAAGAGCAGCAACCCATCGCCTGCCGTCGCGGCAACCCCGAGCGCCAACAGCATGCTCACGAAGACGATGTAGGTCAGCACCCGCGAATAGTATTCGGTCGCGCCGTCATCCTTCATTACCGAAAATCGCATCACCGTCCACACCTGCCCGAACGGCATAATGGCGATCACCGTAACGACCGAAACCAACGTGTTGGCCAATGAATAAATACCGACTTCGACATTGCTCCAATATCGTTCGAGAAAAAATCTGTCTACCATCAGGAAGAGGTTGAAAGCGATTTGATTGAAGATGAGGGGCAAGCCGAAGGCCAACATCTCTTTGAGTTCGACCGCCGAAAAACTCAGGCTCAATTCGCGCCGCACGGCAAAAAAGAAGAGCGCGGCTTCAAAGGCCGTGCCGAGCAGCCGACCGATCAAGACATTTTCAACTGACGAATCCACATAGAGGACGAGGTAACAAATCGCCCCGATCTGAAAGAGAAAGGCGATGAGGTTGAGCGCCGAAAAGCGAATCGAACGAAAGTTGGCGCGTAAGATAGCGTTGGGAATCGTCGTGATGACTTCGAAGAAGGTAATGATGAAAATCCAACGAAAGAGAGCAGCGCGATCTTTGTCGCCGGTGAAGACCAGCGAAGAGATTTGCGGCGCCAACCAGTAGAGCAAGGTTGCCGCCGACGCTGATGAGACGATCAGAAAAATAAAGCTCGTGCCCACGATGCGGCGGCGTTCCTGTGCATCCTCTGTGTCGTAGTAGTGGCGAAAGAAGGCTTGATCGAATCCGCACTTCAACACGATCACGGCGAGCGTCATGGTGATGGTAACCAGCGACAGTTGCCCGTATTCGTTGATGCGCAAGTGGCGCACGTAGAGCGGCACGAGGAGCAAGCCAAAGGCCGAACTGACGATGCTGCCGAGGCTGAAGATCAGCGTATGCCAAATCGTCTTTTTTATCTTGTCGTAGATCGTAAGCCTATCTCCCGAAAAATCACCGGCACTCAGTTATAGACGCTGGCGCGCGGATTGTCACCCGACGGATGTGAGAATTTGATAAATGATGGTACTATCCACGCCAAGCGATTGTGAACTCTCTATTGCGCCTAGATGGACGGCGTAGCGCAAGATGCGGTCAGCACGCCGACTGTTTAATGGGACGGCTGGCAAGGAACGAATTCAACGATGACATTGATCGGCAAGACGGTAACCGACATTCTTGATGAGGCAGCGCGATTGCGTGTTGCAGAAGAACCCTTCGTCATCGCTACCGTTGTAGCCTACAAAAGCCCGCAATCGGCGCGACCCGGTTCGAAGGCGATTGTCAAACCCGATGGCTCAATTATCGGTTGGATCGGCGGCGGCTGCGTGCAACCCATCGTGGCGCGCGAGGCCGAAAAAGCGATCCAATCCGGCAAACCGAAACTGGTCAGCATCAGCCCCGAAGCCCTGCGCAGCGACTGGAAAGGCGTCGAAACCTATCAGATGTCTTGTCAAGGAGGTGGCTCGCTGGAAATTTATCTCGAACCTGTCTTGCCCAAACCGGAACTGGTTATCATCGGTAATTCGCCCGTCGCGCAGATTCTGGCGGGACTCGCCCGCTTGTTGGAGTTCAAAGTCTGCGTTGCTGACCCGGAGGCCAGCCGCGATCTCTTTCCCGAAGTCGAGACTCTGTTATCTGACCTCGAAACAATTAGCCATCGCATCACCCCGCACAGCTTCGTCGTCGTCGCCACCATGGGCAACGGCGATGAAGAGGGCTTGCAATCTGTTGTCGAAACGCAGCCCCGTTATCTGGGCTTGGTTGCCAGCAAAGAGAAGGCGAAATCCCTCTTTCAATACTTGCTCGACAAAGGCATCGCCTCTGAGCACTTCGACCGCATCAACTGTCCGGCTGGAATCGAACTGGGCGGCGAAACGCTCCCCGAAATCGCACTCAGTGTCATGGCAGAAATCACCCGCTTGCGAAGAGGGCTGCCCCGCATCGCCGAACCGACCCGCATCACCAAAGGCAAAGGGCTGCCCGTCCTGCAAAAGGTTGCGCCGCCGCCGTCTGAATCTGAAAGCCTCGATCCGGTCTGCGGCATGACGGTCACGGTGGCCAGCGCCCGGTATAAGACGGTCTATCAGGACAAACCGATTTACTTCTGCTGCTTGCGTTGTAAAGAGACCTTTGAGCAGTCGCCGCAACGCTATGTGAGTGACGAATGACGAGCAAGAGGTCTTCTGTTGTCTGTGGTTAGGCGAAAAGTAATAGCAAGGGAATGAGAGCGGAATCGGCTGGCTTCGCAGTTGGTCGGGCCTGTCACTTGTCGGTTTTGAGAGGGTCAGCGATGAAGCGATTTATCTCCGGCTTGATACTGGGGGCAGGCACGTCGAGCCGTTTGGGGCAACCCAAACAACTGTTGCCTTATCGCGGCACAACCTTGCTCGGTTGGGTGATCGAGCAAACTGAACAGGCTGGCGAGCTTGATGAAGTCGTCGTCGTGCTCGGTCGCGCCGCCGACGAAATCCGCGAGCGCGTGCCGTTCGGCCAAACCAGAGTGGTTGATAATCCGGTGTTCGGCGAAGGCTGCGCTTCGTCTTATCGCGCAGGCCTTGCCGCGCTCAATCCCGCCTGCGAAGCGGTGATGATTATTTTGGGCGATCAACCCGGCGTCAATCCTGAGATCATCAATCAAGTGGCGGAGTCGTGGCGTGCGAGCCATTCACATATTGCGCTCGCCTCCTATCAAGGTCGCAAAGGGCATCCGATGATCTTTGCGAAGACGTTTTTTGACAGACTGAGCAATCTGCACGGCGACAAAGCGGCATGGAAGCTGATTGATGCCAACCCCGATCTGATTTGCGAAGTCGCCTTTGATCGCCCTTTTCCCGAAGATATTGACACGTGGGAAGACTTTCAGAGAGCCATCATACCAAGTGAATCTCAGTGAGAGGGTTGAGCGGCGGTCTTTGACCGCCGTTCTCACACGAACAGACGGCGGTCAAAGACTGCCACTCAACCAGTGCTTCTCATTTGGTTTTGCCATTCGGTATAAGAAACCGCGAGGAGATGAGCGTACACAGAAGGCCGGATGCCGAAGACAGAGGGAAAGGAGAGGCGATCTGTGCCGACTTCTCTCCTGCTTCCGACTCCTGAATCCTGTATTCTGGATTCCCGAATTCTGATGAGGTGACTGTGCGAGAGGAAGTGCGAAAGATCCAGGCGATGCTGGCGGCACAAGCCTACGTCAGCGATGCGGCGGTGGCGACATCCTTGTTTCTGGCGATGCAACTCGGCAAACCCTTGTTGATCGAAGGGCCTGCCGGAGTCGGCAAAACGGAGATTGCCAAGGTGCTCGCCCGCGCCCTCGAAACCAGACTGATTCGCTTGCAATGCTACGAAGGGCTTGATGCGACGACGGCGCTTTATGAATGGAATTACCAAAAGCAACTGCTGCATATTCGTTTGCAGGAAATTGCGAAGAGCAGCGAGACCGACGAAGAGGCCGCCATTTTCGGCGAAGCATTTTTATTGAAGCGCCCGTTGCTGGAAGCTATCACTCAACTAGCGAGTCCGCCCGTCTTGCTGATTGATGAAGTGGATCGCAGTGACGAGGAGTTCGAAGCCTTCTTGCTCGAAATCCTTTCCGAGTTTCAAGTGACGATTCCCGAAATCGGAACCATCAAAGCGACGCATCGCCCGCACGTCATCTTGACCTCTAACCGCTCGCGCGAACTCTCTGATGCGCTCCGGCGGCGCTGTCTCTATCTGTGGATTGGCTACCCCTCTTTCGAAAAAGAGTTGGAGATTGTCCGCGCCAAGGTTGCCGCCATCGGCGAAGGGCTGGCGGCTGAGGTGACGCGCGTCATTCAAGCGGTCAGAAAGTTGAAGCTGACGAAAGTGCCGGGGGTGGCGGAAACCCTCGATTGGGCGGCGGCTCTGATTGCTCTCGATGCTGCGCAACTCGATGCCGAAGTGATGGCCGAGACGACCGGCTGCTTCTTGAAAGACGAATCCGACGTGCAGAAATTCGAAACCGAAATGCGCGCCGGTCACTTCGCAGACCTCCTGAATTCACACCCATGAATGAGTCGCATCTGCCATCAAGGTTGCTGACCGCTACGCTGCTCTTTTGCCGCGCGCTTCGGGAGCGCGGGCTGGCGGTCACGCCCGCAGAGGCGATCACGGCGATCACCGCGCTTGACTTGATTGACGGGGATGACCGGCAGGAACTGTTTCTGAGCTTGCGCGCCATTCTAACGTCGCGCGTCGAAGACTTTCCGATCTTTTCCGAACTCTTCGAAGCGTTTTGGAATCGCCTCAGCGATTCGACCCGACCGCAGAAACGAGTCGAACGCGAAGCGTCTGCAACCCTCAAATCGCAGGCCCGACTGACCGCGCGCAACGCTCCGCAAAGAGGGCTGGCGTTTTTCCTTGAACACTGGGGCAGCCAAGCGTCGCCCGATGCCGAGTCCATCAAGCTGCCGGTTGCCAGTCGCGCCGAACGCCATGCCGAAAAAGATTTTCGCTGCTTTGAAGCGGATGAGTTGGAAGAAGTTTCCCGGCTGGCGCGGCGCATCGTTCGCCATTTGGCGCAGCGTCCGAGCCGTCGCTGGCAGCCCGTCGCTCGCGGGCGCAACGTTCATTTGCGGCGCACGATGCGCCAGTCATTGCGCACCGGCGGCGAAATCATCGAATTGAGATTCAAACAGCGCAAACCCAAAAAGACCCGGCTTGTCGTGTTGTGCGACGTGTCGGGTTCGATGGATATTTACTCGCGGTTGCTCTTGCAGTTTGCTCATGGTCTGCAAAACAGTTTTGCGCGGGTTGAGAGCTTCATCTTTTCGACGGCGCTCGAACGGATAACCGGACACCTGAAAGGCTATAGCTATGCGGAAACGCTCGATCATCTGACAGACAACGTGCGCGGCTGGTCGGGCGGCACGTTGATCGGCGCAAGCCTTGCAGCCTTTCATAGGGATTGGCCGCATCTGGTTGACCGTCGCACCATCGTGATGATTTTGAGTGATGGTTGGGACACCGGAGAGCCGGAAGAGCTTGCCAGCGTGCTGGCTGATTTGCGCCGCCGCGCGGGCAGAGTGATCTGGCTCAACCCGCTGCTCGGCAGTGCCGATTATCAACCGCTGGTGCGCGGCATGCAGGCGGCATTGCCGCACCTTGATGTCTTTGCGCCGCTGCACAATCTGGCGAGCCTGCGCGCGCTGGAGCGACATTTGATTTTGTGAGTCAACAATGGAAGAGGTCTTCGAGCACATCGAAATGCTGGCTAAGGCGGAGAAGCGGGTTGCGATGGCGACCTTGATCGCTACGCTCGGAACCAGTCCGAAAAAAGAGGGCGCAAAGCTGTGGGTCGGCGAAGCCGGGCGCATACTTGGTTCCGTCACCATCGGCGGTTGCGTGGATGCGCGCGTAATCGAAGAATCGGAGCAGGCGCTCGCTCGCGTTGAGCCGCGTTTGCTGACCGTTGCGCTTGGCGAAGAGGATGCGTGGGAGACCGGCTTCACTTGTGCCGGAACCGTGCGCGTGATGATCGAGCCGCTTGATTTCTCCAATGCCGATGATGGCTTGCTGCAACGCTACGCGCTGATCAAGGGCGAAGTCGAAGCCGGAAGGTGCGCGGTCATGGCGACGCGCCTCGACCGCCCAATGGCGAAACTGCTGCTCTTTGAAGATGGCCGTGCTTCGGGAACGCTCGGTGCAGCGGAGTTGGACAAACAGGCGCAAGCAAAGGCGCAAGAGCTAATGGCCAGGCGCCATTCCCGCACGCTGATGATTGGTGAGGACGCAGATGCGACGGAGGTCTTCTTTGAAGTGCATAGCCCGACGCCGACGCTTATCTGTTTCGGAGCCGGGCCGGTTTCAATGCATCTGGTGAATCTGGCGAAAGAGATGGGGCTGCGGACAATCGTCGTTGACGGCAGGCCGCGCTTTGCGACGCGCGAACGCTTCCCGCAAGCCGATGCGTTACGCATCGGCATTCCTTCTGAGATTGCCGCAGAGTTATCCTATACCTCTTCGACCTTCGTCGTGCTGACGGCGCACGATTACAAATACGATCTTCCCGTGCTCAAACAGGTGCTCAAGACCGAAGCCGCTTATATCGGATTGCTTGGCAGTCGGCGGCGCGGGCAGGCGATTTTGCAATTTCTCGCCGAAAGCGGCATCGGTCAGCCCGCACTCGCGCGCGTCCATGTGCCGACGGGGTTGGATATTGGCGCGCAGACGGCTGCCGAAATCGCTTTGAGCATTTTGGCCGAAGCCGTCGCCGTAAAATCTGGCCACATCGGCAGGTCGCTGAAGGAGAAGGGCAACGAAGAGAATGCAGAATTCAGGAGTCAGAATGAATAGGGGAGTCAGCGCCGAGCGCCTCCGCTTCGATTCTCAAATCGGAGACGCTGCCTTCCGTTTTCCTCTCGGTCTGTTTTCGGCGTCACAGGTCAGGTGAGGCGATGGCCATTTTGTACAGCGATGTCTTGCTCGATCACTTTCGCAACCCGCGCAATGAGGGCAGTCTGCCTGCCGCTGACATCATTGCCGAAGATGTCAACCCGCTATGCGGAGATCGCATTCGTTTGGAAGTGAAGCTCAATGGCAAGGTCATCGAAGCGGCGCGGTTTCGCGGCGACGGCTGCGCCATCAGCATTGCTGCGGCCTCGTTGCTCACCGAGATGATTGTTGGCCGAACCCTCGATCAAGAAGAGGTGATAGCAGATGAACGCCTGCTTGCCGCGCTGGAAAGCGACATCAAACCGGCGCGCATCAAATGCGCGCTGCTCGCGCTCGACGTGCTGCGCCTGGGGATAAAAAAGCATTTGGCAGGCGCAAGTCAGTGTACTGAATGACGAAGATTCGCGTCTTTACCTGCAATCGAATCTGAACCGAACCGATGTTCACGCCTCAACAGAGCCGCCCCAGTCTATGTATCACAGTCGTTTGTTATTCTGCCTTCGATCTTCTGTCTCTTGCCCTCATTCTTTGAACAGCGTTCGCGCTTGTTGAATGGCTTCCGCAAGGCGGTCAATCTCTTCCTTCAGGTTATAAAAAGCCAGCGAGGCGCGCGCCGTCGCCGTGAGCCCAAGCCGCTGATGCAAAGGGGCGGCGCAATGGTGTCCGGCACGGATGGCGATGCCATGATGATCGAGGATGGTCGCTACGTCATGCGGGTGAACGCCCTTGAGGATAAACGGAATGATGCTGACGCGCGTTTGCGGGTGACCGATGATCTGTAGGTTGGGAATGACAGTCAGACGGCTTATGGCATAGTCAAGCAATTCAGTTTCATAAGCGGCGATGCGGTCGCGCCCGATGGCGGTGACATACTCGATGGCGGCTGCTAGCCCAATTGCGCCAGCAATGTCGGGCGTTCCCGCTTCAAACTTCGCGGGCGCAGATTTGAAACGAGTGCGCGCCAACGAAACCGAATGAATCGCGCCGCCGCCGGTTTGATAAGGGTGCATCGCGGCCAGCCGCTCGGATTTCGCGTACAGGATGCCGATGCCGGTCGGCGCATAGAGTTTATGCCCGGAAAAGGTGTAGAAGTCGCAATCCAACTCCTGCACATCAACGTTGAGGTGTGGCGCGGCTTGTGCGCCGTCAACCAAGACCGGAACGTTTCGTTGGTGCGCGAGGGCTACGATCTCAGCAATCGGATTACAGGTGCCGAGCACATTCGAAACGTGCGTGACCGCGACCAATCGCGTGCGCGGTGTGAGCCGTTTAGCGACTTGATCGAGTTGCACATCTCCCGCGTCGTCAATGGGAATCACGATAAGAGCCGCGCCTTTTTCTTCGCAGAGCATCTGCCAAGGGACGAGGTTGGAATGATGCTCCATTTCGGTGATAACGATCTCGTCGCCTTGCGCCACAGAGGGGCGGCCAAATCCTGCGGCCACCAGATTCACAGCTTCGGTGACGCCGCGCACGAAGATGATTTCGTCGGCGCGTGTGGCATTGAGAAATCTCTGCACGACGGCACGCGCTGCTTCATACTGCGCGCTCGCGCGTTCGCTCAAGGTGTGCACGCCGCGATGAATGTTCGCGTTGTCGGCGAGATAAAATTGCCTGACGGCATCGAGTACGGCGAGCGGTTTTTGACTGGTCGCCGCGTTGTCGAGGTAGGTCAGGTGGTAGTCGCCGATGCGCTGATTGAGAGCGGGAAAATCGTTTCGTAGGCGATGCATCTCTGCGGCCAACGACTCTGCTTCAAATGGGGCGGATGAGTCGGAGGGCTTGATTGTGCCGGACATACTCGTTCTTTCCATTTTGTGCGTCGGAAAGCGGCTCCATCAAACGCTGGCTCGTCCGAACAGGCGGCGGAAGAAGCGGGCGACGACCGCCCACAGGGCGCGTAAGACGAGCGGCGCGGCGCTGACGGGCTGCGCTTCGACGGCAGGAGCCGATTCGCTTGGTTTTGACCCGGCGCTTGCGGCCTCTGTTGCGGACGCTTCGGTTGACTCAGCAACTGGGGGCGGAGCATTGGCGACTTCGAGGTGTTGTTTGACGCAGGCGGAGAATTGGCGAAAGAGTTGGCGAGAGACCTCTTCGATCATGCCGCGACCGAACTGTACGATCTTGCCGACCAGATCAACTTGGGCGCTGACATTGACAAGCGCACCGCCGCCTTCGGCGGGTGAAACTCTGCTCGACATCGTAACTTTTGCCGACCCTGTGCCGCCGGTTTCGCGGCCTTCGCCGACCAAACGGACGTGGTGATTGGCTTCGTCCACTTCAGTGAATTTTACGGTGCCTTTATACGAGACGGTGATGGGGCCGACCTTGACTTTCACCGTGCCGATGAAGGTTCCGTCTTCGGGCGATTCCAGCAACGCCGCGCCGGGGATGCATTGCGAGACTTTCGCAGGGTCAATCAAGTATTCCCACACGCGTGCGACCGGCGCTTGCACGGTGAACTCTTCGCCAATCTGAAACGCCATACCTGCTCTCCTCCCGATTTACGATTTGGGAAATGCCAGATGCGCGAGGCGCAATGATTGTACGCCGCCGACCGGCTTCTGCCAAAGTCGCGTGCCGTCGTGCGACCTTCTCTCTGTTTTGCTACAATCAACGCACCCCAACTGCCAAACCATGCGAGCGAACCAATCCCCCAAGCAAAAGAATCGGATGGCAGGCAGCCGCACGCGCCAACCGCGCATCGCTAGGGTGGCGCACAAAGGGGTAGGCAGCGCTCGGCTCTCTCGTCTTGTGCCGCGCGTCTTTGCCGATTCGTGTGCGTGTTGGCCGAACGCGATTGCGGCTGTGATACACTGACGCTGCTTGCGGTCAGAGGAAAGAGGAGTAAGGATGAAGCGCATGCCCAGATTGAGAAGAATTGCACTCTCCGTCGCGCTTGTCGGGTTGGTGGCCATCAGCGGTCACGCCTTCCGCTGGCAAGATTCGGGGCGACCCGCTAAGAGCAAAGCGAAAGTTGCGCAGAGCAAAACGAAGACCCCAACCGACAATGTCCTCACAGCGCCAACGCAAAAGAGAGGGGACGCCAAATCGGCTGCGCTCTTGCCTCCCAAACCCGAACTCGTCATTCAAAATAATCACGCCGACAACATTCGCACATTGGCTTTTAGTCCTGATGGCGGGTTGCTCGCTTCGGGCGGGGCGGACAAGACCGTGCGTTTGTGGGATGCTCGCAATGGCAGATTGATTCGCATCATCCGCGACATCTACGACGATGTGACCTCGTTGGTTTTCAGCCCGAACGGCAAGCTATTGGCATCGGGCGGGCTAGATCGTAATGTCAGCGTTTGGATGGTCGAAACCGGCAAGCTGATCCATTCCTTCAAAGATCATGATGATGATGTCAATGCCCTCGCCTTCAGTAGCGACGGTAAGCTCATCGCATCAGGAAGCAAAGATCAAACTATCAACCTCTACAACGCGCACAACGGCGAATTGCTGCTGACGCTGGAACCGCAAGCGGGTAATGTGCGTGCCGTCGCTTTCAGTCCTGATGCCAAAACCATCGCCGCCTGTGCAGACAAGACCATACGTCTATGGGATGTGGCGAGCGGTGACTTGATTCGCAGCTTCGTCGGGCACACGGCGGAAGTGCGCGCCTTAGCGTTCAGCCCGGATGGCCGATTGTTGATCTCCGGCAGCGCAGATCGCAGTGTCAAGGTGTGGGAGGCGGCAACCGCAACTCTGTTGCGCACCCTCACCGGCCACACGGGCGGCGTGCTATCGGTGGCGGCAAGCGCGGATGGCAGACTTATCGCGTCGGGCAGCGAAGATAGAACGCTCAAACTGTGGGAGGCCAACACGGGCAATCTGACGCGCACCATCGAGTGGCTGGCCTACCCCATTGCGGCGCTCGCCTTTCGCCCGGACGGTCGTATGTTGGCCACCGCCAGTTGGAAGACCATCGGATTGTGGAGCGTCAGCGACGGCAGTTTGATCGAGACTTTCGAAAGCTTATCCTCGGAGGTGCGCGCGGTTGCCATTCGTCCCGATGGCAGGCAGATGGCGACGGCGAGTTCGAAGATCATTCAGTTGTGGGATACGGAGAGTGGCCGGTTGTTGAAAAAGATCGCCGGTCACAGCGCCGAAATCACCGGCGTTGCCTTCAGCCCGGATGGCAAACGATTGATTTCCGGCAGTTGGGACAGAACTGTAAAGTTATGGGATGCGGAGAGCGGCGCGTTATTGCAGACCTTCACCGGGCATGATGCGCAGGTACGTTCAGTGGCTTTCAGCCCTGACGGGCAGACCCTTGCATCGGGAGGAGAAGACCGTACCATTCGGCTGTGGAATGTACGACGCAGCAGAGCGTTGCGCACCTTGGAGAAACATTACAGCCTAATATCGGCGCTCGCCTTCAGTCCGGATGGCAAACGGCTCGCTTCGGCAAGTGTTGATCGCACGGTGAAGATTTGGGAGACGGCAACTGGCAATCTGCTGCATTCGCTTGATGGCCATTTTGGGCAGGTGACGACAGTGGCTTTCAGTCCCGATGGGAAGACCATTGCGTCGGGCAGCGGCGATAAGACGGTGCGGTTGTGGGATGCGCAGAGCGGGCAACCGATTCGCACCATCGAGGCCAGCACGTTCGACATTCTCGCCGTCGCCTTCAGTCCGGACGGCAAACTGCTAGCATCGGCGGGGTTCGACAAGACAATCAAACTGTGGACGGTTGCGGATGGTAAAGCGCTTCGCACCTTCGCCGGTCACGAAAGCCCCGTATCGGCGCTGGCTTTCCATCCTCATCAACCGACTCTGGCGTCGGGCAGTTGGGATACCTCTGTGCGGTTGTGGGGGATAGACACGGGACGCTTGTTGACCACGATGATCGCTTTTGACGGAGGCGATTGGATTGCCTTCACGCCGTCGGGTCAATATGAAGGCTCAGAAAAGAGCGCTTCGTTTGTCGGCTGGCGATTAGGGACGCGGGTTTACGATTTCGATCAGTTGTTTAGTCGTTTCTATGAGCCGGAAGTCGTCTCCAAAACGCTACATGACGAAAGCCTCAAGCCCCCGCAAAACATCGAGCAGGGCTTTGCCACCCCGCCCGAAGTCGAAATCGTTTCGCCGCAGATGAATCAGGTCTTCCGCGATACGGAAGTCGAAGTAAAGATTGCCGCGCGCGACACCGGAGGCGGCATCACCGATGTCTGGCTCTATCACAATGGCAAACTGGTTGACCCGTCGCAACGCGGTTTGAAGACCGCAAAGAACGCCAAGCTACCGGCAGCGACCTACAAGGTGTTGTTGACGGAAGGGGATAACTATTTTCGCGCCGTCGCTTTCAGCAAAGACCGCACGGAGAGTCGTCCGGATGAGGTGTTGGTGCGGCTGGCTGCGCCCGGACGCGAGACGACGCTGCACCTGCTGGTTGTTGGCATCAATCGCTATAAGAATCCGGCGCTCGATCTGAACTTTGCCGAGCCGGATGCCGCTGCTATTGGCGATTACTTTGAAAAGCAGGGCAACCGGCTGTTTCGTGAGGTTAAGGTTACGCGCCTGTTTAATGAAGAGGCCTCGCGCGCCAATCTTCTCAAAAGTCTTGCCGAATTGATCGCTCGCGCTGAACCGCAGGATGCCGTGATTCTCTATTTCGCCGGTCACGGGGATAGCGCTGGCGACAAATGGTACTTTGTGCCTTACGAAGTCACCAACCCCGAAAACGAAGAGGTGCTGATCACACAGGCGCTTTCGTCTGATGCGCTTTCAGAATTTGTCGTCAAGATGCGGTCGCTGAAAATCCTCTTGTTGCTCGATGCCTGCAAATCGGGCCGAGCGGTCACCGCCTTTCGCAGTTTTGAAGACCGCAAGGCGCTGGCGCAACTGGCGCGCTCGACCGGCATTCATATCATCGCCGCTTCGACGCCCGATCAATCCGCAGCCGAAGTCAAAGACCTCGGACACGGCGTTTTCACTTACCTGTTGCTGAAAGGCTTGCAGGGCGAAGCGACAGTCGGCGAAGCGGGCAAGAGCGTAACAGTGCGTGGCTTGCTGGCCTACCTTGAAGATCAGATGCCGGAAGTGTCGAAGAAGTATCGCGCGCAAGCTCAGTATCCGGTCAGCAACTCCAAAGGCATGGATTTTCCGCTCTCGCTTGTGCCGAGCAAATGATGAGTCTTGAAAGAGGGGTTGCCTGCGGCAACCGAGGATGACAAGCGGTTGCCGATGCCGAACGCTGATGAGTCGGGTTGATGCCGAATGGCAAATCGTAGACGGCGCGCTGCGATTCAAGGCGCTCTGCCCTCGCGGCTATCGCGCCAGCGACCGAGGGGCGCAGGCTGCTTTGAAAAGGAATGGAAAACGCCTCGAAGATGGGCAGGGAAAAGATCAGAATCACCGAACCGATGCGCGAAGCCATCATCCATCATGCAATGGCTGCGCGTCCGCAAGAGTGTTGCGGGCTGTTGAGCGGCGCGGGCAATGTCATTTGTGAGGCGCATGCCCTGAGCAATGAAGCCGATCAACCCGAAGTACGCTACTTCGCTTCACCCAAAGAGTTGTTCACAGCCATGCGACGCATCCGCGAAAGCGGGCAACAGATGCTCGGCATCTATCATTCGCATCCGCGCTCGCCTGCTTACCCCTCGGCGTCCGATGTCGAGATGGCTTTTTATCCCGAAGCCGTCTACTTTATTATCTCGCTGGAACCGCGTGTTGAGGTGCGCGCTTTCCGCATCGCCGACCCCGAGATCAGCGAAGTCGAGATCGAAATCAGCAGAGAGGCGTAAGAGCGGTCTTTGACCGTCGCTCGGTTATGATGCAAGCGCAGCAGATCAACGTAACCGCTTTGCTATTCGGGCAAGCGCGCGAGATGGTCGGGGCGCAGAGCCTTGAATTGAAGGTCGCGCCATCGGCAACCGTCGCCGACGCATTCGCTGCACTCACCGCCCTGCATCCGCAACTGGCGCGCCTGGAGCGCAGCTTGATGTTTGCCATCAACGAAGAGTATGCGGCGGTGTCGCAGAGGCTTGCAGAGGGCGACCGGCTGGCCATCCTACCGCCGGTGAGCGGCGGCGCGGCAACGGGTTCTGACATCTTCGAACTCACCCGCGAGCCGATTGATATACGGGGACTGCGGGCGCGGCTACTGGAAGGCAGTTCCGGCGCGGTCGTCATCTTCGATGGCGTGGCGCGCGATAACACCAAAGGTCGCCCGACGCTCTATCTCGAATATGAAGGCTATGCGGAGATGGCCATCAAGATGTTGGAACAGATTGGCAGCGAAATCCACGAGCAGTGGCCGATCAATGGCGTCGGCATCATTCACCGGCTCGGCCATATTGACATCAGCGAATCGAGCGTCGTCATTATCGTCACCTCACCGCATCGCCGCGTTGCTTTCGAAGCCTGTCACTATGCCATTGACCGGTTGAAGAAGATTGTGCCCATCTGGAAGAAGGAATACTTCGCAGACGGCGCTGTCTGGGTTGAAGGCGAAGCAGGCG
>CAYXVU010000113.1:17059-18716 GCA_964468725.1 uncultured Clostridia bacterium
CAACTGAGAACCGATACGCGCAGTTTTGACTCGCTCAGAGGGCTGTGATAACGTCAGCAACCGAATAGCCAGTTGAGGAGGATGCAATGGAGATCAAAGAGAGAGTCGTCGAAGGCATCAGCGTGCTCGATATGGGCGGTAAGATCGTGCTTGGCGAAGGCGATGTGCAGATCAAGGAGCGCATACGCGATTTGCTGGCTGACGGGCAACGCAACATTTTGCTCAACCTCGCTGACGTTAGCTATATGGATTCGGCGGGACTCGGCGGATTGATTAGTTGCTACACCACTGTGAAACGTGAAGGCGGCAAATTAAAGCTTGTGAACCTGACCAAACGCATTCAAGACCTGCTCACCATCACCAAACTGATTACCGTCTTCGACACCTACGAGAACGAAAAAGAGGCTATCGCTTCGTATAAGGAAACCGGACAAAGCGAACGGATAAAAGGATGACGGAAGCGAGGTGCTACCGACCACGCCTTCAGCCTTTCATTCGTCCACCTCTTCATTCTTGCGGTTGTTGTGCGGCGAGCGCGCGCACGCGTTCGATGCTGCTTTTCATCGCCGCGTCGTTGGTCAAAGCATAGGCTTTCTCATAGATTCGCAAGGCCTGCTGATACTGCTTATCGCTTTCGTAGACATAAGCCAACTCGGCCAATGCCGGAACCGAATCGGGCAATAGCTGAATGGTCATTTCCAACGCCTCCATGGCTTTGCGCATTTGCCCGCTGCGCGAAAGCGCAATGCCGTACCAGAGCCAGCCTTGCCCGTTGTCGGGTTCGGCTTTCGCCAACTTGCCGAGCGGCGCGACCGCTTTCTCGAATTGCTTGCTGCCCAAATAAGCGCGACCGAGCAGGTTGGCGGTCTTCAAATCATCGCGCACGGCTTGCAACTTTTCCCCAACCTCTGCGGCCTCTACCCATTGGGCGCTGGCGTTGGCTTTGCGCGCTTTCCGCATCAAACTCTCGGCGAGCAATTCCATAGCCGCTGCATCTTCGGGGTTGGCTTTTACCGCTTCGCGCAGGGCGACGATGGCACGGTCATCGTCTTCGCGTTTGAAGTAGATCACGCCTGCGTAGTAAGAATTGGCGGCAGCATCTTTGCTCAGTTCGTTAGCCGTTGTCGCCGCAGGTGTCGCTTTCGATCTTTCCGGCGCGGCCAGCAAAGGCAAGGCTTCATCGAAGCGTTCAAGCGCGTAATAGGAACGACCGAGCGCTGTGCGCGCGCTCGCATCAGTTGCGCGTTTGGCCTTCGCCGTGAGGTCGAGGTAACGCTTGAGCGGGTCAATCGCTTTGGCATAATCACTGCGAAAGTAATGCGCCAGACCGATGGTGTACCAAGCGGCGGCGATATTGGCATCCGCAGGCATTTGCACTTCCATCAACTCGATGGCGCGGGCAAGCGGCAACTCGACGCGGTCATACCGTTTCAGTTGAAACTCGCACAGACCGACGTAGTACCACGCGCCCGCTGCATCCGTGCGCTCAATTACCAGATCGTGAAACTCCGCCAATGCCGCCTGATAGTCGCCGTTGTTATAGAGTTTGACGGCGCGTTCCCAATTCGCAGCGGCGGCTGACGAGGCGAAGAACAAAAGGGTAATCAGAACGCGGAAAAGATTTTTACCGGCTGCAAACATCACGCGCATTATGACA
>CAYXVU010000114.1:0-18612 GCA_964468725.1 uncultured Clostridia bacterium
CCTATGGAGTTGAGATTCGTCTCCACGCCATCAAGTTTCTGCTCGACCGTTATTAGCCTTCCATCTATTGAACCCAGATGGGCAAGAATCACGTCCAGTTTATTGTTGTCATGATTCGAAAACTTGGTCGGTTCTTCATTCATCGGTTTTCTCTCCCTTCCGTTGTGGGGGAGGCTCGCCTTGTGTATCACCCTGCCCTTCGGGATGCCTTGTCCGGCGGGCAGCTTTGTGAGAACGCATTTACGAAAAACATTTTGTGTCGTCGCCTTCGCGGTGTCAATCGCAGATTTGTGCAGCCCCTGCGCCGATGCGAATCGCGTAAAGGTTCGAGCGGGCAAATTCACCTACGCGGCCATAAGCAGGGATTTGCAGATCGGTTTTCGCGCTGCCATTCAGCAAACCAAATCTGGGGAACTGCGGGCATTACACATTTTATTCTTCAGACGGCGCAGACAGAGCCGCAATTCGCTCCGAAATCGTGCATGAGGTTTAAGATCGCCCCCTGATTCGGTACTCCATGCCCCTACGCATCGCACAACTGAAGAAGCTTCGCGGTAAGAGCGTTGAGGAGATTCGTGAGCGCTCGCGGCAAGAGTTAGCCAAACTGAGTGAGCGCGTCTTTCACTCCGCCACCCTCGAAATGAGCGATGCGGCCTTTGTTGAACTGGTCACCCCTGCCGCGCGCAGTGGTTCCGGCGAAGCAATCGCTACGCGCTTGCTCAATCGTTTGCGCTCAGCCCCCGCCCCCATTTCCCCCGCCCCCGTCAACCGTCAAGCGCTCGTCGCCCTCAGCCGCACGCGCTTCGCACCAGAACATGCGGCGCTGCTTGACCGCGCCGACCGCGCCTGCGCCGGTCGCTTCGATCTGCTCGGACTAACCGACCTCCGCTTCGGCGACTCCCCCGAAGCCATAGACTGGCACCTTGATCCGGTGTCGGGCAAACACGCACCTCTCGCCCACTGGACGCGCATTGATTATCTTGACCCGCAAATCGTCGGCGATAAAAAGATTATTTGGGAACTCAATCGCCATGCGCACTTTGTCACCTTTGGGCAAGCCTATATCTTAACCAACGATGATCGCTATGTTGCCGCCTTCATCGCGCAGGTTAATGATTGGGTGGCTGCGAATCCCGTGAAACTTGGCATTAACTGGGCGAGCAGCCTCGAACTTGCGTTGCGCGCCATCGCTTGGTTGTGGGCATTAGGGCTGATGCGCGATTGCGAGCGTCTCACGCCGCAATTTCTTCTTCGCTGTTTGAAATCACTTGTCGCGCACGGGCAGCATATCGAATCGTATCTATCGCACTATTTCAGTCCGAACACCCATCTGACGGGCGAAGCGTTAGGCTTGCTCTATCTCGGTCTGAGCCTGCCGGAACTGGCCGATGCCGCGCGTTGGCGTATGACCGGCTTGCGGATTTTGCTTGAGCAACTGCCCCGTCATATTCGACCCGATGGAGTCTATTACGAACAGTCATCCTGTTATCATCGCTACACCGCAGATTTTTATTTGCACCTGCTGTTGTTATCACGCGCCTATGAATTCGACCTGCCTGTTGAAGTCAAAACGCGCTTGACGGCTATGCTCGACCATCTGATGTGGCTGACGCGACCCGATGGCAAAACGCCGCTGATCGGAGATGACGACGGCGGACGACTCTTGCATTTAGGAGTGCGCGCGGCCAACGATTTTCGTGACACCTTGGCGACCGGAGCCGCATTGTTAGGTCGCAGCGATTGGAAGTTCGTCGCCGGTGAGGTTGCATTCGAAACCCTGTGGTTGATGGGAGGCGAAGGGCTGGCGCGTTACGACGCTTTACCCGCAGATCCGCCGACTGAGGCTGCTCGCCTCTTCCCCAACAGCGGATGGATGGTGATGCGCGATGGCTGGACGCCGGAGGCTAGCTACGTTCTTGTAGATGGCGGCGTGCATGGCGGCGATGGCTGCGGTCACGCGCACGCCGATGCGCTCGCCTTCGAACTGGCTGCGCATGGCCAAAGCTGGCTGATAGACGCAGGCACCTTCACTTACACCGGCGATGTGAAGGCACGCGATGCCTTTCGCTCAACCGCAGCACACAACACTGTCACCGTTGATGAGCAGTCGCAATCGCAACCGGGCAGGGTCTTTTCCTGGCAACACATCGCCCGCACGACACTCCATGAAGTTATCAAGGAAGAGGATTTTGATTTCTTCAGAGGTACGCATGACGGTTACGAGCGACTGGCCGACGCTGTGACGCATACGCGCTCGCTGCTGTTTGTGAAGCGCGCGGCGTCAGCTTCCACGCCCGTGTGCGTGATTGTGCGCGATCAGTTCGACGCAAAAGCGCACCATCGTTACGCGGCGCATTTTCACTTCTCGCCCGCTTGTCAGGCCGCCGTTATCGGTGACGGCGTGCAAGCGAGACTGGCAAATGGGGCGCAACTCCATCTCTTCGCCTTTGCTTCATCGTCCGTGCGCGTTATGGTGCAAGAAGGTTGGGTGTCGGAAGCCTACGCCCAGCGCGCCATCGCTCCGGTTGCGCGGGTCGAAATCGCAGGGCAGGGCAGGCAAGAGATCATCAGCGTCATCGTTGCCCATCGTCATGCGACCAGCGCCGCGCAATGGCCAAATGTTGCGGCATTGTTTGCCAATCCGAAATTGAAATGGCAAACCATCTGCGAGCGCGTCGGCTGGACGGACGCCAGCTTTCGCACATTACTCGGCAGGGAGTAAGACAAAACCTTATGTGTGGAATTTGTGGCATTGCCATTCCGAAACAGACGCCGCGCCGGGTGGACGAAACTACCATCGCACGCATGCGGGACACGCTCGGCCATCGCGGCCCGGACAATGCGGGGCTTTTTGCTACGATTAAAGTCGCGCTCGGCCATCGGCGACTCTCCATCGTTGACCTCAGCGGCGGCCATCAGCCGATGAGAAATGAAGATGGCTCGATTTGGGTAAGCTACAACGGCGAAATCTATAATCATCAAGACCTGCGCCCGACTCTCGAAGCGCGCGGTCACATCTATCAAACAAACTGCGACACCGAAACCATTGTCCACGCATATGAAGAATTCGGCGTCCGCGCTGTCGCAGAGTTTCGCGGTATGTTCGCCTTCGCCATTTGGGACGCGCAGCGGCAACGATTGGTGCTGGCGCGTGACCGGTTGGGCATCAAACCTCTCTATTACACGCTGGGCGATGATGGCACGTTGCACTTCGCGTCGGAGATCAAAGCCTTGATTACGGCGCGCGCCATCAAACCCGAACTCAATTACTCGGCGCTGGCAGACTTCGCCGCCAATCGCTACACCTCCGGCGAGGAGACGCTTTTTCGCGGCGTCAAGCGGCTGTTGCCCGGTCACACATTGACCTGGACAGACGGGCGCGTCGAGATCGAACGTTATTGGGACTTGAGTTATGAAAAATCCGATGATCCGATGAGCGAGCGCCGATTGGTCGAACGCTTCGACGAACTTTTCTGCGAGTCCGTGCGCCTGCGTTTGATGGCTGATGTGCCGCTCGGTATGTTCTTATCCGGCGGCATTGATTCGAGCGCCATCCTCGCAGTGATGAGCGAAATGGTCAGCGACCCGGTGAAGACCTTCTCCGTCGCTTTTGCCGAACGCGAAGCCAATGAACTTGAATACGCGCGCCTCGTCGCCCGCCGCTTCCAGACCGAGCATCACGAAATCATTGTCACGCCCGCGCAATTTTTCGACGCCTTGCCGACCTTGATTTATCAGGAAGACGAACCCATCGCCCATCCCTCAAGCATACCGCTCTACTTTGTTTCCCGACTGGCCGCGCAGCATGTCAAAGTCGTATTGACCGGCGAAGGCAGCGACGAAATGCTGGCGGGGTATGAAAAGTATCGCAAGACCGTTTACAACCTCGCTGGCGGTCGCTTCTACCATCGCTACGCGCCCGCTGGCATTCAGCAACTCATCAAGCGGCAGATCGAGAAAGCAAGCGATAAGTCAGCGATTAAGCGAAGACTGGCGCGCACCTTTCTCTGTCTCAAACCGGAGATTGAAGAGATTTACTTCGACAACTTCTCGGTCTTTTCTCGCCGGTTACAGCGACGCCTCTTCACCGCAGAGGCGCGCGAACAGATGCGCGAGGCCGACCCTTATCGCGCGGCGCTCGCTTGGCGCGGAGAGTTGCGCGCCGAGGCGCTGCTCGATCAGTTGCTGGCCGCCGATGTGAAGACCTATCTGCATGAATTGTTGATGAAGCAAGATCAGATGAGCATGGCCGCATCCATCGAAAGCCGCGTGCCCTTTTTAGATCATCACCTCGTCGAGTTTGCCGCGCGGCTGCCGGTGAAGATGAAACTCAACGGATGGACGACGAAATATATTCTGCGCCTCGCCATGCGAGATCGCTTGCCGAAAGAGATTCTGACGCGCAAGAAGATGGGCTTTCCCGTCCCCGTCGGCTCGTGGTTGCGCGGGCGCTTCGGCGAATGGCTCGATGAGTATGTGCTCGGACGACGCGCACGCGAGCGCGGCATCGTCAGTTACGAATTCGCGCGGGAACTAGTTGCCCGCCATCGCGCTGGTGAAGACCACACCGAACGCTTGTGGATGCTGATTAATCTGGAGATGTGGCAACGGCAGTTCCTCGATGGCGAACGCTACGGCGCAAGATCGCAAAATGATGAACCGCTGGCCGCGCGCGTCGCCGTGTAAGGGCAAAGCGCCCGCCGATGCGGGCGAGTGGGAACCTCTGTGAATATCCTTTGGCTCAAAAGTGAAGTGCTCCATCCCGTAGACAAAGGCGGGCGGATTCGCACCTATCAGATGCTCCGACACCTCAAGCGCGAGCATACAATCACCTATCTCACACTGGCGCGCCCGGATGATGCGCCGCAGGCTTTTGAACAGGCCAGCGAGTATTGCCACAGGCTCATTTCCATCCGTCACGATGAAGCGCGCAAATTCAGCGCAAAATTCTATTTTGAGTTAGGGATGAACCTCTGGTCGCGACTGCCCTACGCTTTGCAAAAGTATGTTTCGTCGGCCATGACCCGCGCCATCCAAGATGAATTACAGGCGCAGGCATACGATGTGGTGGTTTGCGATTTCCTCTTTCCGAGCGTCAACTTCATTTCGCAGACAACCGTCGCTTCAGTGCTCTTTCAACACAACGTCGAGTCGGTCATCTGGCAGCGGCATTATGAGACCGCGACTCAAGTTCTGAAGAAAGCCTACTTCTACGCGCAATGGCGCAAGATGTTGGCCTACGAACGCGCGGCCTGCCGCCGCTTTGACGCTGTGATTGCCGTCTCACCTGTTGATCGGGATTTGCTGCGCGACGAATTCGGCGCACTCTGCGTTTATGATGTGGCAACCGGCGTAGATACTGCCTACTTCAGCGCCGATGAAAGCTGTGCGCCGCAACCGCATCATCTGGTCTTTACGGGTTCGATGGATTGGTTGCCTAACGGCGATGGCATCCTCTGGTTCGTTGAACAAGTCTTGCCGCGCATCAAACAACAGTTGCCCGATGTGAAGCTCACCGTCGTCGGGCGCAATCCGCACGCCAAACTCATCGAGATGAGCCAACGCGATGCTGCCCTTGAAGTGACTGGTCGCGTTGATGATGTGAGGCCCTATATGAACCGCGCGGCGGCTTATGTCGTGCCGATTCGCATCGGCGGCGGCACACGAATCAAAATTTACGAAGCGATGGCGATGAGTAAACCCGTCATCTCGACAACCATCGGTGCGGAAGGGCTGCCAGTCAAGGATGGTACAGATTTGCTGCTTGCCGATTCGCCCGACGAATTTGCACAAGCGACGATTCGCGTGCTGACCGATCAGGCTTTCGCCCATCAACTCGGCCAGCGAGCGATGACCAGAGTGCGCGAACAGTTCGGCTGGCAGAGCGTCGCCGCCAGTTTTGCAGACCTCTGCGGGCGCGCCGTTCGCCACCGGCAAGTAAAGAGCGGCGACGATGCGCGGGCGCGCAATCTTCAGGTTGAAGCATGAAGTCAGCGATTTACCAACCCAACAGAGAAGGACTGGCCACGACGGTTGAGATGAAGACTGTGCTCATCTGTCACGAGGGCGCGGCGCTCGATCAACAAGCGTTGGCGCGTTGGCTGGCAACATTTTCGAACCTCGCAGGTATCGTTGTTATCCGCGAAAAGACCGCTCGCGCCAAGCAGCGCATCAAACGCGAAATCAAGCGCGTCGGGCTGCTGCGATTTCTTGATGTCTTCGCCTTTCGTCTGTACTACCGCCTCTTTCTCGCCCGCAAAGATCAGGCGTGGCAGCAACGCGAACTGGATCGCTTGCAATCGCGCTATCCCGAACTTGACGGCGTGCCGGTATGCTTGACCGACAGCCCGAATTCCGCCGAAGCCGAAGCCTTCATTCGACGAGCCGCGCCTGACATCATCATCGCGCGCTGCAAGACGCTGCTCAAAGAGAGCATCTTCACGATTGCTACACGCGGCACGTTCGTCATGCATCCGGGCATCTGTCCCGAATATCGCAACGCGCATGGCTGCTTCTGGGCGCTGGCAACCGGAGATATGGCCAACGTCGGCATGACGTTGCTCAAAATTGATAAAGGCGTTGATACCGGGCCGGTCTACGGTTATTTCAGCTATGACTACGATGAAGCGCGCGAATCGCATATCGTCATTCAACAGCGCGTCGTGTTGGAAAACCTCGAAGCGATCAGCAAACGGCTCATCGAAGTGTACATAGGCGAAGCCGAGCGCATGGATACGACCGGGCGGCGGTCGGCGACCTGGGGGCAGCCATGGCTGACGGCTTACTGGCGATGGAAGCGGCGCGCCAAAGGGCAAAGCGTATGAGAGCGATTGCCTTGATGTATCACGATGTAGTTGACGGCGACCGCCGCGACGCCAGCGGCTTTGCGGGCGCAGATGCCGCGCTCTATAAACTCGATGGCAAAGCCTTTGCTCGCCATCTGCAAGCCATCGCCGCAGCGGTTACGGCGCAACCGACGACGGTTATCGAGAGCGCAAAGGCCACGCTTGCCGCGCCGCACCTATTCATCACCTTTGATGATGGCGGAGCAAGCGCGCACACTCATATCGCCGACCGCTTGGAAGCGCACGGCTGGCGCGGCCATTTCTTCGTGACCACCGATTTCATCAACACGCGGGGGTTTTTGACGGAGGCGCAGATTCGTGACCTCCATGCGCGCGGGCATGTGATCGGCACGCATTCGGCTTCGCACCCGCTGGTGATGTCGGCGTGCGACTGGGAGACGCTGTTGCGCGAGTGGACGGTGAGCGCGAATCGGTTGGCGGACATTATAGGAGAGGCCCTTCGGGTTGCCTCCTTGCCCGGCGGTCATTACTCGAAAGCGGCTGCGCGAGCCGCTTCGCGGGCGGGCATCCGTTATCTGTTTACCTCTGAACCGACGACGAAAAGCGTTGTGATCGAAGAGTGTCGCGTGCTCGGACGCTACGCCATACAGCAGTGGACGACGGCAAGCGAAGCCGCAGCATTGGCAGGCGGCCACTTCTTCCCGCGCTGCAAACAAGCTTTGTTTTGGGGCGCGAAAAAGATCATCAAGCGCGCCAGCGGCAGGTATTACATCAAAGCGCGGGAGGCGCTTTTGCGACAAGCGCAGTCAAAGGCGGAAAGTTGAAGGTTAAAGGTTGAAGGTCAAAAATGCTCTCCTCGCATATAACCTTCAACTTTCCACCTTCCACCTTCCACCTGATTAGGAGGTTTGAGGAAATGAAACTGAGCATCTTCGGGTTGGGCTATGTCGGTTGCGTGTCGGCTGCCTGTTTTGCCAAAAGCGGGCACACAGTCATCGGCGTAGATGTCAATCCTCTGAAAGCCGAGATCATCAACAGCGGGCGCGCACCAATCACCGAGCCGGGACTGGAAGCCGCCATCGCCGGAGCGGTGGGGGCGAAGTTGCTGCGCGCGACCAACGACGCGCAAGAAGCAGTGTTGGCCTCCGATGTCTCTTTGATCTGTGTCGGCACGCCGGGAAAGGCGAATGGCAGCCTCGACCTCACCTTCGTCAAGCGCGTGTGCCGCGAGATCGGCGAAGCCCTTGCCGCAAAGGATCGCTTTCACGTCGTTGCCATTCGCAGCACGATGTTGCCGGGTACGATTGAGCAGACGGTGATTCCGGCACTCGAAGTCTATTCCGGCAAACGCGCGGGCAAAGAGTTTGGCGTTGCCATCAATCCCGAATTTCTGCGCGAAGGCACATCGCTCTACGATTTCTATCACCCTCCCTTTACGCTGATCGGCGCGGATGATGAAGAGACGGCGGCCACCCTGACCCGTTTATACGCCGATGTCGAAGCGCCGGTCATCAGTGTCGCGGTCAAAGAGGCCGAGATGGTCAAATATGCCTGCAATGCGTTTCACGCCGTCAAAGTCACCTTTGCCAACGAGATTGGCAATCTCTGCAAAGCATTGGGCGTAGACAGCCACACCGTGATGGAAGTCTTTTGCCGAGATACGAAACTGAATCTTTCCCCCTATTACTTGAAGCCCGGTTTTGCCTTCGGCGGCTCCTGTCTGCCGAAAGATTTGCGTGCCATCAATTACAAAGCGAAAGAGGTGGATGTCGAAGCCCCGCTGCTCGGTTCGGTGCTGACCAGCAATCGCTTGCAGGTTGAGCGCGCCATTGATGCAGTGTTGCAGACCGGGCGCAAGCGGGTCGGCGTATTGGGGCTGAGTTTCAAATCGGGGACGGATGATCTGCGCGAAAGCCCGATGGTGAATCTGATCGAGACGTTGATCGGCAAAGGGCTGCAACTGACGATCTATGACCGGGAGGTCGAACTTGCCAAACTCTTCGGCGCGAATAAAGAATACATTGAGCGCGAGATTCCCCATATCTCTTCGCTGTTGCGCTCGTCGCTCAATGATGTGGTTGAGCGCTCCGAAGTGATCGTCGTGGCAAAGAAAGAAGAGGAGTTTAAGGTGCTCGCCGAGAAGATGAATAATGGCAGAGTCATCATTGATCTGGTGCGCCTGTTTGAGGTGAAAGATCGGCGCGAGCAATATCAAGGGCTGTGTTGGTAGAGCGGGTATGGAAGGAGTCTTTTTCAAACGATCAACCCTGTTGGGAATGAAGCCGACCGTGCCGGGCGATTCGAGTGCGCTCGGCATCATCAGCGAACGCCTGACCCGCGCTCTGGCGGAGCGCTTCACCCTCTTGCAACGGCTCGCAGACGAAGAGGACGCCGAGTATTACTTAGCGGGCGCAGTCGGCGATGGGCGTTTGGTCGAGTTGAAAGTGCTGACCGAAGAAGCGGCGCACAATCCGAAAAAGTGCGAGTTGTTCTACCTCGAAGCCGAAGCCGCCGCCCGCTTGCTGCATCCGAACATTCTCGCCGTCAGCCAAGCCGAGCAATTGGGCAACGTCTGTTTTTCGGTCGGCGAACATCGCCCGCAGGCGAAGACCTTGCGCGCCGTGTTGGATGCGAATGGCTGGCTTGATTTGGAACGCGCCATCGAGATTGGCAGCCACATCGCGGAAGCGTTAGGGCAGGCGCATGAACTGGATGTCTTACATCTGAACCTGCATCCCGGCGCGGTGTTGATCGAACCAGATGGCCGCGCCATCGTAAGCCGGTTCGGCATCGCCATGGGTCGGCAAAGGGAGTGGGCGCACCGCGAACGCACCCGGCGCATGCCTGCGGGGTACTTGAGCATCGAACAAGTGCAGGGCGAAAGCCTCGATCACCTCAGTGACATCTATTCGCTGGGCGCGGTGCTCTATGAATTGTTGACCGACCGCGCGCCGTTCGATTCTGACAACTCCGACTACACGCGACAGATGCGAACCAAGCGGGTTCCGGCAGCGCCGCATCAGTTTTGTCCGACCGTACCCGAAGCGGTCTCCGATGTGGTGATGAAGATGTTGGAGATCAACCGTGAACGGCGGTTGCAAAATGCCGCGATGATTCGCGCAGCGTTGCGAGCGGCAATGGATGCGGCAGAGCGCAGACCGAGGCCGGTCGCGTGGTCGCGCTTTTCGGTGACGCCGAAGCAACCGAAAGGGTGAAGCCGAAAGGCAACGCGCTGTGTACAAAATTTGCCAGTTGATGGAGCCGCTTCATTAAGCGGGTTTCGAGCGGCACGATTGGCTGGTGATTGCATCAAGGTTCGGCTGATTGGCGATCAGAGCAGTCGGATTTCTTGTTTGACCGATGCCCGACGGAAGGTGAGAGACGAATGTATTTGGAGTTTTATGGGTTGCAAGAAGCGCCCTTCGGATTGACGCCGAATCCGCGCCACCTCTTCAAAACGGAAAGCCATATCGAAGCGTTGGCAATGTTGCAATACGGCATCGCTGAAAACAAGGGCTTGATCGTATTGACGGGTGAAGCCGGAACCGGTAAGACCACGATTCTACGGCTGGCGCTCAAAGAGTGTAGCGCCGATGTCTTGCCTATCTATCTCTTCAATCCGTTTCTGACTGCCGCAGAGTTTTTCCAGCAGATCACGCACGAATTCAAACTGGGGCTGGAACGCACAGCAACCAAACCGGAAGCCTTAACGGCGCTCGGCAGATTTTTGATCGCCCGCCATACGCAAGGGTTGAAGACCGTCTTGCTGATTGATGAGGCGCACGGACTGCCGCCGGAGTTGCTTGAAGAAGCCCGCTTGTTGCTCAACTTCGAAACCAGCGAAGAGAAGCTGCTGCAAATCATCCTGTGCGGGCAGCCGGAACTTGATGATCTGCTGAACACGCCGCGATTGCGGCAACTGAAACAACGCGTCTCCTTGCGTTGTTACCTCAAACCGCTCAGCGTCTTTGACATCAACAAGTACATACGCTTTCGCCTGAAGTCTGCGGGCGCGACCAATGTCAATCTCTTCGATCAGGCGGCGGTCGGATTGATCGGCCACTTGTCGCAAGGCGTGCCGCGCATCATCAACAACCTCTGTGACAACGCTTTGCTGTATGGCTTTGCCGCTGGTCGCGCGCTCATCACCCGCGAAATCATAGAAGATGTCAGCGACGCACTCGATATGCGCCCTGCCGAACCGCCCGCCTATTGCGCGGCTGACTTCATCGAAGACGACTTGCGTTGATTTGCCTCTCAATTGGGTGGGGATGTCCGATCACTTTTTTTGCAGCGTCAAGATGCGCGGAATGCTTTGCAAATCTTCGGTCACCTCGCGCAATTCAAAAGCGGAAGAGGCGATCATCGTCCGCAGCGCGTCGAGTTGCTGATAGCCAATCTCACAGACCAGATAACCGCCGCTCTTCAAATAGGTCGGGCTGTCTTCGAGCAAGCGGTGATAGAGGTCAAGTCCCTGACAGCCGCCAAACAAGGCTACGTGCGGCTCCCATTCCTGCACTTCACGTTGCAGCGCGCCGCTCATCGCCGAAGGCACATAAGGCGGGTTGGATGCGATGATGTCCACCTGCGCGGCCAGTTGGCCGGTCGCTAAAGGTGTTAGCAAATCGCCTTCGAAAAACTCGATGCGCTCATCTACCTTGTGGCGTTCGGCGTTGCGACGGGCGACGGCGAGCGCGGCGGCGGAGATGTCGGTGGCGACAAAACTCGCAAGCGGCAAATTCACTGCCAGCGTAGTGGCGATGCAGCCGGAACCGGTGCCGATGTCGGCGATGAAGGTCTTGCCACAGGTTTTACGCGCCAGCGCCAGCACGCGCTCAACGAGGAATTCAGTTTCGGGGCGGGGAATCAAAACGTCGGGCGTGACGATAAAGTCGAGGTGATAAAATTCCTGACGACCGGTGATGTATTGCAACGGCTCGCCGCGTGCGCGCCGCTTGACGAGATGGAGATAGCGTTCGTATTGCCCGGTCGAGAGGTGATCTTTTGAATGAATGAGTAAGCGAGCGCGATCCATCTCGAGCAGATGGCTGAGAAGCAAACCCGCCGTCAGTCTTTCATCTGTGACGCCGAATTGAGCAAGGATTCGCGCGCCTTCCGTTATCACGTCGGCGATATTCATAGTTGGTGAAGAGTCCGCCGCTATTTTGCTTGAGCCTACGCGCAAATTCAAACCAGCGTGCGCCTTTTGCTTCACCGGAGTAATCAGTGCGGAGGCAGAGCGGCGGCTCGACCGGGTGAGTCTCAAAGAGGTTTTTTCGGTGTTGGTTTGCTGACCTTCATAGGAGGCATATACTTCAACTCATGGTTTTGAATGCGGTCGCAGGCTTTGATCTCAATCGTCAACCCCGCCGCTTCGCCTTCAAAACGTAAGCCGGTTCTGCCGCCCGCATCCCAGGCCACCGGCTTGGTTTCGGTTTCAAGCGATTCGTCGTCCGGCAAGGGGCGAAAGACGACCCAGTATTTGCCCGGTGCGACATTGGTAAATTTGAACAGACCATCGCCTTTGACCAGTGTTTCACCGTAGCGCAACGTATCGTCGGCAGCCTCTTTTTCCGCCGGAACCAGATGCACGCGCAGGCGCGCGGGCAGCGTCTCTTCCTCTTTGGGGATGATGACCTTGCCTGCAAAGGTAGCTGCGCCATCGCTGATGATCACGCGCAAGCCAGTCACCTGTTCGCCGGGCTTGAGTTTGAAGCCATCTTTGCCAGCATTGAGCGGTTTGCCGCCCGGTGTCGGCGGCGGCAAGATGATGGAACGGACAAACCAGTCTTCGCCGGGAAGCTTGATCGCCAGATATTTTTGCCCGGCTTCGACCAGCCGAATCTTGAATTGGCCTTTCTCGTCTGGCGAGGCATCGCCATAAACGGCAAAGAGCGAGTCGGGTTCGTCTTTCGGGCGCTCGCTCTTATCGGCTTTGGTTTGCAGAATGATCTCTTGCAAAGTCGAAGGCCGCGCCGGTTTGCATTCGGGGCGGTTGGCTAGCTCAACGGCTCGTTCCAAGACGACCTGCCCGCTCACCGAGCCGAGCAACGCCAGCGTCAATTCGATGCCGGTTACGTCCGCGCCTCTGACTGTTACGCGACGGGGCGGCGAGGCCGACCCTGCCGAATCGCGCGATTCGCCTCCGGCCATTGCGGCGATGTAGTATTCGCCATCAGGTACGGAGTTCAGGAGGAAACCGCGCTCCGGCGAGTTCGGAAAGACGAAGGAGGTGCTTTCGATGTTGCCGGTTGAGGCGCGGGTCAACAAGATGATTACCGCATCGGTCTTCACTTCATTGGCTCCGATGATCGCGCCGCTGACCGCATAACCGCGATTGTCGCGGTAGCGAATATCAATGCCTGCGGCCTCTTCACCGGCACGCACGCTGACATCGGCAGCCGTGTCCACCGTTCCCGACGGATGATAGGTTGGCGCATCGCGGTCATAGCCGCCCATCGAAAAAAACACGAAGCCTTTTCCGCCCGCTGAGACATGATAGGTGCCGGGTTCAAGACCATAAATGCGATAGATGCCGCGATCATCCGTCTGCCAGTCATTCAACAAGCTGCCAAACACCATCCCTATCGCGCCGTAGGCTGTCGTATTGCTTGCGCCGACTCGCACGGCGCGATTGTCCGTATCGCGTATGCGCGTTGCTTTTACGCGCACACCGACCACTGCTTCACCAGCGAAGTTGGTCACTCGCCCGGTGATGACCCCGCCTTTGACCATCGTAATGGTCACGTAATCGCCGGGGCGGTAGTAAGCGGACTCGCGCGAACTGCGCGCCACGTATCCCGGCAAGATGGCGGTAAGGGAGTAGGAACCCGGTTCGAGGTTGGGAATGTCAAACCGTCCATCGGCTTCGGTGGTAATGGGGCGCAGCATGGCGGCGGCGCTGCGCGATTCATTGTCTCCCAAATTCGCAGGCAGCAGCATGACAGAGGCTTCGCCAAGCGCCTGCCCGTTCTCTCCGACGACGCGCCCGGTGATGGCGTTAGCCGACTCTTTTTTCTTTTGAGCGGGCGGTTTAGTTTGAGTTTTGGCGGGTGTTTGCGGCGCTTTTGCGGAAGGGCGCGGCGCTTCTTGCGCAATCGCGGAGAGCGCAAGTGCGAGTACAATGATTGGCACAAATCCTCTTTGCATATCATCCCTCTTCTTTGGCGAGCGTCGGAAATTGCCTGCAAACCAGTCTGCCTCCCTACCCCTGCGCTTGTGCAGACAGAACTTCGAGCGATGCTTTCTGCTCTCAATCTCTCTTTTTCAAGGTTACATAGAGCGTAACTTCCGTCGGCGTTTCATTGCTGACGATGACGGCTTGCACGGTGAGCGGCTTGTCCTCATGGTCAAGATCATCCTCATCATCGTCATCGTCATCATCATCGTTGTCCTTATCCTCATCGTCGTCATAGCCGTAGGCATAAACCTTCACATCGTAACTGCCGGGCAGCAATCCGCGAATGGTGAAGTTGCCTTGATTGTCAGCTTCGGCATTGCCTTGCGAACTGTCTGCTGCGCCGGTGCGCACCGCGACAATATGCAAGTTCACGCCCGGCGGCAACTTGCCGTCGTTGATGATAACCCGGCCTTTGATGACGCCCTGCGCCAGCGCCATCACCATTCGCACGCCGGTGAGGTTTTCGCGGGCTTTGACTTCGATGCCGTCCGTAACCGTCACGCCGTTATGCTCGACCCGCAGTAAGCGGAGTTGCTGTTCTTCCGATACGCTATGCGCGTTGAGGTGTGCCTTGCCGGGACGTAGCCCTTTCACCTGAAAGCTGCCGTCCGCATTGACGCGGCTGCCGCTTGGGATAGCCAGACCGGCACTGGTAGGCGTGGGGGGGATGACCGATGCGCTGATCGAAACTTGCGACCAGAGAGTCGGATTGAGCGGCGCGGCGGGGTCTTCTAATACCATCGTGCCGCTGATGGTTGCCCCGCGCAGGAGTTTGATTTCGATGCCGGAGGCATTGCCGTCTTTCACCTCGAAGGTCGTCGCCTCGGCATAGTATTCGTTCTCTTCGGGGCGGCGCAGCCCGACGGCGAGAGCCTGATACTTGCCGGGCTGCACATCTTTGAATTTGAATTCGCCTTTGGTATCGGAAGCGATGATGCCGCCGCCGCCCAGCCCGAAATCCGCCGAATCATCGGCATCGGGACGTTCGCTATCGGCAGGCGGAGCGCCCGGAGGCGGTGGCGGGGGCGGCGCTTTCGAATAGGCAACCATGACATTGGGCACAGGCTTTCGGGTATCGGCATCAATCACGCGACCACTGGCTTCAAAGCCGCGGCGAGACGATTCCATGCGAATGTCTATGCCGAGCGTCTCCTGTCCGGCAATGACTTCAACGATTTTGGCGCGCGACCTCTCCAACACTCCCGGATGATAGGTGCGCGGATTGGCGCGACCTCTGACAAAGGGGCCGACATTGGGCAACAGACCGGCGCTGCCCGCGCTCACATAGTAGCGACCCGAAGAGAGGCCATAGATGCGATAGATGCCGCGATCATCGGTCATCAGCATATTCATTCCGAAGATGATCTGCGCGCTCATCAAATCGCGGCCAGAGGAATTAGGCGAATCGGCAGAGGTGATGGAAACGAATTCGCGCAGGATGGGGCGACCGGCTTCATCCGTAACCCGGCCTGTGATGACGCCGCCGCGCACTAGCGAGAAATCTATACCAGTGAGTTCCTGATCTTTCTCCAACTTGAGCTCTCGTTCGAAGCCGCTGCCGAAGCCGCCGATGAAATCACTCGGCGGCGTGTCGGCTGATTCATCACCTGGTTTTTTATCCGCATCCGCCTTTTTATCGGCGTCGGCTTTTTTGACCGGATCGGGAATATAGGCGCGGGCATAAGGGTAGATCACATATTTTCCGGCGCGCAGGTTGGCGAAGCGATAGGTGCCGTCCGCATCGGTGGTCGTCTTCGTCGTCGCCAGCCCTTGCAGCATAACTTCTGCGGCTTGTTTGGGGTCGCTCGGTTCGGCAAGCATCACGACAGCAATGCCGACCGCCGGTCTGCCTTCAATGACGACGCGCCCGGAGATCGAGCCCGTGCCTTCTTGGCTGGCTCTCTCCTCTTGCGCCTGTATGGCAGGCAAGGTGGAGAGGACGAGCGAAGCGACAAGTAGAAACGTACAGGCGCGTAGGGCACAGGTTAATGACATGGATGAGCCTCCAAAAGATCGCGATAGATGCCCCGGTCATCGGTTCTGAAGTTCGAAAAACCCGGCGGATACAACATCTGCTGTCGCCCGTTTTCACCAACCCGCATCAGCCCGATGCTCTCTTCAACCAAAGGATGACCTTCCGCATTGGTGAGCCGTCCGCTGATTGCGCCTCCGCGAATGAGTGACAATTCGATCCCGTCAGCCTGCTCGCCCTCGCTTATGCTGATCGGCTTGCCCGACAAACCTCGGGTAAATCCGTCTGTCAAAATATGACCAGGCGCAAAGGCGGAGAGGGTGTAGGGGCCAGCGGGAACCTTGGTTAACCGATATTGCCCGCCTTCGACGGTTATTGCTTTGGCGACTGGCTCCGGTCGGTTAAAGGTTTCGGCAGCCATCAATACGACCGTGATGCCTGCCATGCCTTTATCTGCAAGCAGAACCCGCCCGCTCAGCGTCGCTGTCGGCCCTTTTTGATTGGCTGTGGTTTGTGTGGCAGCCGACACGCCGGTTAGGCAACTCAGGGTGAAGAGCAAGCCGATGACGCTTTTCATAGTCGTTCCTCCTTTGGCCAGCAGGTTCAACAGGCCAATGTGGAGAAGATTATAGAGTGATGCGGCGCTCGTGTTCTCGAATGCGTTAGCGAATCAGCAGGAACCAAAGTCATCAACGTTTGGTCGTCGGCGATTGTAGTATCAATCTCTGAGGGTTGCAACGACTATCTGGCCTAACTAGATGCTGCGCCGCTCAATTGGCAACCAAGCCCCCCAATTTTTTAGAAAGTTGGGCTATATCGCACACTCTCCGCACTTGTAGGTTGCGGTAAGTGTTGGAAAATGAGTCTTGACAAATTTCTTCTCCGGCTCATAATGAGCGGGTTTTACGGCTCCAAACTCCCTGCTTTGCTCCCTCTCTTCAACCCTACAAAACAATGGCGTAGGAGGTGCAAGGCATATGCAGACCTCTCAAAACGACCCTCGCGTCGCCCACCCCTCGACACGGAGATCGGAATCCAGCGTCGAGCAAAAGAAAAAGAGGCTCATTGAACTCGGACAATTGCTGCGCCGCATTGAGGCAAGCAATATCTGCTACCACGTTTTGAATGTCGAGCGCGACGCCGGTTTGGAGGAGGTTCAGAGAGCCTATCGACAGACTCTCCCCATCTTGTTTCCGCCTTACTCCTTCGCCTCAACCTTGCCGGAGGACATCAAAGCGCGTATGGAACGGGCTGCTGATAAGGCATATCAAGCGTTGAAAACGCTTGCTTTATGGGAAAAGCGGTCGGCTTACGATCAAGTGACTCCAACCCAAGCTGGATACCCAGTTAGCCGGGCGCGTGACCGCAACCCCGATGCTCAAGGGATGGTTTCCGGCTCGCTGCGATCAACAGCGGCTTCCCCGACCGAGCAACCGCCCGCCAAGCAAGAAGACTCTGGCAGGTTTGCTCAACCATCCGGCATAAACCTCTCTGCGCCTTGCTTCAGCGATTATCTGCAGGGCGCGGAGTCAAAAGATAGTCGCCGCCGTTCAGAACGGATCAAGTTATCGCTGCCGGTGCGCGTTGCCGGTCACGATAAGAAGCAAGGGAAATGGCAACAGGTCACCGAGACAATAGACCTCAGCCGAACCGGCTTGAATCTGCGATTGCGTAAGTATTTGCGGCACGGGATGGTGGTCTACCTGACCTTGCCTTTGCCCGACAAGTTACGCAGCCACGCCTACGGTGCTCCGAGTTACAACGTCTATGCATTGGTGCGACGGGTCGGGGCTGCCAAAAACGGCGTGCGTGTCATCGGCTTGGAATTTATCGGCGAGCATCCGCCGATGGGCTATCTGGAAAAGCCCTGGATGGTCTTTCGAACCAAGAGTTGGTCGGGACGTGATCGGCGCCGTGTGCCGCGCAAGCCGAAGAACGAACTCTTTCAGATTGAATATTTTAGCGAAGCGGGTAAACGGTTGGCGCAAGAGACGGCGCGCGGCGAAGATGGCAGTTCGATGGGACTACGGTTGTGTGTACGGATGGCTCCTGCCGAGTTCGATTTTGTCCGCGTTGTTTCTGCTAATCGAACCTTGAACTGCCTGGCTTATGTGTGCAACCGCTTCATCGGCAAAGACGGTATGGAAAGACTTTGCCTTGAATTTGCCCATGCCCCTGTAGACTCCTGACGCTTTCTGAATTGGGCTTCCTGAGCACAGAGACCAGATTTTCTGGAACGGTAGTAGACGGCGTATGGATACAAGGTATCCATACTTTCAATGAAAGCGTTTGGAAATATCTTCGCTCTCTGCCAGTATATGGCTGATTTTCCTTCACATACGCTGATTTGGCTGTTTTGAAAGTAAGATTTTTCAATCCTGAGTTGTGGCATATTGGGTGCTATGGTACTATGAGCCTCACATTAGGTCCCGGTTAAGGTTCGCACGGATTGAAATTAGGATTCTGGACCTGAATTCTTGACGACTAGCACGGCAATTAAGCTGCAGTTCGGGCTAGATTTAATAAGTAGGAATTAAAGTTTGCTTGACCTTTGGTTAAGCGCCGAGTGTGAAATTTCCAATTACCTTTGGAGAGGGATTAAGATGAGAAGAAAACAAACCGTACTGATGGCAGTGCTGGCGGTGGCGATGACA
>CAYXVU010000115.1:0-13056 GCA_964468725.1 uncultured Clostridia bacterium
GATGGCATCACCTTTGACGGGTATGGAGAGTTTCTTGATCTCTTCGACAGCGCGTTCGACGGCCTTGTCAATGACGCGCTTGAGCGCCATGGGGTTAGCGCCCGCAGCAACGGTCTTGACGCCTTCGCGGAAGATGGCTTGAGCGAGCACCGTAGCAGTGGTCGTGCCATCGCCCGCCACATCGGAAGTCTTCGAAGCCACTTCGCGCACCATCTGCGCGCCGGTGTTCTCCAATTTGTCTTCGAGTTCGATCTCTTTGGCAACCGTGACACCGTCTTTGGTGATGGTGGGCGAGCCGAATTTCTTTTCGATGACGACGTTGCGGCCTTTCGGGCCGAGGGTCACTTTGACTGCATCTGCCAGACGATTGACGCCAGCGAGCAAACTGCGGCGAGACTCTTCGCCGAATGCAATATGTTTAGCCATATATTCCTCCTATAAAACGGTTATTTACCTTTGCCTTTTGCTTTATCGGCGGTCTTCTCGACGACGCCAAGGATGTCGTCTTCGCGCAGGATGAGATACTCTTCGCCATCCAGTTTGATCTCGGTGCCGGCATATTTGCCAAACAGCACGAGGTCGCCTTCCGCGACATCCAGCTTGACGCGCTCACCGTTATCCAGCTTTTTGCCTGCGCCAACAGCGATCACTTGCCCCTCTTGGGGCTTCTCTTTCGCCGTGTCGGGGATAATGATGCCGCCACGAATCTGCTCTTGTTCTTCCACTCTTTTGACGATCACTCGATCATGCAGAGGTCTGATGCTTGCCATGACTTTTCAAACTCCTTTCTTTGTTGATATAAGAACACTACTCGGATCAAACATGACTGTACGGTTGAGAGCAGCAGTTTTAGCACTCTCGACCAAAGACTGCCAATTATATTTTTGGCACGGTAAGCTGTCAACAGTTGACGACAATCGGCTGTGAAGTTTCAGACAGCGAGAGGGGGCATCGTGAAGGGAGTATACGCCGTTCTGCTTTTTCTGATTATGGGGATGCCGCTGGTTGCTCACCCGACGATGAGCGCGCCGCGCGCCGAGATTCTTTGGGACAACTGGGGCGTGCCGCACATCTTTGCCAAAGACAACGAGTCGTTGTTCTATGCCTTTGGCCGCGCACAGATGCACAGCCATGGGGACTTGATTTTGCGGCTCTACGGGCAAGCGCGCGGGCGGGCAGCAGAATACTGGGGGCAGAGCTATCTGGCTTCTGACAAGTGGGTTCGCACAGTCGGCATCCCCGAACGCGCACGCCAGTGGTACAAGCAACAGTCACCCGCGTTTCGCAAATGTCTTGAGGCTTTCGCGCTTGGCATCAGCGACTACGGGCGTGAGTATAAAGACCGCCTCTCAGACGAAGTTGAAAGCGTCTTGCCGGTAACTGCCGAAGACGTGCTTGCGCATACGCAGCGGGTGATTCATTACGTCTTTGTCGCCAATCAAGGCGTAACCGGAAGCGCCGCGCGGCATTTAAGCGAGCGAGGTTCGAACACTTGGGCGATTGCTCCTGCACGCTCTGCAAACGGGCACGCGATGTTGCTGGCCAATCCGCACTTGCCTTGGTCTGACCTGTTTCTGTTTTACGAATCGCAACTCACAGCGCCGGGGGTGAATGCCTACGGGGCAACGCTCGTCGGCTTCCCGGTCATGGGCATCGCTTTCAATGATGATTTAGGTTGGTCTCACACGGTCAACACGCACGATGGCGATGATCTGTATGAATTGACGCTCGCGGGCGCTGGCTATCGGTGGAATGGCAAAGAGCGCGCCTTCGATCAAGCCGAACAGACTTTGAAAATCAGACAGGCGGATGGGTCATTCACGGAAGAGAAGCTCACCGTTAAGCGTTCGCTTCACGGGCCGGTGATTGCCGAGAGAGGAGGGCGCGCCATCGCGCTTCGGGTTGCCGGAATTGATCGTCCGGCGATGATGGAGCAGTGGTGGGATATGGCGAGAGCAAAAACCCTTGCGCAATTTGAAGCTGCGCTCGCACGCTTACAGATTCCGATGTTCAACGTGATGTACGCAGACCGCAAAGGTCACATCTTTTATCTGTTCAATGCCACCGTGCCGGTTCGCCCGCATGGCGATTGGGACTATTGGAGCGGCGTCGTTCCCGGCGACACGTCGGCAACATTGTGGACGCAGATTCATGCCTATCGCGCTCTGCCAAAGGTGACCGACCCGCCGAGCCATTGGTTGCAAAATGCCAATGACCCGCCCTGGACGGTGACCTTTCCGCTGGCTTTTGATGCGAACAAATTTCCGCGCTACCTCGCTCCGCGCTCGATGGAGTTTCGCCCGCAACGATCAGCGCGCATGCTCGACGAAGACTCGCGCATCAGCTTCGAAGAGTTGATCGCATACAAACATTCCAATCGTTCAGAACTGGCCGACCGTATTCTTGATGATCTGCTTCTGGCAGCGCGCGAACAGGGTGGCGAAGAGGTGTTGCGGGCGGCAGAGGTTCTAGAAAAGTGGGATCGCACAGCAGATGCAAAGAGTCGCGGTGCGGCGCTCTTTACGTTTTGGGCGCAAGAGATGGGGTTGCTCGGCGCGAATGCCCATAAAGTCTTCGCCGTTCAATGGGACGAAAAGAAGCCGCGCACGACGCCTGACGGCTTAGCGGATCCGAAAAAAGCCGTTGCCGCCTTGGTGGTTGCCGCAAAGAAAATCCAGACGGCCTATGGGTCGCTTGATGTCGAGTGGGGCAGTGTGGCGCGGTTGCGATATGGCAAATACGATTTGCCCGCCAATGGTGGCATAGGGCAGTTGGGCATCTTCCGCGTCGTCGGTTATGCGCCGGAGAAAGATGGCCGCTTGCGGGCTGTCGGCGGCGATTCTTATGTTGCAGCCATCGAGTTTTCAACTCCGGTGCGCGCCCGCGTCATCACCAGCTATGGGAACGCGACACAACCCGGTTCGCTCCATCTCGGCGACCAACTGGAGTTATTTGCTAAAAAAGAGATGCGTGCCGCTTGGCGCACGCGCGCCGAGATTGAAGCGCACCTCGAATCACGCGAGGCGTTCCGGTAAGCCGACGCACGAGCAGTAGAACAAGAGAGCATTAGCGCGGCACCAGGTTACAGGAAAACCCTCATCGCACCTTCTGATGGTCAGGTTTTCTCAAGTACTCTACCGATCTTGCGCACCTGGTCAACAAGGAGTTCGAAATCTTCTTGTCGACTTCTGTGGTTGGTTATCGAACAGCGGATGGCAAATTTCCCCCGAATGATTGTGTAGGTCGGAACAGCAATACCGCTCTCCTGCAAGCGCAACAAGACCTCTTTGTTTAATTCGGTAAGCTGGTCTTCGTTCAGACCCTCTTTTACGAATCGAAAACAGACGATATTTAACGGCACCGGCGCAAGCAGTTCCAGGTTGGGGGACGATTCGATTAAAGAGGCGAGGTACGCTGCCTGTGAGATATTTTGTTCGATCAGGCGGCGGTATTTATTTATGCCATTTCCTTTGATCGAGAGCCAAACCTTTAAGGCGCGAAACCCACGCGAAAGCTGCACACCATATTCACTAAACCAGATGCCGCTCGCCACGCCCCGTGACAGTGGCAAGAGGTATGCGCCGGAAGCGGAAAACGACTCGTGGTGTTTGTCCGGATGGCGAATCAGCACGCATCCGGCTTCATACGGCATCGACATCCATTTGTGTAAATCGAAGGCGAGAGAATCGGCGCGCTCCATTCCCTTTAAGACCGGACGGTACTGCGGCGACAAAGCCGCCAGCGCGCCGAACGCTCCGTCAATGTGAAACCATAGCCCTTCAGAGGCGCAGAGATCAGCCAATCCGTTCAAATCGTCAGTAGCACCGGTGTTGACCGTGCCCGCGTTTCCGATGACGCAGAACGGTTTCAGTCCTTTCGCCCTGTCTTCGGCAATTGCCCTTTGCAGCGCGTCTAGGTCGATCCGGAAATCTGTGTGAACAGGTATGCGCCGCAATGACTCACTGCCCAGCCCCAGAATCTCAACCGCTTTGTGAATCGAATTATGGGTTTCGCTAGAGCCGTATAAAACCATTTTCGAAGCGGAGTTTTGTAAGCCTTGTTGTTGCACGTTGAATCCGGCTTTGCTGTTTCTGGCAACTGTCAACCCCGTCAGGTTCGCCATTGTGCAGCCGCTGACCAGAATGCCACTGGCGGTGGCGGGAAAGCCGAGCATCTCCTTGCACCAGTCAATCACCTGTTTTTCCACATACACGGCAGACTGCTCGCCAAACCCAACGTTGGGGTTCATCCCCGCCGCCAGCATCTCAGCCAACATCCCAAAAGGCGTGCCTGTACCATGCACCCAGCCCCAGAAGCGGGGGTGCTGGTTGCCATTCGGAAAGGGAAGCACATCGGTCAAGAAGTCATGGTAAACCTCTCTCAGGTTTTGAGCTTCGAGAGGCAGGCTTTGCTGGAAACGAGCTTTCACCTCAGCAGGCACCGGTTGCCACACAGGGCGCTCGCGCAAGGTCTGTAGCCAATCCAGCATATCATCAACCATCTGATGCCCGAACTGTCGTAACTCTTCCCAATCTTCCGGATCAAGGGTTTCTTCTTTCATATCTCAAAACTCCATCTCTTTTGCCCCATCGCTTGGGCAACCGTCATTTGTTTTCCGTCTGTTGCAAGTAGCCTGCAAGCTTTGCCATATCAATGTTGCCGCCCGACAGCACAACCCCAACGCGATGGCCTGCGAAGTCGAATTTCTTGTGACGCACAACCGCAGCGGCGGCTATACCTGACGGCTCAATTAAAATTTTCATCCGTTCACACATAAAGCGAATGGTTTCGATCAACTCTTCGTCACTGACCAACAAGATGTCTTCAATCAATTCTTTGATAATGGGGAAGGTCAATTTGCCGACCGGCGTTTGCAATGCATCGGCAATCGTGCGCCGTAACCCTGCGTCGCCGCCACTTTCATCTCCGGCGCGTCTTGCGGCATGACGATAGTGGCCGGAACGCCAAAAAGTCTGGCAGCAAGCGCAGCCGCTTGCCCATGATTTCCTGAAGAGTAGGCGAGGATGCCGCGCTGACGCTCTTCATCAGTGAGTGACGCGATTTTGTTATACGCGCCGCGAAACTTAAATGCCCCGACGCGCTGGAAGTTTTCAACCTTGAAGTAGACCTCGCAGCCTGCTTCTTCATTGAATTGCCGCGAGGTCAGAGCGGGTGTGCGGTGCGCCACACCGCGCAATCGGTCACGGGCTTTGAGGATGTCATCAAAAGTCAGCATAGACGGCTCACCAAAGAATCACGTGTTGACTCTAACTGCTCCAATGATCGAAACGATGGCATTGACGGCTCGATTGAGCGGCGTCGAAAAAAATCTATTTGCGCTCAACTCAGAGCTACAGACTACAGCGTCGCACGGCGGATTGCTGCGCCTGCAAGCAGACGCGTTGAATCCAGTGTCGGTAACGATGAGTTGGAGTCATTCAGGATCAAAGGAAGCTCGGTACATCCGAGTACGACGGCATCACACCCTCGCTCTTTCAGACGATGGATGACCTGCTGAAGGTATGCGACTGCCTCCGGTTTGAATATCCCGTAGACTAATTCATTCATGATGATGCGGTTGATTTCTTCTCGCTCCGCAGGACTCAGTCGCAAATACTCCAAGCCATAGGTTGCAAGCTTCTCCGGGTAGACCTCGCTATTGACCAGCCAACGAGTACCAGTCAAACCGAGACGACGAAAGCCGCGCGCAACGGCTTGCTCGGCGACGACTTCAGCAATGTGTAGCCACGGCAATGGAGAGATCGGGAGAACATATGGGAGTGCTTGATGGATTGTGTTATCCGGGCAGATCAAAAAGTTAGCACTGATCTTCGCCAGTTTATTCGCTGAAGAAAGCATCAACTTGCCAACCCCCCGCCAATCATCTTGCTGAAGACACTCAACATACTCAGCGAATGAGGGTGTGTGCATAGAGACTTCCGGATGGGCGTACGGGCCGAGCGCTTTGGAACCCTCAATGCAGATGGTCTTATAACAAAGAGCTGCGCCTTCTGCAGAGCAACCAACGATACCGATGTGCTGTAGCATATTAGACCATCATCCTTATCGTCACAGAATCAAGTCCCACTACCTGCGGAAGTGTAGCCGTATGAGCGCGGGTTTATTATTCCACCTCAGCGATTAGTTCGATTTCTACGCAAGAACCGAAAGGAATCTGAGCAACGCCGAAGGAGCTTCGGGCATGAGTTCCGCTATCCCCAAATACTTGCTCGAACAGCTCCGAAGCGCCATTAGCCACCAAATGCTGTTCGATAAAAGTTGAGGCACTGTTGACCAGAACCATCAGCTTGACGATTCGTTGGACTCGATTGAGGTCGCCAACTGCCGCCTGTAGCGTACCCATCAAGTCGATAGCTATGGCTCGCGCAGCCGCCTTGCCTTCTTCAGTCGTCACGTTCAAACCAAGCTGCCCAACCCAAGGCTTGCCCTCTTTCTTGGCGATGTGGCCGGATAAATAGACCAAATTGCCGGTGCGGACGAAAGGCACGAACGCGGAGACGGGCGCAGCGACTCCAGGCAGTGAGATGGATAAGGCGCTGAGCTTTTCATAAACAGGCATGGTGAAACTCCTCGAATAAAATTATCGTGATGACATTCCGCTCCGGCTTACTTGACTACACCTGTGGTAGCGAAGCCGAGCGTAGGTAGCAAGGGGGCGATCCCATAAGAGTTCGCGGTCATAAGCGTCCGAAGTCTACTGCCGAGGTGTTACCGCCACACAAGAGGATGCCAACCCGCTCTTTTGCTTTGGGTCGGTAAACGCCTGTCAACAGGGCGGCAAAGGCCGCCGCGCCGCCCGGTTCAGCTACCAGCCGTATCCGCTGCCACAGTGCAGCTTGTGCCTGTCGTATTGCTTCATCAGTAACTAATAACACCTGATCCACATAAGCTTGTGCCAAAGGAAACATTAATTTTCCGACCCGTTTGGGCGCTAGTGAGTCGGCAGCAACTCCGTCAGCCGGACTGTCTACAGGCTTGCCCGCCTGCAAGGCATGGGTCAACGTCGGGGCCAACTCTGGCTCGACGCCGATGATCTTGATTCGCCCACCATACCAGGCGGCAATGCCGCCGATTAGACCGCCTCCACCAACAGCAACTAATAGGGTATCCAAGTCAGGGCACTGCTCTTCAAGCTCTAACCCGACTGTCCCTTGGCCGAGCAATGTCTCGGTCTGGTCGTAGGCATGAATAGAAATCGCCCCCGACTCCGCAGCCCACTTTTCACTGGCTGCCAACGCGTCCGCATACCGTTCGCCGACCACTACCAAGTCCGCCTTGTACCCCCGAATCCGCTCGACCTTTTCCGGCGAAGCAACCGTAGGAACGAATATCTTGGCGGGTTTGGCTAACTTCATTGCGGCGTAGGCAACAGCAGCGCCGTGGTTGCCGCCAGAGGCTGCCACGATACCGACTTGCGGGACTGGCCGCGTCAGGAGGTTAGTGAAAGCTCCTCGAACCTTGAACGATCCGGAGTGCTGTAGCAACTCTAATTTAAGGCTCAACTGAACCGGATTGAGACCAAAGTCGGCGCCATCAACAGTGAGGATGGGGGTTCGACGTATGTAGGGCTGAATAATGTGCTCGACCTCGCGTATTTGATCTCGACTAATCATTTGACAGGCCAAGGTTGTCATAAAATCTCCTGGTCAACTTAACAATCGAATCAATCTGGCAAGCAAGCTTACCCTTGTTGTACGATGCTTTTTGCAGTATAAGGGAGTATAGAGATTTAGGCAATTAGGAAACTGACTAATTATGGACAGCGACATGGTGCTAACGATTCAAGCCCTTGCCAACGAGCGCAGGCTTCAGATTTTAGAGTGGCTCAAGGATCCGACTCAGCATTTTTCCCCGCAAGTAGAAGGTGACTTGGTCAAGGATGGGGTTTGTGGCCTCTTTATTGCCGAGAAGCTTGGCGTCAGTCAGCCCACGGCGAGCGAGCACTTGAAGATTCTCTCGCAGGTAGGGCTCGTTCGCGTAAAGAGAATTAAGCAGTGGACATTCTATCAGCGCGATGAGCGCCGTATTCGAGAGATTAAGAAGGCGATCTCTTCCTCCGTATAATTCCGCAGCCCCTTTATGATGATGGTATCCCTCTTTTTGAAGGCCAAATATCGGCTCGATTAAGATAGATCGCTGTCGTTGTGATTTCAGGCTAACCGCCTGTGTACTGCCGCTGGCCTTTGGTATCTGAGCGAATTCCAAGGCTGTGTAGATGGGGCTTCTGTGAGTTTTCAAAGCGCAGAGTTTGCATTACCGCCCGGTAAAAACTAACCTAAGCAGGCATTGAGCGCGGCAACCGATGCGTTGATTTGCCGCCGACACTTTTTCATTCGAGGTTACGATGGCGAAGAGACATAAATTTCTACGTGGCGCAAAGATTGATCCGAAGCCCGTCACTCCAACGACCAGCGTAGCCGAATTGGTCGAATCGGCCTTTTTGGCCTACAACGCCGGACGGCTGCGCGAAGCCTGCCAGCTATTTGTCGAAAAGCTGCTCAAGGATGATGTGACGATTGGCTTGAGTTTGACCGGGGCGCTCACGCCCGCCGGATTGGGCATGTCGGCAATCATTCCGCTGATCGAAAACGGCTTCGTTGACTGGATCGTTTCGACGGGCGCGAATCTCTATCACGATACGCATTTCGGCATTGGTCTCAAAATGCATCGCGGCAACGTGCAGACTTCCGATGTTGTGTTGCGCGAAGAAGGCGTCGTGCGTATCTATGACATTTTCTTCGACTACGATGTGTTGCTTTCGACCGATGCTTTTTATCGGCAGATCATCGCCGGTGAAGAGTTTCAACGCGAGATGAGCACCGCCGAGTTTCACTATCTGTGCGGCAAATATGTCGCCGAGCGCGAGCGCATTTTGGATATCGGGCGTAAAAGTGTGCTGGCTGCGGCCTATGAAGCGGGGGTGCCGATTTACACCTCATCGCCGGGGGATAGCTCTATCGGCATGAATGTTGCGGCGAAGGCGTTAACGGGAAACCGGCTGAAATTTGATGTGTCGGCGGATGTCAACGAGACGGCAGCGATTGTGCTTGCCGCCAAACGCGCGGGCGGTAAATCCGGAGTGTTGATCTTCGGCGGCGGCAGCCCGAAAAATTTCCTCCTGCAAACCGAGCCGCAGATTCAAGAAGTCTTAGCCATCGAAGAGCGCGGCCATGACTATTTCATTCAACTCACAGACGCCCGCCCCGACACCGGAGGGCTGAGCGGCGCGACGCCATCGGAAGCCGTCAGTTGGGGCAAGATTGACCCCGACCAACTGCCCGACACCGTGGTCTGTTATGTGGACTCGACCATCGGCATGCCGATCCTTGCGGCCTATGCGATGGCGCGTCATCAACCACGTAAACTCAAACGCTTGTATGATCGTCGCAATGAGATGATGGCGTTGCTTGTGAAAGAACACGACCGCGCCATCGCCAAAACCGAACGTAAAGAAAAGAAGAAGGGCAAAAAGAAAAAGTAAACCGGGGCGGGCTGAAAGTTACGGGGTTGTCTTGCTGAGCCGCTGATTCATTCCATCCTTAACGAATCAGCGGCTCGCGTATTTGATTCATCGTTGATTTGCTGACGGCTTGTCCTCCGGTTTCTTCTCCATCTCCTTCATCGGCGCTTCCACACCAAGCACGTATTTCGAAAGCCATGCATATTCGCGCTTCATCTTGTCCATCTGATGGCGGGGCTCTTGTAACCCATGCGGTTCGCGCGGATAAAATACCAATTCGACCGGAATCTCGTTTTTCAGCAGCCCCATGTACAACTCTTGCGCTTGTCCGACCGGCACGCGTTTATCTTCCGCGCCGTGTAGAATCAAGGTCGGCGTCTTCGCTTGCTTGATGAAGGCCATCGCCGAACGCTTCCAGTACATCTCCAAATCGTCCCATGGTTCGGCTCCGAAGTAGGCTTCCAACACGCGCTGCAAATCGTTGGTTGAATACATCGAAAACATATTCGTCAGCCCCGCCCCAACCATCACCGCTTTGAAGCGATTCGTCTGCGTCAACGTCCACGCCGTCATATAGCCGCCGTAGCTCCATCCGACCTGCGCCAGCCGATTCGGGTCGGCAATGCCTTTGGCAATCAAATGATCGAGTCCCGATTGAATGTCTTGATAATCGCCGCCGCCCCAATCGCGGACGTTCGAGAGCAAAAACTTTTCGCCATAGCCCGATGAGCCGCGCACATTCGGGTAAAAGACCGCCCATCCTTTGCCCGCGTAGACGTGGCCGAAGTTACCCCATGAAGAGGGGAAGCCTTCCGTCCACACGCCCGCCGGGCCGCCGTGAATCGCTGCCACCAGCGGGTAACGTTTGCCCGCTTCGTAACCGACGGGGTAGAGGAGCACGCCTTCGATCTCCATGCCGTCTTTACTCTTCCAGCGAATGACTTCGCTTTTGCCGAGCGCCAGATTACCGATGTGCGTGTTGTGCGAGGTGAGCCGTTCGCTATCCATGACATCGGCCATCTTCGCCTGGAAGACCTCCGACCCGTGCTCCATATCTGAGCGCGTGAAAGCAACGGCTGAACGATCTTTGGAAAAACTTGCGGCGCTTGCCAGCCCCGTCAGTCGCGTAATGGGTTTCGCTTGCCCGCCGGAAACCGCGACGGCGAAGAGTTGCGCGCCCGTCCGCACCGAAGCATTAAAATAGAGAGTGCGGCCATCGGCTGACCAAGTCGCTGCGCCTGGTTGATAAGTGAACGAGGTCATGACTTCGCGTGGCGTGCCGCCTTCGACAGCAATGATCTTCAAACTCTGCTGGCCGATGACGCCGAATTGCGTGCCGCGCGAGAGGTAGGCAATCCATTTGCCGTCGGGCGACCATCGCGGCGAACCATCAGGACCCGGATTTTCGATGAGCTTGCGCGTCTTCATCGTCTCGGTGTCAACAATATAAATGTCAGCAAAGCTGCCGTCATCAGGTCTTGATGTCGGCGTCGTGGTGTAAGCGATAGCGTGACCGTCGGGCGACCATTGCGGGTCATTGATGACGTAATCGTTTTTGACGATCTCTGAAGCTTTCTTCGTTTGCAGGTCAATCACCCACAGGCGCGAGAACTTGAAATTTTTATCAATGACGATGGCGTCGTCGCGGTCTTTTACGCGCTTCTCTTCTTCAGGAGTCGCTTCTTGTTGCGCCACGTAAGCGATGCGTTTACCATCGGGCGACCATTGAAACGACTGCACGCCGGTCTTCGAATCCGTGAGGCGTTCGGCTTCGCCGCCGAACGGTGAGAGCAAAAAGACCTGCGGTCGGTCTTCGCGCGCCGAGATGAAAGCCAACCGCTTGCCGTCGGGCGACCATCGCGGCTGCGTGTCATTCTTTTTGCTCGTCGTCAAGCGCACGGCCTCGCCGCCCGCCGTTGCTACCAACCAAATATCCGCGTCGGTCGCGTTCTCTTTCATATCCGCGCCGGAGACGGTGTAGGCGACCCATTTGCCATCGGGCGAGATTTGCGCGTCACCGACATTTTTGACTGTGAAGATGTCTTCAAAGGTCATCGCGCGTTTCTGCTGCGCCGATGCGCTGACGAAAAGAAGCAAGAGCGACAATGCGACGAATATAGAGTTGCGTTTCATAGAACCTCCTCTTGGGTGAGAATTGACAGGCGAGCCACTGCGCTCCGGTGCGCGTTGGAAAGAGGATTACAGCACGTTGAAATGAGAGCGTCAATTCGTTGCGCTTGACCGGAGCTTTGCCGAAAGCATATCTTGCCTGCGCCGCGTCAACGGTCTTTCGCAATTCTATTTCGGGGAGTCGTAATGAAAAAGAGGATCATCATCGCTATTGCACTCGCTCTTATGCTCGCGCTTGGGTCGGTCGCGCAGGTGCGCTCGAATGGCAACCTCGCAAGCGCTTCGACCCTGCAAGCCCGCGACGCGCATATCGCGCAGATGGCCGAAGCGATGCGCGCCAAATTGATCGAACAGCGCCGCGATTTTCACATGTACCCGGAGCTCTCGAATCGGGAAGAGCGCACCTCGCGCATCGTCGCGGAAAAACTTCGAGCTCTCGGACTCGAAGTCAAAACTGGCGTCGCGCGTCATGGCGTCGTCGCTCTACTCAAAGGCGGCAAGCCCGGCCCGGTTGTCGCTGTGCGCGCCGATATGGATGCGCTGCCGGTTCTGGAAACCTTAGACGTGCCCTACAAATCGAAGAACCCTGGCGTTAAACATGCCTGCGGTCACGATGTGCATACGACGGTCGAACTCGGCGTCGCTGAAGTCCTGACCCGTATGCGCGATCAGATACCGGGCACAATCAAATTTATCTTTCAGCCCGCCGAAGAAGGGCCGCCAGCCGGTGAGGAGGGCGGCGCGGCGTTAATGATTAAAGAAGGCGTACTCGAAAATCCGCGCCCGCAAGCCATCTTCGGCCTGCACACCATGCCGGGCATTGAAGCCGGTCAGATTGGCTATCATTCCGGCGCAGCGATGGCGTCATCGGATCGCTTCACCATCCTCATTCGCGGCAAAAAATCGCATGGCGCGCAGCCGCACCTCGGAACCGATGCGGTCATCATCGCTGCCGAATGCGTGACCGCTTTGCAGACCATTCGCAGCCGTCGCATTGACCCACTCGAACCGCTCGTCATCACCATCGGCACGATTCATGGCGGCGACCGCTACAACATCATCGCTGGAGAGGTGAAGCTTGAAGGCACGATGCGCACGCTCAATGAAGAGGTGCGAACGCGCTCGATAGAGTTGATGCGGCAGACGCTCGACAAAGTGACGGCGGCCTATGGCGCAAGTTTCGAATTGACGTTCGACAACTCTTCGCCGGTCACCTACAACGACCCCAAGCTGGTCGAAGAGACTTTGCCCACCATGCGGCGCATCGTCGGCGCGCAGAATTTGATCGCGCCGAAACCGTTTATGCCCGCTGAAGACTTCGCCCACTTTCAAAAAGTCATACCGGGCTTTTATTACTTTCTCGGCGTCGGCAACCGCGCGCGCGGCATCACTGCCGGATGGCATACGGCGGAATACGATGTGGACGAAGAGAGTCTGGTCGTCGG
>CAYXVU010000115.1:13156-18533 GCA_964468725.1 uncultured Clostridia bacterium
AACAGCAGTCCATCGCAAGGCCTACGCTAGCAGGTGAGTAGGTCAGAACAGTTTTCGGCTATCGAGGAGAATCGTTACCGGCCCGTCATTGGTCAGACTGACCTTCATCATCGCTTGAAAGACGCCGGTTTCGACTCGAACGCCGCCAGCCCGCGCGCGCGCGACGAAGTACTCGTACAACTCGTTCGCTTTTTCCGGCGCGGCAGCGTCCGTGTACGATGGTCGCCTGCCGCGTCGCACGTCGCCATAAAGGGTGAACTGCGACACGACGAGCATCGCCCCACCTGTGTCGCTCAATGAAAGATTCATCTTGTCGTCTTCATCCGTGAAGACGCGCAAGTTGACGATCTTGTCGGCTAAATAATCTGCATCTTCGCGTTGGTCATCCGTCGCAACGGCGAGCAAAACCAGGAGTCCCTGCGCGATCTGGCCGACGATTTGACCGGCGACTTCGACGCTCGAATCTGTGACTCGTTGGACGACGGCGCGCACGTTCGCATAGTGACAGTGCCTATCGAAAATGACAAGGCGCAAGCTGATGAGCTACCATTACCGGCAGTGAGCAACTCGCAATTCAATAGAGAGAAGAGGTGAAGAATGAAATACCGAAAACTCGGCGCGGATTTAACCGTTTCGGCCATCGGACTCGGCTGCATGGGTATGTCAGAATTTTACGGCAAGCTTGATGATGCGGAATCCCTTGCCACTATTCATCGCGCGCTTGATTCAGGCATGAACTTTCTCGATACGTCGGATATGTACGGCCCTTATACCAACGAAGAACTGGTCGGACGCGCTATTCGCGACCGCCGCGAACAGGTCGTCTTGGCCACCAAGTTTGGCATCTATCGCGACCCCGATGACCCGATGAAGCGCAGCATCATTGGCAAACCCGAATACGTGCGTTCGGCTTGTGAAGCCAGTTTGAAGCGGCTCGGCGTTGACGTGATTGACCTCTATTATCAGCATCGCGTAGACACGACGACGCCTATTGAAGAGACTGTCGGCGCGATGGCGCGACTCGTCGAAGAAGGCAAAGTGCGCTTTCTCGGCCTCTCGGAAGCAAGCAGCGAGACTATGCATCGCGCTCAAGCCGTGCATCCCATCGCCGCCTTGCAGACCGAGTATTCGCTGTGGTCGCGCGACCCTGAAGACGGCATCCTTGAAACCTGTCGCCAGTTAAATATCGGATTCGTTGCTTACAGCCCGCTCGGTCGCGGGTTTTTAAGCGGGCAGATCAAGAGCCTTGATGATCTGGCTGAGGATGACTATCGCCGCTATGCGCCGCGTTTTCAGGGCGAGAATTTCGACCGTAACCTTGCCGTCGTCGAACGGCTCAAAGAGATTGCTGCCGAGAAGAAGTGCACGGCTTCGCAACTGGCGCTTGCGTGGGTGATGGCACAAGGCGATGACATCGTGCCCATTCCCGGAACCAAACGGCGCAGCTATCTCGAAGAGAATCTCGGCGCGGTTGACATCGAATTTACTGCGGATGAACTGGCCAGCATCGAAGCTCTCGCGCCGCATAAGAACGTCGCGGGACTGCGTTACCCGGAAGCCATGATGAAGTTTGTCAATCTATGACTGTAAGGTATGGCGTGTGCGGAAAAAGGTTAGCGCGCACGCCTACCCCAATCCTCTTGTAGTGCGACTCCCTGACCTTCACATCACCAACATAGCCATACGATCAGACTAATCAGCAGCGCCAACGTGAAAGTCACTGCTGCCATCAGCAAGCGATTGCGCCGCAAAACCGCGCATCGAGTTTGATATGCAACCTCTTCCGATACGACACGCCGCTGTTGGTCTGTCATAGAGACACGGAGAACTTTCGCGCACTTTACGGTGCGACAGGCAGAAGGAGAATGCCTTCACCGCTGCTGAAGATACCCGCTATGCAAGCCGTCATCAGGGTTGCTAACGTCGCCGCCAACAGCGCGCGCCATCCGAGACTGGCCAAATCATCCCGCCGCGAAGGAACCAATACCGCCGTGCCGCCGATAAAAATCGCCACCGACGCGACGTGCGCAAAACCGCAAAGCGCATAGCTCAAAATCACTACGGTGCGCGGGTCGCTCACCGTGCCTGTGGCGATCATGGCTGACAGGTCTTGATACGAGACGACTTCGGTCAAGATCACCCGCTCGCCGAGCAACCGCGCCGCTTCCGGCACGTCGTCGGTTCGCAAGCCGAGCAGAAAGGCGACCGGATAAAATAGCCAACTCAATATACGCACAATCGAAAGCGGCTCTGCCAAGCCAAACCATGAACTGACGAAGGCCAGCAGCTTGTCAGCAAGCGCCACCAGTCCGAGCACTGCAATCAACAAAGCCGTGATGCCCGCCGCGAGTCGTAACCCGTCCATCGCGCCTTGAATGATGGCGCTCATCAAGTTGGGCGAGCGCATTGCCTGATCTTCCGGCGGCACACCGGCCAGCGTCTCCGGCCTTTCACTTTCGGGGAGCAGTAGTTTCGCCATCACCACCGCCGCCGGTATCGAAAGGATGGAAGCCGAAAGCAGATGTCCGGCAATCTGCGGGAACGACTGGTTGAGAAAGGCGACATAGACGCCGAGCGTCGAAGAGGCAACCGTAGCCATGCCGGTGGTAAGGATGGTGAGCAATTCCGAGCGCGTCATCTTGTCGAGGTAAGGGCGCACGACGAGCGCCGATTCGACGCCGACGAAGATATTCGACGCGCCGCACAGCGCCTCTGCGCCGCTGATCTTCATGGTGCTGTGAAAGAGTTTGGCAAACAGCCTGACCACCCATTGCAACAGGCCGATGTGATAGAGCACGGCTGTGAAGGCTGAAAAGAAGATGGCGACCGGCAAGACTTGAAAGATCAAAATGAAACCGACCGAGCCGCTTTCGCCGGGGCTCGCTGCCAGCGGCCCGAATAAAAACGCCGTGCCGCTCTTTGACGCGCTCAGTAATGCCAACACCGCATCATTGAGCCACAAAAAGATGCGATGCGAACCCGGCAAGCGAAAGATCAAAAGCCCGATGGCCAGTTGCAAGCCGAGTCCCCACCCAATCGTGCGCCACGCGACGCTGCGACGATTTGAGGAGCAAGCCCACGCGATGCCCGCAAAGACGAAGAAGCCGATCAGCGAGATGATGCGATCAATCATGTGCGGCTAACGATAATCTCCGCCCGCGCCTTTGAGCAAATCAAAATGTTTGCGTGACAAAGCTCTGTATCCCAGATGCACAGACCGGGTTCACTTCCTGCGCCAATGGTTCCAAATCAACCACGATGCAAAAGAGAGCGCCCCGACGACCGCCATAGCGATGCCGAATCTTTTCCATGAACCACCACTAACGAAGTTCATCCCAAATCCGCCAATCACCGCACCGAGAGGCAGGAATACAAAGGTCAGGAAGTTCAATAATGCGGCGATGCTCTTGTCGTTCTTGGCTTCGTAATACTCCTGAATTTGCCTCACTTCGCTGCTCACCAGTTCGTAGAGCGCGCCGGTTTCCAGTCCGACATGGAATTTGCGGTAGAGTTCGTTGCCCAGCGGTTTACGAGTGATTTCATTGAGCCAATACTTATTGCGAAAGCGCGTGAAGCGGTCTGCCAGTTGCCGGACTTCGCGCAGGTTGGCATGGATGTCTGCGACTTTGCGCACCATCGCTTCGGCAAAGACGAAGAGTTGATACTTCTGATAGAGCGCGTACAGATACAGCGGCAGGTAATCGTTTTCGATGTTGTGCGGCAACCCCGTTCGGTTAAAAGCGAGGTCTTCCGTAGCCAGAAACACAACGTTATCTTTCAAGGCCAGCCCGCGCCAGCAATTCCATACGAAGACGCGGTTGTCGCTCATCATTCGTTTCGCTTCGTCGGGCGAGGGCGCGTAAGCCGACCTGCCAACCGATGCTCCCAATGCCGTGCAGGTGGCGAATTCATAAAGCCAGCGATCTTCGACCGTATCGAACGCGCCTTTTTCGGATTCGACCAATTGGCCATCCAAACATGCGTAAGAGAGCAGATGACAGCGTTCGCCGTAGATTTGTCCGGCATCGGTTTCGCTGTAGCGATGCGGCGGCGAGGTCGCATCCAAAAGGGTTCGGTACGTCGTCGGATTCGGTTCCACTTTGCAATCTGCGCTGACTATCCCTTGCAACAGAAAATCCATCAGGTCGCGCACCGAAAGCGTCGTCCGCGATTTGGCTTTGCCCGTAGCCGCAAACTCAAGTTGCGGCAAGCGGTAATCGAGCGTCGGCGCGTGAACCAGCCGCAGGTAGTAATTCAGATCAATCAGTTGAGAAAACTGTGGCCGCGCTTCTGTCAAAGCCGCTTTGAGAATCAGCAAGCCCAGCCCGGTCGGAAACAGCATCGTTTCGGCGTAGTGGAAACGGGCGGCGATTTTCTGATCGTCACTCGTTTCGCCGTTCTTCTCAGAGTGAGGAATAACCGTGAAATCTTTGATCGCGTCCAATCGCTGGTCATCAAGCCGGAGCCACAGCAGCGCATCGGGATTGAGCCGCGCGCGAAAGGCGCGATAGTCGGCAGTGATTTGCCTCTCCCACGATTGAACCTCCTCTCGCCACTTGGCAAACCTCACGCCCGGTCGCGCAGCGGTCAACAGCGCGGTTTCAGGAAAGATGAGGCTGCGAACGTAAGGCAGAAAAAAGAAGGTGTCGTCAATCGCTGCGTCAACCTCCTTCAGTTGCGAGAAGCGCAATCGCCAACCCGAAGGGAGGGCCTGCGGGCAGGCGATGCCGCTTTTATCCGTTAGCGCGTGCAGAAACGGGTAGATGAGAACGGTGAAATGGTTTTGCAGGTTGATAGGTTTCATAGGCTCTCGAGCCTTTCTGAAAAGTTCCGCAGGGCAAGCTCTGCTAAGAGCGGCCTGTCTATGGTCGGGCGATACCGAGTGTTTGTAGTTCCGTATGAGCGGCCTGTTAAACATCAATCGAAAGCAGGTCGCTCCTACGAAGCTAGAGTTAACGCTTAGACAATCGGCTATAGCCCGGTTGTCCCTACAGAGTTTTTCAGAAACCCTCTATAGCCCGCGCAGCACCTCCGCGCACTTGCCCAAGCGTTTATAGACTTCCTGTTGTTCATCGGCAGCCAGCGCGTCTATTTGTGCGCGGATCGCGCTCATCTCTTGCGCCGAGGGTTCAGGCAACGTGCCTGCTTGCAGCCAAGGTTGAATTCTATCGCAAGCCTGCAAGACATCCTGCGCCGCTTCGTCCCAGCGTTTCAACTCCAACAAGAGCATCATCCGGTATCGGATGTATTGAATGAGTTGCGGCAGTAAGTGCGTCAACCCCGCGTCAACGCTCATGGCTTGCCAGTCAATGCCCTCTTTGTAATGCGCCAGCGCGTTATCCCAGTCTTTTAAGGACTCAAGAGCAATCGCCTTGTT
>CAYXVU010000116.1:0-18518 GCA_964468725.1 uncultured Clostridia bacterium
CAACTTTTCACCGGCAGCAATAAGAAGTTGTTCGCGCACCAGATCGGTATTAGTAACCATCTCAGTGACCGGGTGTTCGACCTGTATGCGCGTGTTCATCTCCATGAAGTAAAAATTCTTCTTTTCATCCAACAGGAACTCCATCGTTCCTGCACTGAAATAGCCAATCTCTCGACAGGCCTTCACCGCCGCCTCGCCCATCTGTTGACGCAGTTCGGGCGTCAGCGCCGGAGAAGGCGCTTCTTCAATGAGTTTCTGATGGCGGCGCTGTATGGAACATTCGCGTTCGCCCAGATGCAAAAGGGTTCCGTGCTTATCGCCAAGCACTTGAATCTCGATGTGACGTGCCTGTTCGATATATTTTTCGATATAGACGGTTGGATTGTTGAACGCGACTTGCGCTTCGTGCTGTGCGGCAGGCAGAGCGGTTAAGAGTTCATGGCGGTCACGGACAATTCGCATGCCGCGCCCGCCGCCACCGGCAGCGGCTTTGATGATTACCGGATAGCCAATCTCTTCTGCAATGCCGAGAGCTTGATCTTCGCTCTCGATGACGCCGTCAAAACCGGGGGTAATGGGCATGCCTGCGGCTCTCATCGCCTCTCTAGCCCGCGCTTTGTCGCCCATCAAAAGAATACTTTCGGGGCTGGGGCCGATGAATTTGATATTGCACTGTTCGCAGACTTCGGCGAAGTAGGCGTTTTCCGCAAGAAAGCCATAGCCGGGATGAATCGCTTCGACATTGGCGATTTCAGCGGCGGAGATAATCATCGGGATGTTCAAATAGCTGCGTGAAGAGGGCGCCGGGCCGATGCAGATGGCTTCGTCAGCAAACCGCACATGCAGCGAGTCCCGATCGGCTTCCGAATGCACGGCAACGGTGCGGATGCCGAGTTCTTTGCAAGCCCAAATGATGCGCGTAGCAATCTCGCCGCGATTCGCTATGAGAATTTTTTTGAACATAATGGTGGCCAATCATCCATTGGCGGCCTGTTACTGAGCGGGGATGAACCGCCGTCCGCCGACGGGAGATCATTGCTTAATGCCGAAGAGGGGTTGGCCATATTCGACGGGCTGGCCGTTTTCAGCGAAGACCTTGGCGACTTCACCGGAGGCCTCCGCTTGGATGTTATTCATCAGTTTCATGGCCTCGACAATGCAAACGACGGTCTCCGGTTCGACCTGATCGCCAATTCTGACGAAGGGTTCTGAAGTCGGCGAAGGCGAGCGATAGAAGGTGCCGACGAGTGGCGATTTGATGATATGAAGTTCCGGCTCCGGTGATGCAGTGGCCGGTTCCGCAGACGGCGAAGCGGGCGCGGCAACAGAGGCTACGGTCGGAGCAGCGGGGAGAATAGGCGCAACCGATGGGACGGCCAGAGGTGGCGCTACAACAATTGGTGACGGCGTATCGCTAGCCGGTTTGCGGCTGACGCGCATGCGAAACCCTTCGCGTTCGATTTCGAAATCGGTGAACCCCTTGTCGTTTACCAAATTGATCAGCTCTTTGATCTCTTTCAGATTCATATTGATTCTGCCTTTCGCCGTACCCTTCCCGGTAAACAAGATGAAGAAGCGAAAGCCTCAACCCGTGACGGCTGAGGCTGACAAGAGACTTGCTTGACCTATCGCATTGCGGCAAACGCTTACTTCTTACGGTTGAAGAGGCGACGAAGACCTTTCTTCTCCTCCTTCGGCTCTTCCGTTTTGGCCTCTTTATTTTCGCTGCCGACCAATTCGATCACTGCCATCTCCGCACCGTCTCCGGGGCGCGGCCCCAGTTTGAGAATGCGCGTGTACCCACCCTGACGTTCGGCAAACCGCTCGGCAAGCTCGCCGAACAACTTATCGAGAGCCAAAACGCCTGCGGTACGCGGCGCGCGCGGGCGTTTATACCCGCCATCCGGCAAACGATTGGTATTGCCGGAGTGGAAGTAAGCAGCGGCTTGTCGGCGCAGGTGCAACGCTTGTTCAGGTTTATCCGCCGCCAATGCGCGTTTGCCCAAAGTGATGGCACGCTCAGCAAACGGACGCAGTTCTTTGGCCTTTGGCAGAGTGGTAATTAAGCGCTCATGTTCGATCAGCGAAGCGCAAAGATTCCGCAGCAGAGAGGTTCGGTGTTCGGTCTTCCGTCCGAGTTTTCGATGAGCTACTTTGTGTCGCATGACAGTATCTCCAGCAAAATGCGGCGACTATTCGCCGTTTTCGATCAAGCGCCCTTGATCGTCAAACTTCATTCCCAGATGCAAGCCCATGCTGGTCAAAATATCTTTAATCTCATTGAGCGATTTGCGGCCGAAATTTTTGGTCTTGAGCATATCGGCTTCGCTCTTCATCACCAATTCGCGGATCGTGCGAATATCGGCGTTCTTCAAGCAGTTATACGAGCGCACGGAGAGTTCGAGTTCGTCAACGGAACGATCCAAATTGTCGTTGTGTTGCGCTTTCCCCGTCGCATCGGCGCTGATTTCGACCAGATCGGGCTCTTCTTCGAAGTTGATAAAGATCTGCATATGATCCTTGATCAACTTGGAGGCCAAGCCGATAGCGTTGTCCGGTCTGACAGCGCCATTAGTCCAGACTTCGATCGTCAGTTTATCGAAATCGGTATCTTGACCGAGGCGAGCCGATTCGACCGTATAATTGACTTTTTTGACCGGCGAATGCACCGAATCAATCGGAATGTAACCGACCGCCAAATCTTCTTCATAGTTGCGCTCGGCAGAGATATACCCACGCCCCCGCTTCAAGCGCATCTCAATGACCAGTGAGCCGCCTTCCGAAACCGTCGCAATGTGAATGTTCGGGTCGAGAATCTCGACATCCGCATCCACTTCAACTTCGCCGGAGAGCAATTCGCCGGGAACGGTGCGTTCGACCCTCAAGGTCTTCGGCCCAGTTCCGTGCAGTTTGAAAGGTATGCGCTTGAGGTTGAGGATGATGTCGGTTGCATCTTCAACAACGCCGGGTATCGAAGAGAATTCGTGCAACACGCCTTCGATCTTGACCGCCGTGATGGCAGCCCCTTCAATCGAAGAGAGCAAGGCGCGGCGCAAACAGTTACCGATGGTGGTTCCAAAGCCGCGTTCGAAGGGTTGCGCGAAAAACTTTCCATAGCGGTTGGTCAGCGTCTCGGCCTCGCTGGCCAGACGTTTCGGCTTTTGAAAGCCGACCAGGAATTGAGTTTCACTATCGTTCATTTATTCCCTCTCCAAATGAGGCGACAGGAAACAGAAAGCAGGGCATAGGCAAAAGAACGAAAACCATCCTGACCTGTAGAGTGCCTGCCACCTGTTCCCTGAATGTCGAATTACTTGGAATAAAGCTCAACTATAAGCTGTTCGTTAATGTTCTGTCCGATCTCTTCGCGCCGCGGCAAAGCCGTTACGCGACCACGCATCTCTTCGGTCGAAGTGATTTCAAGCCAACTCGGTCGTCCCCGACCGGAGGCCGTTTGAAAAGCCGAAAGAATATGAGTATTGGGGCGACTCTTTTCGCGTACCGCGACATCATCGCCGATCTTCACTTGGAAACTGGGGATGTTGACTTTGCGACCGTTGACTTCGATGTGCCCGTGATTGACCAGTTGCCGCGCCTGCGCCCGCGAGGTAGCAAACCCGAGACGATAAACCACGTTATCCAGCCGTCTTTCTAAAAGCATCAAGAGGTTTTCACCGGTCACGCCTTTCATCCGCACGGCGCGCTCAAAATAGAGACGGAACTGTCTTTCCAGCATGCCGTAGATGCGTTTGACTTTCTGTTTTTCGCGGAGTTGTTCGCCATAGCCAATGAGCTTGGCGCGACGGACATTGCGTCCGTGTTGTCCGGGCGGCTGTGTGCCGCGTTTTTCGATAGGGCAGCTCGGCTTATAACAGCGTTCGCCCTTGAGAAATAACTTCATGCCTTCCCGGCGGCACAAACGGCACACCGGCCCACGATATCTTGCCAATTGATTTCCTCCCCTACTGAGCGGATGCGAGGCATCCGAGTCAGCAAAAGTTTACAGACGAGAAAGCCTCTTTTGCCCTGCTCCCTTCATCATTGCGATGAGGAGGAACGCGCAAAACAAAACCGCTAAACCTCGCCCTTCTTCCTTTATCGGCGCTGCCCTTCCGATCCTGCATGGTGGCGAGCAGGCTGTTAGATACTCAACAAATGCGAAACCGGGTTGCCCGCTGACGCGAGGCGTCGGCCAGCGCCAATCCGAATCGCCCTTAGACCCTGCGGCGCTTTGGCGGACGACAGCCGTTATGAGGGATTGGGGTCACATCCCGAATAACGCGCACCTCAATGCCCGCGGATTGAATGGCGCGCACCGCCGACTCACGACCCGATCCCGGCCCTTTGACGCGCACTTCACAAACATGCATGCCCACATCGCGAGCCGTTTGGGCAGCGCGCGAAGCAGCTTGCTGCGCGGCGAAGGGCGTACCTTTACGTGAGCCGTGAAATCCGAGTGCCCCAGCCGACGATTGGCTGATCAGGTTGCCTTCGAGGTCGGTTATCGAAACCAACGTGTTATTAAATGATGCTTGGATATGCACGATTCCTTGCGGAATGTGTTTTCGTTCCTTGCGCTTGAACGCCTTCTTCCTACCGCCTTTAGCTTGTGCTTTTGCCATAACCTATCCAAGTGATGAGGTCGGAGGACTGAGAATTGAGATATCCACTTGGCTCAATCCTCAGCCCTCATCGCTCAGTCCTTATTTCTTGCCCGGAGCCTTCTTCTTCGCTACCGTTGCGCGGCGCGGTCCTTTGCGGGTGCGGGCATTGGTATGCGTGCGTTGGCCTCTGACCGGCAAGCCGCGACGATGCCGCAACCCGCGATAACAACCGATGTCCATCAATCGCTTGATGTCCATCTGAATCTGTTTGCGCAGGTCGCCTTCGACCATGCCCTGTTGGTCAATGATCTGCCGGATGCGATTGACTTCCTCTTCGCTCAATTCGCGAATGCGCTTGTTCACATCAATGTTGGCTTCCGCCAGAATCTTGTTTGAACGAGAACGACCAATCCCGTAAATATAGGTCAAGCCGATTTCGACTCGCTTGTTTGAGGGAAGGTCTACCCCTGCGATACGTGCCATTATTCCTCCACTACGTTCCTAGCCCAGTGTGGTTATCCCTGTCGCTGTTTGTGTTTGGGATTGACGCAGATCACACGCACCACACCTCGGCGGTGAATGACCTTGCAGTTATCACACATTTTCTTAACGGATGCTCTGACTTTCATCGCTCAACATTCCTTTCCCTGTGCATGAACACTCAGTGACCGAAATCCCGCGCATAGGAAACCGTCATTCTAGCATTCGGCTTTTGTGCGTGCAACCTTGTTTTGAAATTGCGAAACGATCACACTGCGTCATCAAGTTTGGTGAGGATCTGCGGGCCGTCGGCAGTAATAGCGACCGTATGTTCGAAGTGCGCCGACGGCTTGCGGTCTTTGGTTACGACCGTCCAGCCATCCGAAAGAACCTTTACATCATGCTTGCCGATATTAATCATGGGCTCCAGCGCCAACACCCATCCTTCACGTAACCATCTGCCAGTTCCGGGTTCACCCCAATTCGGGACTTGCGGCTCTTCATGCATATTGCGACCGATGCCATGCCCGCAAAAGTTTCGCACCACCGAGTAACCGCGCGGTTCGACGAACGACTGAACGGCGTGGCAAACATCACCGAGCCGATTGCCTAAGCGACACTTCTCAATGGCTTCGTACAATGACCGCTCTGTAACTTCGAGCAGTTTGCAAACCTCTTCGCTGACCGCGCCGACAGCTACCGTTACGGCTGCGTCGCCGACATAGCCCATATAGGTCGCCCCACAATCAATCCCGATGATATCTCCGGCGTGCAACTTGCGCTTACTCGGAATTCCATGCACGACCTCTTCATTAATCGAAGTGCAAATCGAAGCTTTGAAGCCATTGTAACCTTTGAAGGTCGGATAGGCATCGGAGGCGCGAATCATGCGCTCGGCTTCTTGATCGAGATCAAGCGTCGTTATGCCCGGCTCAGCCATCGCAGAGAGCTGTTTCAGCACCCGCGCGACGATCTGCCCGGCGACTTTCATCTTCTCAATCTCGGATTTTGACTTGCGCGTAATCATCGCGGTTTCCCAACTCAGCCCGACCGACTCATTACGACGATGGGTTTGCACCGCGAATCACTTCCGTGATCCGGGTAAAGACATCGGCGGGCGCTCCTGTGCCATCAACCGTATGCAAGGATTTCGTCTCGGCATAATGATCGAGCAGCGGTTTGGTCTTCTCATCATATAGAGCCAGCCGTTTGGCAATCGCTTCTTCATTATCATCCGCGCGCACAGCGAGCGAGTTGCCGCACACATCACAGACTCCTGCTTTGGCGCTCGGCTGAAAATAGATATTGTAGATGGCTCCGCAAACATTGCAAATCCGGCGACCGGCCAAACGCTTATAGAGCAGATCGCGGGGCACATTAATGCTGATGACAATAATGGTATGACCTTGCACCTGTGCGATGCGATCAAGCAAATAGACTTGCGGCAGAGTGCGCGGGAAGCCATCAAGGATGTAACCGTTCCGAGCATCTGCCTGACTGGTGCGCCGATTGACGACTTCGGCAAGGATGTCATCGGGAACGAGTTGTCCGGCAGTTTGCAATTCGCGCACTTGATGGCCAAGCGGCGAATCGCTCTTGGCGACCTCGCGCAAAATATCGCCGGTTGCAATGATGGGCAAGGCAAACGTCTCCGACAGTTTCTGCGCCTGCGTTCCTTTCCCCGCACCCTGTGCGCCCATCAAAACAATGATCATCGCCATAGGAATTGCTTATGCTCTGCGTCCGCGCAAGCGGCGACCACGCGGCCCCAAAAAACCATCATAGTGCCGCATAACGAGTTGAGACTCGATCTGATTCATAGTATCCATTGCCACGCCAATCACAATCAGCAGACTGGTTCCGCCAAAGTAGAATTGGATGCCCGAACCGGTCACAATCCATGCCGTCAAAGGCGTCTGTCGCAATAATGAATCGAGCGACGGGCCAATCCATGGCAAATACTGCACCGCAAAGCCTTGTAACAGGAACTGTGGCAACATGGCAACCAGCGCCAGATAGATCGCTCCGACCGTCGTCAGGCGCGTCAAAATATCGCTCAGATAGTCGCTCGTCCGCTTGCCGGGTCGAATGCCCGGAATGAAGGCGCCGTTCTTTCGCAGATTATTGGCCACCTCATCGGTGTTAAAGATGATCGAAACGTAAAAGAAGGTGAAGAAGATGATTGCCGCCGAATAGATCAGGTAATGCAGCGGGTGCGAAGTCTGTCCCAAGCTTTGTGCGAACTCGAACAGCCAGCGCTTCCAACCGCCTTCCGGCGCGACCGTCGTTCCCAAAAAGCCCATAATGGTTTGCGGAAACGCGAGAATCGAAGAGGCAAAGATCACCGGAATCACGCCGCCCATGTTCACTTTGAGCGGCATGTGAGTCTGCTGTTGCGGAATGGATTGCCGCCCGACCATGCGGCGCGCATGATTGATGGCAATTTTACGAAAGCCGCGTTCAACGAAGACAATCGCTGCAATCACCAGCAGAATCAGCCCCAGTAGAATCACCACACCCAACGCCTGCCCGGTGCTGCCAGTTACCAACTTGCTGTACACCTCGCGCACCGTCGAAGGCAGACGCAAAACGATGCCCGCAAAGATAATCAAGCTGATGCCGTTGCCGACGCCGCGCTCGGTAATCTGTTCGCCGAGCCACATGATGAAGGTAGTTCCGGCGGCCAAGGTCAGCATCGTCAAGCTGAGAAACTTCAAGCCCGGATTAACTACCAAGTTGGGTTGATTCTGCAACCAATAGGCGATGCCGAACGATTGCACCCCGCACAAGACGACTGTCAGGTAGCGCGTATACTGGGTAATCTTTCGTCGTCCGATGTCACCTTCCTCTTGAATGGCCTTCAAACGCGGGCTGACGACGGTCATCAGTTGCAGAATGATCGAGGCGGTTATGTACGGCGTGATGCCGAGCGCGAAGATCGAAACCACTTTGAAGTTGCCGCCCGTGAACAGGTCTAACACGCCTGCCAGACTCTGCTGCAACGCGCCGGTATCCCATAAATCCTTCAGCTTGCCCGGATCAATCCCCGGCGTGCGAACGTGTGACCCGACGCGATAGACGGCGAGCATCGCCAGCGTGAAAAGGATTCGGTTCCGCAAATCGGTTACCGAAAACATATTGCGAAGGCTGTTGATGAAATTCTCGATCATGGTGACTTCCTGATGCTGGACGCGATTTGGAACGAAACTAGAGTAGCGCAAGCCGTCAGACTTGCGCTACTCGGATGGGAAAAGGAACCGCATCAAGCGGCTTCCGGCGCGTCGGGCGCGGGATTGATGAGGTTCGCTTTGCCGCCCGCGGCGGTGATCTTTTCCTGTGCGCCTTTGCTGAACCGATGAGCAGAGATGTTGAGGGCTTTACTAATCTCGCCACCGCCCAAAACGACGATGCCCGCGGCGCGCGCCAACGCGCCCTTCTTGATCAGCCCGCGCTCGACCATCAACTCCGGGGTAATCTCATCGGTCGCCTCAAAGCGGCGATTGAGTTGCGCCACACTCACCTCAACCCACACTTTCTTGAAGATATTGGTAAAGCCGCGTTTGGGCAGTCGGCGTTGCAGCGGCATCTGTCCGCCCTCAAAACCGATCTTTTGCGAATAGCCGGAACGCGACTTCTGACCCTTATTACCGCGCGTCGAAGTCTTTCCGTGCCCGGAGCCCGGGCCGCGACCGACCCGCTTCTTCTTCTTATTTGCGCCTTTGGGAACGCCGATATTATGTATGCCTAATGCCATTTTGCATCTCCGAAGCGTTGCTCTCTCCAACCGGGAGATCGTCAACCTTACTCAACAATTCGTAACAGGTGCGGGATTTTGCTGACTACGCCGCGCATGGCGGGCGTGTCGGGGCGTTCGACCACTTGATTGAGTTTGGTCAGCCCTAAACTGCGCACCATCTTCTTATGAGCTTCTCGTGAGCCAATCGTCGAGCGATACCATTGGATTTTGATCTTGCCATCGCTCGTCGCCGTGTTTTTTGCCGCTGCCATGTTCTACTCCTCGTTTCGTCTGCTTCACCCGACGCTTAATTGCCCTGCATCTCTTCAGCAAGTTGTCCGCGCAGGCGCGCCACTGACGCAGGGTCTTTCAAAGCTCGCAGCCCTTCAAACGTCGCCCGCACGACATTATGCGGATTCGAAGTGCCGATTGATTTGGTCACCACATCGCGCACGCCGACGGCTTGCAAAATGGCGCGCACCGGGCCACCGGCAATCACGCCCGTCCCTTCCGGCGCGGGCTTGAGCAAGACGCGCCCGGAACCGAAGATGCCGATAATCAAATGCGGCAGCGTGCTGCCCTTGAGCGGCACGCGAATCAGATTCTTCTTTGCCGCTTCGATGCCCTTCTTGATGGCAATGGGCACTTCGCGCGCTTTGCCGGAGCCGAAGCCGACGATGCCATTTTCGTTGCCGACGACGACGAGAGCGGAAAACGACAGGTTCTTACCGCCCTTGACGACCTTGGTCACGCGATTGATCGAAATGACCTGATCTTTTAGATCGAGTCCCGTTGCATCTATTCTTTCCATAAACCCTCAAAGCGAGGTGAGCAATTCGCCATGCCGGAACGGATGGTGAGTCGCCGATCAACCTCGCCAGTCGAAAATCAAAATTCGAGTCCCGCTTCGCGCGCCGCTTCGGCCAACGATTTCACGCGCCCATGATAGATGTAGCCGCCTCTGTCAAAGATGACGCGGGTAACGCCCTTCTCTTTCGCGCGCTCGGCAATCAGCTTGCCAATCTCTTTGGCAGCGGCGATATTGCCGCCGTAGCGACTGCGAAAGTCCGGCTCAGAGGTTGACGCCGACGCTAAGGTCTGGCCGTTGGCATCGTCAATCACCTGCGCATAGATGTGTTTCAAGCTGCGAAACACCGCCAGTCGCGGGCGCTCGGTCGAGCCTGCGATCTTTCTGCGGATGCGGTCATGCACCGCCTCGCGCGCTTCTTTACTGGTCTTCTTCGCCATACCTACCTCGTTACTTGCCCGTCTTCCCGGGTTTGAGCTTCAACTTTTCGCCCGCATAGCGCACGCCCTTGCCTTTGTAAGGGTCGGGGCGGCGCAAACTTCGCATATCGGCGGCAATCTGACCGACGACCTGCTTATCAATGCCGGTAATCGTCAAGGTTGTTTGATACTGCTGAATCTGCCGGTTCTGCCGCTCGACCTTCACCTCAATATCGGGCGGCAGCGGAAATTCAATGGGATGCGAATACCCCAGATTGAAGATCACTCGCCGCTTCTGCATCTCGACTTTGTAGCCGACGCCGACAATATCCAATTGCCGTGTGAAGCCTTCGTTGACGCCGGTGACGGAATTTTGCAACAAGGCGCGCAGCAAGCCATGCAGAGCGGCTTGCTCATCGGACTGGCGCTCGACCAACAGGTTGTCGCCGTCCAGGCGCGCACTCACGCCCGCCGGTACAGGAGTCATCAAGGTACCTTTCGGACCGGTCACTTCGACCACGCCCTCTTGAACCTTGATCTTCACACCCTTCGGTATCGCTATCGGTTTTTTACCTATTCTCGACATGGAAAAACTCCGTTTAGTAAATGCGGCACAAGATTTCGCCGCCCATACGCTGGCGACGAGCTTGTTTGTCGGTCATCAACCCTTTCGATGTCGAAAGAATGTTGATGCCGAGTCCGCCCAGCACTTTGGGAATCTCCAACGCGCCTGAATAGACGCGGCACCCGGGCTTCGAGACGCGCTCGACCTTGGTAATCACCTGCTCGCCTTTCGGGCCATAGCGCAGAAAGACCCGAATCATGCGCCGCGCGCCCTCTCCAATAACTCGATAGTTATTGATGAAGCCCTCTTCTTTCAAGATGCGCGCAATCTCGACCTTCAGATTGGACAGCGGCACATCTACTTTCTGGTGCTTGGCAGCATACGCATTGCGAATGCGCGTCAACATATCAGCAATCGGATCCGTCATCTCTTCTCCTACCAACTCGATTTAATCACGCCGGGAATGTGCCCTTCGAGCGACAATTGCCGGAAGCAGATGCGACAGAGCGCAAACTTCCGCATAAAGGCTCGCCCGCGACCACATCGGCGGCATCGGTTATGCACTCGCGAGGTGAAGACGTTGAAGTTCATCCCCTCGGCTTTCGCTTTCTTCACCGCCTTCTTATTGGCCTCACCGTACTTTTCCTTGATACGACTCTTGAGGTTGTTAGCGGCGCGATGTAATTCGTTCGCCTTAAACTTTGAAGATTGTCTTGCCATCGTTCCTCTATCAGGTTTTCGGTTTCAGGTCTCTTTCCTGCCCCCGCGCCCCTATTTAGCAAACGGCATCCCGAACTGTTTGAGGAGCGCGCGCCCCTCTTCATCCGTGCGTGCCGTCGTCACAATCGAAATATTCATCCCGCGCGTGCGATCAACCTTGTTGAAATCAATTTCGGGAAAGATCAACTGGTCTTTCACGCCCAAAGTGTAGTTGCCTCGACCATCAAAGGCGCGCGGGCTAACGCCGCGAAAGTCGCGCACACGCGGCAGCACGGCATTGACCAAGCGGTCGAGAAATTCGTACATGCGCGCCCCGCGCAAGGTCACCGAAACGCCAATCGGCATGCCGGTTCGCAGCTTGAAAGCGGCGATGGATTTTTTCGCTTTCGTGATGACCGGCTTTTGGCCGCTCACGGTTGAAAGCTCCATCACGGCCTGATCGAACACTTTCGGATTGTTCTGCGCCTCGCGTCCTACTCCCATGTTGAGGACGATCTTTTCCAGCTTGGGAACCGCCATGGGGTTGGTGTAGCCGAACTCTTTCATCAAGGCTGGCAGAATCTCTTTTTGGTAACGCTCTTTTAGTCTCGTTGTCATCCCTTACGTTCCTTCCCGCTGATGCTCGGCCTCAGAAGTAACGAATCGTCGCACCTCTTTGCCTCTGCCTTCAGCAGCTTGACCAGATTACGCTTATGCCTTTTCGATGACCGCGCCCGAACGTTTGGCAATGCGAACCCGCGAACCGTCTGCCAGAATCTGGCGACCGACGCGGCTCGGTTCGCCGGTCTGCGGGTCGAGCACCATCACATTCGAGACATCAATCGGCGCTTCGCGTTCAAGGATGCCGCCCTGCACGCCGCGACGACTATTATTTTTGGTGTGGCGTTTGACGATATTTACGCCTTCAACGATCACTTTGCGTTTCGTCGGCTGCACTTCGATGATGCGGCCTTTCTTGCCCTTGTCTTTTCCGGCGATCACGACGACGCGATCATTCTTTCTGACGTGCAACTTTATACCCATAATTCCTCTATCATGTCTCCGGTTTAGCGGTGCTGACACCCTCCCCGGCGCGCGGTTCAAATAACTTCCGGCGCGAGACTGACAATCTTCATAAACCGCTTCTCGCGCAGTTCACGAGCGATGGGGCCGAAGACGCGCGTGCCCACCGGCTCGTTATCCGGTTTGATGATGACAGCCGCATTCTGATCGAAGCGGATGTAGGTGCCATCCCGGCGACGCGTCTCTTTGCGCGTACGCACGACAACGGCGCGGACGACCTGACCCTTTTTCACTGCTCCATCGGGCGCAGCCTCTTTCACGGACGCGGTAATCACATCGCCCAGTCCGGCGCGCAGTCCCGTGTGTCCGCCGAGCGGCAGAATCATCGAAATCTTTTTGGCACCGGAATTGTCCGCAACTTCCAGAATTGATCTCATCTGAACCATAACGATCTCTCCGAGTGACGAGTAGCGAGTGATGCGTGACCGCTTTGAACCTTCCAGCTCGTCATTTGTCACCGATCACTTGTCACTGCTGTTAGCTAGCCTTTTGAACGATCTCCACAACCCGCCACCGCTTGCGCGCCGACAGCGGACGCGTCTCCACGATGCGTACCATATCGCCCAGATGAGCGCCCAACTCATCATGCGCCATGAACTTTTTGCGCCGACGAATATAGCGTTTGTACTTCGGATGGCGAATCTGCCTCTCAACGCGCACGACGACGGTCTTTTGCATCTTGTCACTCACCACCAAACCGACCTTCTCTTGGCGGCGGTGTTTGGCGGCGGGCGGCGCGGTTTCGCTGGTTGTAGTCTCTTTATTCTCTTCCATACACCCTCTTATGCATTCGCTTCGGCGCTGCCCGTCGTCATCTCGCGTTCCCGCAACAGGGTCTTGACGCGCGCCAAATCTTTGCGCTCTTCTCGTAGGCTCTTAATCACATCAATGTTGCCGAGCGCGAGTTTGAATCGCATTCTGAAAATAGACTCTTTTAATTCGTTGATCTTAGCCGCCAACTCTTCGGTTGACAGATCACGCAACTCATCAGCCTTCATACAAGTCCTCCCGCTTCCTGATCTTTGCGCGAAATAAACTTGGTCTTAATGGGCAGTTTTTGCGCTGCCAGCCGAATCGCTTCGCGCGCCGTCTTTTCGTCAACCCCTTCCATCTCGAAGAGCACGCGTCCGGGTTTGATGACCACAACCCAGCCTTCGGGAGCGCCTTTTCCTTTGCCCATACGCGTCTCGGCAGGCTTCGTGGTAATCGGCTTGTCGGGGAAGATGCGAATCCAAATCTTGCCGCCGCGCTTGATGAATCGCGTCATGGCGACACGCGCCGCTTCGATCTGTTTGCCGGTGATCCACGCAGGCTCCATGGCTTTCAGCCCATATTCGCCGAAAGAGATCTCCGCGCCGCGCGTCGCCACACCGCTCATGCGCCCGCGTTGCTGCCTGCGATACTTCACTTTTTTTGGAGTTTTATATTCAGCCATAATTCGCCAATCTTCATTGGTCAGTCGCCAGCAACCGGTTATCACAGACAACCGACGACCGACAGTCGTTATGCTCTGCGCGGCCCGCGACGCACTTGCAATTCGTCGCCCCGGTAAATCCAGACTTTGACGCCGATGACGCCGAAGGTAGTGTTGGCTTCCGCAAACCCGTAATCAATATCCGCGCGCAAGGTGTGCAGCGGCAATCGCCCCTGCAAATACCATTCGGAACGGGCAATCTCCGCGCCGTTGAGCCGCCCGGAGACTCGCACCTTGATGCCTTGTGCGCCGAAGCGTTGCGCGTTTTCGACCGCGCGTCGCATGGCGCGGCGAAAGGCGATACGCTTCTCCAGTTGTTGAGCGATCTGCTCGGCCTGCAACTGAGCGTTGAGTTCCGGTTTATGAATCTCCTGAATGTTGACATAAACTTCGCGCCCGGTTCGCTCTTTGATCTCCTGCTTGAGTTTGTCAATCTCCGCGCCCTTGCGCCCAATGATGATGCCGGGGCGCGAGGTGTGGATGATGATCTTGAGCTTGTTGGCGGCGCGTTCGATGTCAATGTGCGAAACGCCGGAACTGGCAAACCGCTTCTTCAGTTCTTTTTTGAGTTTCAGGTCTTCGTGCAACAGATCGGCATACTCTTTTTCGGCGATCCAGTTGGAATGCCACGAGCGATTGACGCCGATTCTAAACCCGTACGGATGAACTTTCTGACCCACGATTCCTCCACCTTCGGAAGGCAAGTTGCCAGCAGTCGGCGGCCACGGCAGGCCGTCTGCTGCCAGCCGATTGCCTACTCGTCTTGCTTCGTTGATACCTCAATCGTTATGTGGCTGCGCCACCGACGTTCCCGGTAGGCGCGCCCCATCGGAGCAGGCCGCACCCGGCGGTTGTATTTGGTGCGCCCCAAATCCACCATCGCGCGCGACACCAACAGAGTGTCCACGTCAACGGCGATGTTGAGTTGCTCGGCCTTCTGTTCAGCATTGGCGATGGCCGATTTCAAGACCAATTCGATGGGCTTGGCCGCGCGCTTGTTGGTCGTCTTCAAAATGCCGAGCGCTTTGTTGACATTTTGCCCGCGAATCAAATCAATCACGAGTCGCGCTTTTTGCGGCGATCCCGGTACGTTTTTGGCGATTGCTCGTGCTTTCATCGCTTACTTCCCGCCCTTCTTGACCGTCTTATCGCTCTTCTCCGGGTGTCCTTTGAACTGCCGCGTAGGCGAAAACTCACCCAGTTTGTGACCGACCATGTTCTCCTGAACGTAGACCGGGATGAACTTCTTGCCGTTATGCACAGCAATCGTATGCCCGACCATTTCCGGGATGATCGTCGAGCGACGCGACCATGTTTTGTGGACTTTCTTCTCGTTCGCCTGATTCATTCTGGTGATGACCTTCAATAAATGGTCATCCAGAAACGGCCCTTTTCGAATTGATCTTGCCATAACGCTCCGCCGTACTGAGGACGGAAGGCTGCGCGCCAAACTTGTTGGCTTAATCGCTCGCCCTCATCGCTCAGCCCTTATTTCTTTGCCCTCCGCACGATGAACTTATCCGTGCGTTTGTTATTCCGAGTCTTGTAGCCTCTGGTCGGCTGCCCCCATGGACTGACCGGGTTGCGCCCGCCCGACGTCTTGCCTTCGCCGCCGCCGTGCGGGTGATCGACCGGATTCATCGCCACGCCGCGCACCTTCGGACGCCGACCGAGCCAGCGTTTGCGTCCGGCTTTGCCAAGCGACACGTTGCTGTGCTCGATGTTGCCGACCTGTCCGATGGTCGCATAGCACTCGATGTTGACTTTGCGAATCTCGCCCGACGGCAAACGCAATTGCGCCAGCCCGCCTTCCTTCGCCACCAACTGCGCCGCCGTCCCCGCTGCGCGCACCATCTGCGCGCCCTTTCCGGGTCTGAGTTCAACGTTGTGAATTGTCGTGCCGAGGGGAATGAATCGAAGGGGAAGGGCGTTGCCGGAGATGATGTCAGCTTCGGGGCCGGATAAAATAACCTGTCCGACTTTCAGGCCGATGGGCGACAAAATATAACGCTTCTCGCCGTCCGCATAATGCAGCAAGGCAATGTTGGCCGAGCGATTCGGGTCATATTCAATGGTTGCGACGGTTGCCGGAATGCCGACCTTATCGCGCTTGAAATCAATAACCCGATACTGCCGCTTCGCGCCGCCGCCGCGCCGCCGCATGGTAATCCGCCCCTCACTATTGCGCCCCGAGATGCGCTTCTTGGCTTTGAGCAACGGCTTGTGCGGCTTGTCGGTGGTAATCTCTTCACGCACCAGATAGGTCTGATACCGCCGCGCCGGTGATGTTGGTGTCAGCTTCTTGATTGCCATCACATCCTCATTTCGGATCTTCGGTCTGGTCTCTCAGAATTCTTCCTAACGCTTCGCGCTTCTGTCCGAGCCAAATCGAAGATCGAAATTCTGAAATTAAATCACGTCCTCATACATGATGTTCTTTTCGCCGCTCTTGAGCGTTACGTAGGCTTTACGCCAATCAGCGCGTTTGCCGGTTTCGCGCCGCCAGAACATGCGTTTGACCTTGCCCTTGTAATTGACCACGCGCACGCTATCCACCTTGACGCCGAAGATCTTCTCAACCGCTTTTTTAATCTCCGGTTTGGTGGCCTCTTTGTTGACCTTCAAGGTCAACACCTGGCGGTTATTGCCATCGCGGCCAAACGATTCCGTTTCGTCTTTCATCGTCAGAGCCTTCTCCGTGATGATCGGCCCTTTGATAATGTCCCAAATCGTCTTCATCGCCTCTCTCCTCTTCGCCCTGCGCCGCAGGCCGATTGCCCTATCCGTTCAATCGCTGATCCAATTCCAAAACGGCTTCGCGGGTCATCGCCAATCGCTCATGCGTCAGCAGGTTGTAGACGTTGACATCGCTCGGCGACACGCAGGTAACGCCCGGCAGATTGCGCGACGATAGCATCAGATTTTGATTCCCCGTCGCAGCAACGATCAAGGTCTTGGCATCAAGCCCCAACGTATCAAGCGTCTGGGCGAAGGCTTTCGTCTTGGGCGAATCGAGATCGAAGTTATCCACAACCAGCAAGCCGCCTTCGCGTAAGCGTTCGGAGAGCACCGAACGAATCGCGCCGCGCCGCATCTTCTTGGGAATCGCATACGACCAATCGCGCGGCTGCGGCCCGTGAACGTTGCCGCCGCCTTTCCACAACGGGCTTCGCAAACTGGCGATGCGCGCGCGCCCCGTGCCCTTCTGCTTCCACAACTTCTTGCCCGAACCGCTCACGTCACCGCGCGTCTTGGTCGCCGAGGTTCCGGCGCGCTGATTCGACAGGTAACATTTTACGGCGGAGTAAATGAGCGCTTTATTGAGCGGCGCGTCGAAGACGTTGTCCGACAACTCCACCTCGCCCACTTCTTCGTTCTGCAAATTTTTAACCTTCACAACCGGCATCGCTTTTGCTCCATCAGAAGCCCGCTGTCCGTCGCCGTCGTCGCCGCGCGACAACCGACAACCGACAACCGACAACCCTTATCCTTGTGCTTTCCGAATCAAAATGTACGCTCCGGTCGGGCCGGGCACCGCGCCGCGAATCATCAAGAGATTGTTCTCCGTATCTACGGCGACGACTTCGAGATTCTTAACTGTGTGTCGGGTCGTGCCCATATGTCCTGCCATGCGCGTGCCTTTGATGACTCGCGACGGATAGGCCGAAGCGCCAATCGAACCGGGCGCCCGATGAAACATCGAACCGTGCGTTGCCCGTCCACCGCCGAACCCATGCCGTTTGATGAAACCGGCAAACCCGCGACCTTTCGACTTGCCCACAACATCCACAATGTCATTTTCGCGGAACATATCCACCAGCACTTTGTCACCGACGTTGGTGGCATCTTCGCCCGAATCGAGCCGTACTTCACGCAAGATGCGCGTTGGCGGCACGCCCGCTTTTTTGAAATGCCCTTCGGTCGGTTTGTTAGTGCGGCGGGGCGGCTTATCTTCCACAAACCCCAGTTGCACGGCGTTGTAGCCATCCGTCGTCACGGTCTTCTTCTGCACCACCACACAAGGCCCTGCCTTGATGACCGTCACCGGGGTAACGGCTCCCTCAGAATCAAAGATCTGAGTCATGCCCATCTTCTTACCGATTATTCCGTTGACCATAGCAACTCTCAGTCGTAGCAAGCAATGAGTGACTGGTGACGCGCGCCGAGCGGCTAGCTACTCGTCACCAGTTACTCGTCGCTTTATTTATGTTCCTTGCCGAAAGCCTTGATATCCACATCCACGCCCGCAGGCAGATCAAGCTTCATGAGCGCGTCCAGCGTCTGCGGCGTCGGGTCGAGAATATCCATCAGTCGCTTATGCGTACGAATCTCAAACTGCTCGCGCGACTTCTTGTCTACGTGCGGGCTGCGCAGCACCGTGTATTTATTCTTCACGGTCGGCAGCGGAATCGGCCCCGCAATGCGCGCGCCCGTTCGCTTGGCCGTATCAACGATCTCAGCCGTTGACTGATCAAGCACTCTGTAATCGTAGGCTTTCAGCCGAATTCTGATTCTCTCATTTAACATCTTGCACCTGTATCAGACCTGAAGGTCAGATGCCCGGGTGAACTTGGCAACCGGCATCCGACGACCGCTATTCGATAATCTCGGTGATTGTTCCGGCTCCCACCGTCCTCCCACCTTCCCGTA
>CAYXVU010000117.1:0-18044 GCA_964468725.1 uncultured Clostridia bacterium
AAAGACCAGCGCGGAGTTTTTCGACCCGAAGGCGATGCAATTACAGAGCGCCGTGTCGAGGCGAAATTCGCGGCCTTGATTGGGGAGGTAGTCGAGGTCGCATTCCGGGTCGGGCGTTTCAAAGTTGATCGTCGGGTGCGCGAAATTGTGTTGCATCCCCATCAGGGTCGCCACCACACCCGCTGCGCCCGAAGCTCCTTGCGGGTGGCCGATCATGGACTTGGTTGAGCTGGAAGGAATGCGGGCAGCGCGGTCGCCAAAGGCCATGCGGACGGCGGCGGATTCCGTCTGGTCATTGATCTTGGTCGCCGTGCCGTGCAGATTGAGATAGTCAATCTCGTCCAGCGACAGCCCCGCATTTTCGGTCGCTTGTCGCATGGCGCGCGCCGCATCTGTGCCGCTCGGCGCAATCTGAACGCGATGATACGCATCGCAGGTTGACGAATACCCGGCAACTTCGGCGTAGATTTTCGCGCCCCGTTTGATGGCATGTTCCAACTCTTCGAAGATGAGAATCCATGCGCCTTCGCCGAGTACAAAGCCATCGCGGTCACCATTGAAAGGGCGCGAGGCGCGCGTCGGCTCGTGATTCCATTTCGTCGTCACTGTACCCATACGACAAAAGGCCGTCATCAAGCCGAAGGTGATGCAGGCTTCGACGCCGCCGGTGATGATGGTTTCGATCTGTCCGAGCCGAATCGAGTTGAGCGCGTAGCCCATCGCGTCGGTCGAACTGGTGCAGCCGGTCGAAACGACATGGCTCATGCCGTGAATGCGAAACGCCATGTTGACTTCGCTCGACAACATGCCGACGAAAGAGGCAACAATCGAGTAAGGACTGACGCGGCGATAAGCGGCATCGTGGTCGCCGCGATCATAGTATTGCTTGTACTGACGCTCGGCAAACTCGATGCCGCCCGCGCCGGTGCCGAGAACGACGCCGATGCGCTGGCGTTCGATGTCACTCAGGGTTTCAAAGTTCAGGCTCGCATCCACAGCTGCCTCTTCGACCGCATAAAAAGCCATCGGCACGGCACGTTGCACACGGTCTTTGTCTTTTTTGGAAACGAAGCGGTCGAAATCGAACCCTTTCACTTCAGCGGCCACTTGGCAAGACAGCCGTGAGCCATCGAATAGGGTCAGCGGCCCGGTGCCGCTCACACCCGCAGCCGCAGCTTGCCAGTAGGCTTCGCGCCCGATGCCATTCGGGCTGACAGCTCCCATTCCGGTCACCACCACGCGCTTCAAACTCATAGGCTTCTCCTACATTCAGACGATTTTTCGAACACCCTTTTCAAACGCGCGCAGCAGGCCGTTAAGGTCGAAGGAAGACTTCTGTGCGCTTGGGCGTTCGGGTACAGCGAACCGTTCGGGCTTTATCGTCAGGTATTCTAGCCAACCCTGCTGCCTTTAGCCATGCAATCTGTCGGCTTACCCGCGCAGGTCGGTCATCGCGGGCGACCGCCTGCACTCAGAGCAAAGTTTCCAACAGGCCAGCGGCAAGCTTGCGGTCACGGCGATTCTCAAACTCCCACTGCTCATCAACCGGCGCGTCGAGGAGACGCCGCAGCAACGCCGAGGCGTGGTCGCCCTCTCCCTGCGCAATGGCCAGTTCAGCCGCATAGAGCAAGGTGACGCTATTGGTCGGCGATAATTGGAGCGCGCGCTCAAAGAGTTCGCGGCTGCGCCGCCGACTGCCGCCAATCAACCGAGGCACTTTGTGCAAGAGGCGTGCGAGCACCCTCAATGCCCCCGCGCCGTGATAGGCTTCGTCAATTTCTATGGCGCAACGCAACTCTCTTTTCGCTTGTAATATGGAAAATAGAGCTTTCAACCCGCTCTTGTTTTCGGCAAAGAGCGCGAGGTTGACGCCCAACCAGAAGTGGCCTTCAACGCGCATAGCAGCGAGGCCAACAGCACGCCGCGCGCTGTCTGCTCCGGCTGCGTGAAGTTGTCGCTTAGCGCCTATCGAGTCGGCTTCCTGCCCTAAAAAAAAGAGCGCGCGCGCCAACCGCCATTGGGCTTCGTATCGTTGGGCAGCCGCATCCGCATTCGCCAGCAAGGTGACCGATTGCTTGACGGCATCTCGGTTGACGCGCTGGCGATAGAGCGCATCGGCGCGATCCAGCACGGCGATGATGTCGGTTGCAGACATGGAGGTCTGGTTTCTCGTCTCTGGTTACAGATTAAAGGTTGGAGGTTGGAGGTTGAAGATCGAAGGTTACGAATGAGAAGGTTGCCGTAGGTCATCGCTTTTCGGCATCCCTATCACCCCTTCACCCTTTCATCCCTTCTCCCGTTCAACTCCTGCACTCCGGCTGAACCGGTTTCCCGGCTCATCGTGACGCAATTTTCTTCAGATTGTCTTTGCTAAAGAGCGCATCGCTCAGGTTCTGATCGTACTTTACGTTGAGGGTTTCGAAGACGATCTTCTTCTTGCTCGCTTGATTGTCTACCGTCCACCGCACGCGCGTCCAATAGCCGTCCACTTTTTCGATCTTGTCCATCGTGATGCGGCGCGCGAGTTGATCTTGCGTGTCGTAAAAATCCACGCCGAGCAGGGTGAAGTTCTCTTGCGAAACCAAGGTGGCGATGCGCGGGAATTTCGATTCGGCTCCGGCTTTGAGTTTGCCCTCTAACCGATAAGCAGGCATTGCGCCGACCGTCTCTTTTCCCAACAGCTTGAAATCGTATTTTTCCGGCTGCCCGTCGGCAAGTTCCTGCAACGTCATTTTGAAGAGGCCGTCTTCGGCAGCAACGTCTTTCGAGGTGAGGAAGCTGTTATTGCTTTGCACGTAGCGCACGCCTTCGATGTCGCCTTGCGGATTGATCGAAATGAGACCCGACCGGTCGCGCTCGTCGGCAGTTTCGAGTTGCACGAGGATGGTCAGGCTTTTGTCCGCATCGCGTTTGCGGTAGACGGTCATCTGCACATCGTGGGTGCTGCCGTCGGCCTCGGTAATGCGCGCCCGCGATTTAATGGTGCTGTTACGGCTGTTGTCGGTAGCGCGATACTTTTCGACGATTTCAGCGGCACTGATTTCCGACGCGGCATTGGCAGGCGGCGACGGTGCAGGCGTTTCGGACTTTCCGCTACACATCGAAAAGAGCAGCGGCACAGCGATGATGCACAATAGGCGAACCGCCGAATCAGCGCATCGGCGAAAGGCCGCGATAAGAGGAAGTTTGACTGGCGTTTTCATGATCTCTTTCACCCATCATTGCTCATGGCTTCGACATAAGCGGGTTCGACCGAGGGCTCGCTTGCCGAAGCGGCATCACCCTTAGCAATGCGCGAGAACCATTTGGTCTTCATCAGCGTGGGGAGAAATATCAGATCAGCGGCCACACAAGCGGCGATGGTAATGACCCACAACAATCCCGCCGTGCGTACCGGCACGAATGATGACAACATAAAAATCAGGTTCGAAGCAATGAGAACCAGATTAGCCAACACCATCGGCTTGCCGCTGCGCAAGATGGTGAGCCACATCACCCACCCTTCGCTCTGCGGCGAGGGGTCGGGGCGTTCTTTGACGGCTTGCCGGTAGCGCCGAATCATGTGCACGGCATTGTCAACCGCGATGCCGAGCGCGGCGCTGGCGACCAGACTGGTCGTGATGTCGAGGGTAATGCCCGCCCAACCTAAAAAACCAAAGTAACAGATGATCGGCAACAGATTCGGCGCGAGCGCCAATAGCCCCGTCAACAGGGAGCGGAAGAGAATCACCATCATCAAACAGATCAAGACCAGCGCCAGCGCCAGACTGGACGATTGCGAATTCGCCAGTGCATCCGATGCATCATTGAGGAGGATGAATGAGCCGGTCGCGCGCGCCGCCATGCCCGCAGGCAGATGGGTGCGCGCCCAGTCTTCGACTTTGGCGGTCAGGTCGCGCAGTTCGTTCGAACCGAATAGATTGGTTCGCAAAATCACGATGGCGCGCGAACGCTCTTCGTTTACCAAACGCAGAAAGAATTTGTCTTGTGAAAGGTAATCATCGAACATCGCACGCAGGCGCTCGCGGTCTGCGGGAATCTCTTGCTTGCCCTGCCCCGATGCATCGAAAACGCCATTGAACCGTTTGACGATGTCGGCCACAGAGAGCGCCGCATCTACGCCCGGCTGCGCCAGGGTGAACTGTTCGAGCGCCGCCAGAGCAGTCAGGAATTCAGGGGTTGCCGCCGCGCCCGCTTCGCCGCTGATGACGAGTTGCATCGAAGCCGCGCCCGCCAATCGCTCATGTAATTTGGCGGCTTCCTGCACCGTGCCGCTCTCTTCGGGAAAGATTTTCAAATAGTCTGTGTTGACCCGCATCCAGATGGCGCCGATGCCCAGCGTTACGCTAACCAGCAGAGCGGTGACCAGTACCCTGCGGCGTCGGTAGAGCACCCATGCGGTTACGGCGCGAAGAATCCCATTGAGCCAGACCGCGTAATCTTTCTCTTCGTCAGCGTGACCGATGGCTCTGGCAGGGAGCAGCGACAACACAGCCGGGACAAAGGCGATGGTCAGCAAGAGGAGGAAGCCGACGCCGAGCGCTTCGAACAGCCCCATATCGCGCGCCGTCGGCACGCGGCTGGTGGCGAGCGCTGCAAACCCTGCCATCGTCGTGGTTGCCGAAACGATGACTGCCGGAGCGATAAAGATCAAGCCTTCAACCCAAGCGGCGCGCTCGATCTCCAAATCTTCGTGATGGCTGACGGCGGCCATCGAAATGCGGTACTGATTGAGGACGTGAAAGATGTATGACCCACCGATGGCCATCAGCACCGTCGGCAAGGTCAAAGTCGCAAAGGTGAAGGGAAAGTCGAGCCAGACCATCAACCCAATCGTCCAGATATTGCCCATCATCAGGGTCACAATCGGTAAGAGCGCGCCCCAAAAACTGCGAAAGGCGAAGAGAAAGGTCAGAAACCCGAGCAGCGCCGCGATGGGCGAAATGAGCAAGATGTCGCGCAGCATAAATTTGATGGCGCGCGAATCAATGATCGGCACGCCAGCCAACATCAGCTCATCGCTTCCGGCTTCGGCGTGGGCGAGGTGTTCGATCTCTTCGGCGATGGCGCGGCTCTCTTCTTCGCTGAGCGGGTTGATGAAGACATTGATGGCCGTCGTCCTGCCATCTTCGGAGATGTAGAGTTTTTTATAGAGCGGGTCGCCCGTTGCAGTCGGTTTCAAGCGGCGCAGTTGTTCATCGGTTGCGGCGCGCGGAATCAGGCGTTCGACGCTGAGGCTGTCCCCTTCGCGGCGAATGGTTTTGACATTGGTGAGGCTCTGCACTTCGCTGACGCCTTTGATGGCCATCAGGCTCGCGGTCAGGCGTTCGAGTTTATCAACAAACGGGCGGGTGAAAACGTCGTCGGTCGTGAGCGCTATGATGATGACCCGATCATCGCCAAAGATCGAACGCGTCTCATTGAAGAAGGCCAAAGCGCTATCGTTGCGCGCCAACGTTTCGGGCGAGCCATCAAAACGCACCCCGCGCCTGACGATGACGCTCGCCATGACCGCCGTAATGACAAAGGCAACGGCGATTACAAGTTTCGGATGATGGATGACAAACCGGTTTATTTGATTCATAACCTGACGTGACCCGTTTGCGAGACAGCGACTATATGCTACGAAGTCAAAGCCCGTCAATTCAGTTGCCTGCAACCCGAAAGGCGGCAAAGAGGCAATTCTTGAGTCGGGTATCGGCCTTTGATATACTCGAAATCGTCTCGCATCAGAGCCTCTTGGACGCAGCATAACAAGTGGATATGGCGTTGGCTCTATATTGCAGTCATAGAGGATTGAAAAGCCATGTTGGATTTAGAAACTTATACGGACAAGATCGGGGAGAGCGGCAGAAAGATTATTCGCAAAGCCTATGAAGATGCCCGCAAGCGCGATCATAATCAACTATCGCCCGAACACGTTCTGCTCTCTCTGTCGGAGGTCGAACGCCCCTTCTTTAATGAGGTTATGCAGAGCCTCAACGTCGATCCCCAAATTGTCATTCAACTGATTGAAAACATGCTGCGGCAGCGCGAATATGTCGGACGGCGCATCGTCATGGGCGATAGCTTTCGCACCTTGCTTGCCAATGCCTACAACCACGCCAGAGAACGCAACCGCAAACTGATCGAATCCACCGACCTCTTCGTTGCCCTCTTCCGCGATTCGCACGGCTATCCGGTCGAAGTCCTCAAACGTCTGGGGGCAGAACGCGAGATGGTTATGCACAAGATTCAAACTCGTGTACGCAGCCACGAAGAGAAAGAAGAACGCTATCGCCGTCGCTATGAACTGCCGCCGTATCTCAAACACTTCGGCGTGAGTCTCAACAAGTTGGCCAGACAAGACAAGCTGCCGCCGGTCATCGGGCGCAATGAAGAGATTCGCCAGATGATCGAAATTCTCTGCCACCGCGAACGCGCCAATTCGCCGATGCTGGTCGGCGAAGCGGGCGTCGGCAAAACGGCTGTCGTCGAAGGGCTGGCGCGCAAGATCGAGTTGGAGCCTGACAGCGTGCCGCAACGGTTGCGCAATGCCCATGTCGTTCAGCTTCAGATGTCCGGCATCGTCGCCGGAACCATGCTGCGCGGCATGTTTGAAGAACGCATTCAAGGCATCATCAACGAAGTCAAAGAGCGCGACAACCTGATTCTCTTCATCGATGAAGCGCACACCATCATCGGTGCTGGTTCGGCTCTCGGAGCCAGTTCGGACGCCGCCAACATGTTCAAATCCTCCTTGGCGCGCGGCGAAATCCGCATCGTCGGCGCGACCACTATGACCGAATACAAAGAGTACATTGCCGAAGATGAAGCCTTAGCCCGCCGCTTTCGCCTCGTCAAGGTTGACGAACCATCAGTCGAAGATACTCGCAAGATCATCGTCGGCGTGCGCCCGCGATTAGAACGGAACTATTCGGTGACGATTTCGGACGAAGCCATCGAGATGGCGTTAGAGATGGCGCCGCGCTATGTGCGCAATTTGCACCTGCCCGACAAAGTGATCGGCTGGCTCGATACTGCCGCCGTCAAAGTCGAAATCAACGAACCGGAATTGCCCGAAGTGCGCCCCGAACACATCATTGATGTCATCAGTCAGGAATCGCGCATTCCGCGCGATATGATCTTCCGCGACACCAATGATCGTTTCGTTCACATGGAAGAGGGTCTGACTGCGCGTGTCGTTGGTCAGAGCAATGCCATCAAAGCCGTATCCCAACGGTTGCGGCTCAACAAGGGGCCGCTCAAAGAGAATTTCTACAAGCCGGATGGGGTGCTCCTCTTTTTAGGCCCCACAGGGGTCGGCAAGACCGAGTTGGCGAAAGCCGTCGCCGAGTTCATGTTCGGCGACGAGCACAAGATGGTTCGCATTGACATGAGCGAGTATCAGGATGGCACGATTGCCATTGAAAAACTGATCGGCATGCCGCGCGGCATCGTCGGCAGCGAGCGCGGTGGCATCTTGACCGAACGCCTGCGCGATAATCCATACACCGTGTTGCTGCTTGATGAAATCGAAAAGGCTTCGCCGTACCTGCTCAACCTCTTTTTACAAGCCTTTGACGAAGGGTGGCTCACCGACGGGCGCGGCAAAAAGGTGTATCTCTCTGACGCCATCATTATCATGACTTCGAATCTCGGTTCGGAGAATTTCAAGAAGTACATGAAACCGTTGGGCTTCGGCAAGAAGACTCTCTCCGACATCAAGCAGGTCAACCGCGAAGTCATCAAAGCGGCGGAAGACCGTTTCTCGCCCGAATTTCGCAATCGCATTGACGAAATCGTCGTCTTTGCGCCGCTCACGGAGGATGAGGTCAAGCAGATTGCCAATCTCTATCTGCATCAGATCAAGAAGCAGATGCGTAGTCACGGCAAAGAGTTGGAGTTGACCGACGCCGCCATCAACCATCTGGTTGAAAAGGGATTCAGTCCAGCCTATGGCGCGCGTTTCCTCAAACGCACAATTGACGAATCGGTCAAGTTGCCCATTACGACGCGTTGGAAAACGGCTACCCATTTTACGGTAGATGTGATTGACGACGACCTTCACATCGAACCGCGTTAGGCCCCCAAAGCAGTCTGCTATCCGACGGTAAGGGAGCAGGGTTGCTAACGACACGGGCCCCGCTTCGCCGTCGGACTTTTGCCGAATACGGTTTTATGAAAAGTGTTCCCTTTTCCTGTGCAGGGATGGTATAAGGTCTTTGCCCGTTGTGGCAGACGGGGTTTTGCGGAGCCGTTCCGGCAAACAACCCACACGCTACGGCCTCCATATTCTCAATAGCTCCCGATAACAATCGAAGACGGTCAGACGAATCGGGCAGCCGACGGACTCCATTCACCAGTCGGATACCCGAACCTCTCCGATTACGCGATTTGGCTTGCCCCTACGACCGGTGCGCCGGGTGTAGGGCGGGCAGGGCAAGAGGGCTGCTTCAGCAGGCCGAGACGGGCAGGTCGGCGGAAAAACCGTTCTGTAATGAGGGAGACTGACTCATTTTTTCGCTTATCAAATTGATGAGGGAGTCAGCCGTCGCAAGAGAACGGCCACCTGACACAAGAGATGAACCGAACAGGGGGAACTCCTGACCTCACAACCCTTTCTCCTGTCGAGCCTCATCCGGTCTGTAAAGCACACTGCGAATGCCAGCGGCAAGCCAGTCCGGCGCGTTGCACGTGCTGGTAGTGGGAGATAGATAATGACGGATATAAACTGGTCTCAACTACTCGCGGACGCCGATGTTGAGAGCCTGTGGAACGCCCTTTATCAACTGGTATCCCGCCATCCGAGTACGCGCCCGTTGCACTTTGCGACCGACGGTGCAGCGGTCGCTTCCGCCGTTGAGATCAACGCCGACCTCACACAAGAATTGTTTCTCGAACTCTTTCAAAAACAGCGCTTCGATCACTACTTAGACCAAAACTACAGCAGCACCGAGATTGAAAACGAACTGGCGCATATCGAAATTCCCAATCTCGTCGGCGCGCGCTTGCGCAAGCGCTACCCGGAATCTTTCCGACTGGCGCGGCGTGTCAGTTCGTTGCTGAAGACCAGTTCGCGCGTGCGCCGCTTCGACATCGAAACCGAAGAGCCGCCAGCCAATGGCAAAACCAATGGCAAATCCCCCGCCCGACGCGGACGCCCCGCGAAAAGAGCCGTTGCCAACTCGCTGACCGCGTCGCTGACGGCAGGCGCAGAGGGCGATGAAGTTGACCTCTTCGATGATTCGTTCGAAGAGGATGAAAGCGCTCCGACCGCTCGTCGCTCAGGCAAAAACGGACGCCGCCGCATGGTCAATCAGGTTTATGGGTTGCGCAAGTGGCTGCGCAGTAAAGGGGTCAAAGATAGCGGCCACTTTGAAGAGATGGCCAAAAGCGTTCCGATGCGGCGGCGTGACACGCGCATCGTTGGCCGCTCCGGTTCATCACAACTGATTATTTCCAACCCGGAGTTGGAAGACCTCATCGTCGAGATACTGGAAGCGATTGATTCACCCGCCGATGTGCGAACCCTACGACAACTGACGCTATCGAAAATTCCGTTGCAAGATTACAACATCGCCTCACTCGATGAGCCGGTCGGCATGGGCAATGATGGCGTGATGGTGCGCCGCGATGCGCCCGACCTGCGCGAAACGCCGGAAAGCGCCCTGTTGCGCGAAGAGCAAAACGAGCAGGCGGCAGAGATGGCCGAAGAGTTTCTCAACACCTTGCGCCGCGCTGTGAATAACAACGAGCGCCGGTACGTACGACTGGTATCAACTTTGTGGCATTGTTATTACAACCCGGACGGGCCTTCGCAATTGGAAATCGCCGCTCTACTTGGCGTCTCGGATTCGCTGGTCAGCGACAACCGTCGTTTGATTGAACATCATCTGCGCTCGCTGAATCTCTCGGTCGAAGATGGTCTCGTCTTTAACGAATCGTTGCAACATCTGCTCACCGAAACCCACACCGCCCAATGAAACGATTGCCGGTTGTCCGGCAAAGATCGAATGTCTAAGGTGAATAGTTACCGGCTGAACGTTGAAGGGTCAAAGGCTAGCGGACAAACAGATAAGAAGGTCGCCGTCCGCTATTTTCCCGAGCCCTTCCCTCACCCTTTCATCCCTTCATCCCTTTACTTCGTCATCCCCGTATCCGTTTACCTCGATTCAGGATTCGTTGCCGACAGTGCTTCGGCAGGCAATGAGGCTTCTGATCGGCTCAGTCTCCGGTGCACGATGAACCACAAAGCGCCGGGGAATAAAAAGGTGATGCCTAAGATCATCGCCATCGTGCGCGGCGCGATGCCCACGTGATCGAGTCCCCAACCCGTCAGATAGACAGATAGAGAAACCGCCAGCGTCAATAACGCCATCTCCAATGCGAATACGCGCCCCATGAAGCGATTGTCTACGGTGAGTTGCAACAATGTCGCCGAGAAGACCCATTGAATGCTGCCGCCTGCGTGCGCGCCGATGGCGAATAGGGCTGCCGCCCACAACGTCGGCGCGTAGGCAAAGAGCAAATAGAAGAGCGTCGAGACGAGAAAGGCATAGCCGATTGCGCGCCGCATGGCTTGCACGGAACTGCGGGTCATCTGTCTGGCAATCACCGGCCCAAGCAATGCGCCCAACCCGCGCGCCGCATACAACAGACCGATTGAGGTGCTGCCATCACGCCCAACCGGGAAAATCTGCTTGCCGAACACTGTCAATAGCAGTAACACGCCGCCGCCCAATCCCCATCCGCTTTTGACCATCAATAACGCCGTCACGCGAGGATTGGCTTTCAAATACCGAGCCCCATCAATCAAGTCACGGATGCCGGTTGCTTCGGCAAGGGAAAGCGAGCGCGGCTCCGCGTCGCCCGTTGTTGATAGTTTCGGCACGCGCACGAACCAAACGAAGGCCGCCGACATGAAAAAGGTCGCCGAATCAATCACAAACGCTGTGTCTCGACCCAATGCGTCGGTCACCAATCCGCCGAGCGCCGCGCCGAGCGCTAAGGTGACAGACCACGACGCGCTCGCCAAAGCGTTTGCTGCAATCAAGGAATTACGTTCCACAATATTTGGAATGATCGCCGAATGCGCGGGTTCAAAAAAAGAGGTTGCGACGACTTGCAACGCCGTCAGCAGGTAGACGAGCCAAACCTGATCGGGGCGATCAATGAACAGAAAACCCAAAACGAGAAGCCCGCGAAGGATGTCGGACATGATGAGGATGGCTTTGCGATTGAAGCGATCTGCGACGACGCCCGCCAACGGGCTGACGAAAAATTGCGGCAGCAGTTTGAGGATGAGGATAAAGCCGACGGCTTCGCCTGAGCCGGTCAGGTTTAACATCAAGGTGAACAACGCTACGCTGTTGAACCAATCGCCGGTCTGAGAAATCAGCAATCCCGTCCACAGCTTTCGGAAGTCCCGGTTTTCGCGGAGCAGTCGGACATAGCCCGTCGTATCTTGATCGCGGTTCACATTGGCATTGTAAGAAGCCGCGCCACCCCCCACAAGTCAGCACCGCGGGCAGCCGCAAGCGCGCATCTCAGTGCGAACCGCCCGCTGTCACAACCGTTACAAACAGGCTTTGCTTTCCAGCTTCTACCTCATCAGCGTGAGGTTGTGGTATAAGCATAGCGAAAAACTGAATCTCTCAAAATCAGGTGAGCGAATGCATATCGAAAACTTGCAAGTCTTCTGCGATTTGATTGATACGCGCAGCTTTTCGAAAGCCGCAAGTAAAAATTTCATTTCGCAATCCGCTGTCAGCCAGCAGGTCAAGGCGCTCGAAGACCGCTTCAATCGCAAATTCGTTGAGCGCAATAAGCGTGGGCTGATTCCGACGGCTGCTGGGCTGACCTTTTATCAAGGCTGCCGCGACATCCTCGAACGCTACGCGGCTCTGGAAGAAGAGATGAAAGGCTTGAGCAATATCGTCAGCGGACAAATTCGCATCGCGGCCATTTATTCGGTCGGCATTCACGAACTGTCGCCGGTCGTCAAACGCTTCATTAAAACCTATCCGCAGGTCAACATTCATATCGAGTTCAGCCGCACGACGAAAATCTACGAAGATGCGATCAATGGCGGCATTGACCTCGGCATCGTCGCCTATCCAGCCCTGCGTCCGCAGATTGAGATTATCTCTTTTCGCACCGATAAACTGGTCTTGGTCTGTAGCCCCGACTCGGACTTTGCAACGCGCCAACGCATTCACATTAAGAGACTGGAAGGTCAACGATTGATCGGCTTCGAGCGTGACATCCCGACGCGCAAAGCGATTGACCGCATCCTGCGCGACCGCAGCATCACGGCGCAAAACGTCATGGAATTCGATAACATCGAAACCATCAAACGCTCGGTCGAAGCCGATCTGGGGATAGCGATTTTGCCGCGCGCGACGGTCGAAAACGAAGTGCGCGCCGGAACCTTGCGGGCGGTGAGCTTTACCGAAACCTTTGAACGTCCCATTGCCATTATTCACAAAAAGGGGAAAGTCTTCAGCACCGCCGCGCATCGTTTCATCACTATGCTGAGCGAAGAAAACCTCTCTTCTACCTGAACGGCAGATGACAAGAAAAGTGCTCGGAGTCCGCTTGCTTCTTCTGTTCCGGGTTAGCTTTTGTTGCGGGCGGATATAAAGCCTTGGCCTGGCCTTACACTTCGGCGGTCAATCCAATTTCGGGCAAATAGCAGCGATACGCAGACAGCAAAGCAGGCTTAGGTTACGCCGAGAAGGTGGGGGTCATGCCGGTCTACTGCTGCATCATTGGCTGGCGGCGCTCTCGCTTCCCCGTGCCGAATGCCGCGACTCCTCTTCAGGCGCTTCGATAAAACTTTCGTCAAGTAATCGCGCGGCAATCGCTAAAAAGTCATAAGCCGTAATCAATCCCACCAATTTGTCTCCTTCAACCACCGGCAGGCAGCCGATATTGTGATCGCGCATCAAGTGCAAGGCTTGCAGGGTCGTCATCTCAGGGGTTGCGGTGATTGGGTGTGGTTTCATGATTTCGCCGACAATCACAGATGCAGCATTCTGCGAGCGTTTGCCGTGCGCTAACAGGCGCAATAAATCTCGGTGCGAAACGATTCCGACCAATCGCCCGTCATCGTCTTCAACGGGCACATGGCGAATGTGTTTCCAATCCATCACGCTAGCAGCCAGATCAACGATGTCTTCGGGTCTGACCGTAAAGAGGTCTGTAGTCATCAACTGTCCGACGGTCTGATAGCTCTGCATCCAATTGCTTGCCTCGGTCATCTCTGCGAGCGGCCAGGTATGCACAGGCTCGCCGGTTTGCTGATGCTCCTTGATGGCTGAGGCCACCGCACGATGGCGAACGCTCGGTCGGTTCTGCCCGCCGATGCGCGCCAGCGAATCGAGCATCCATTGCGCGCCCGTCTGTCCGCTCTGCACGCGAGATTGAATGATGTTCAAGTAATGATGCACATCTTCGGACGCCAGGCCGCTCTGTTGCAGCCCCTGTTGCGCCAGCGGTAAGAGGTGGTGGAGGATGAGCGCACTGGCCGAATGGGTCTTCCCATCGAGCCAGCGAAATTGCGCTTTCAGCCCATAACGTGCCGCCAAGACGAAATTCTCTTTCGCATCATCGAAAGCCATCTTCTTAGCGACATCGCCATACTCATCGGGCATAGCGGACATCAAGCCCAAAAAGAAAGCAGCATTGGCGACTTCGTCAAGCGTCGTTGGCCCTGATGGCAGAGCGCGGGCTTCGATTCGCAGATGCGGGCGACCTTCGCAGACGCCGTAGCAAGCGCGATTCCAACGCCAGATCGTGCCGTTATGCAACCGCCATGCGGACAGCGAGGGAATGCCGCCGCGCGCCAATACGTCGAGCGCATTCTCTTCGAGTTGTCGCGTCAGGATGACGCGAAAGCGTGCAACGTCTTCGTGAAAGACTTCGAGAATCGAATCGTTGACCCACCGGTCACCGAAGCCGACGCGCGTCGGCTGGCTGCGCGCTTGATGCGTCGCCGAGCGCACATCAACGGAATGCTGGAAGAGAGCCAGTCGCGTCTCTTGCCATAGCCGATGGCCGAGCAGGAGCGGCGAGTTGACCGCTGCCGCCAAGACCGGAGCAATGGCAACCTGCGCTTGATTGTACCGTTCAACGAACTCTTCGGCTCCGACTTGCAGATGCACCTGAAAACTGGTGTTGCAGGCTTCGAGCATCACGTTGTCATGGGTGATTTGCAGCTCATCGAGGCCTTTGATGTGAATGTTGAAAACGCCGCCGCGTAATTTCGTGATGACCTGATTCATCTCGCGGTAACGCGCAGAGGGCGTCAGGTTATCGAGTGAGAGGTCGGCAAGCCGCATGGTCGGCAAAATCCCTGTGAGCAAAACATCGGCGGTAAACTCTTTCGCGGCGCGGCGCACCTTTTCGACCAGTTCGTTGACCTCTGCGTGCAGCAAACTGAGACAGCGACCGGTCAGTTCGAGGGGTGACAGATTGGCTTCGAGGTTGAATCGCCCGATCTCAGTCGTAAAGCGCGGGTCATTGAGTCGCTGCAACAACTCGACGACAATCGGCGCTGGCCGCATGCAGGCATCCACCAGAAACATCTCTTGCTCGGCTCCGATGCGACGGACGCCATTTTCGAGTTGGCCGTTTTCGAGCATCTGCTCTAACGCCTGCAAGTCTGTGAGCAAAGCCTTCATGAAGGTTTGCACACCCTGCTCCTGCGTCTCCTGAGAAACGTTATGCTCGCCCATAAGAAGTCTCCGCACAGATTTGGAGTTGTGCCCCCCGGCCGCGCGGCGTCACTCTACCACAAGAGGTAAGAAATGGCGTAGCCGATTCGGCGGGTCGGTGCGGCAGAGCCAGAAGGTGGCCCGGCCATTCCGTTTTCTATGAGGTAGAGTTGAACCGATAAAGTTCAACCAGAGGTGGAACGCGGATAAGGAAGAGGCTTCCGAATCAAGTGAGCGTATTCGTGAACCTCCTCATCATCCGGGTTCGATCTTCCCCCTGCTCCGTTGCCCATCAAACAACGGATAGTCTGTTCGTCAGCCTGCCGTCTTTAGGCTGAGACGAAAGCGACTGGCAGAAATGCAGCGGCGCTACTGTTTTTTCGCCATCCAAGTCGCTTCGCCAAAATCACCGAGTTTGGCCGTGCCTTTCATGGCGTCTTTGCTTTCGACTTTGCCGGTGTAAACAATCTCAACCTCCTGCCCTTGCGCGTTGACCTTGACGGAGAATTTGATGTCGTTGCCGGTCACCGTGCCATTGACTGGCCCTTCGCCAAACTGGCCTTTGTAGCTGCCGCTCAGCTTCTCGCCCTCTTGTTTGAAGGTGAAGACAGGACTGCCCGATCCTTGCGGGGTTTCGACAGTGAACTGCCACGTGCCGGTTACATTGACGGCTCCGGCAGAGGCCGCAGGCATAGAAGAAGCCGCCATCGCGCCTTCCTTTTGCATCACGGCTGACCATTCGCCCGAGGCGAGGCCGCCAAAATCCGCATCGCCTTTCATCGCGCCGCCTTCGATTTTGCCTTTGTAGGTAATCACCATGTCATTACCGCCGAACTGAATGGTCAACACCAAAGTAATATCGCTGCCATTGACGGTGATGCTGTCATAGCTGCGCTCGCCTTGCGGCGATTTCGCTTTGGCAATCAATTTGCCGTTCTCTTCACTAATGACCAACGTGCCTTTGCGCTCGCCCATCGGCGTGACCGTCGTCATCTCCCAGTTGCCCACCACTTTGGTGTTGCCTTGTGCGCGTGCCGTAAGCGCTACAGCGGCACTCAGCAGCAAACAAAGTGAAAATAGGGTGCAGAGTTTTTTCATGATCTCTCCTCTGTGATGAAAATGAGAATCGGTTACAGGGTCTATTCCTGATTGTATTGTTGCAACTTTCGGTAGAGCGTCTTGCGCCCGATGCCGAGAATCTGAGCGGTGCGCGATTTGTCGCCGCGCGTTTGCGCCAGAGTCTCTAAAATGACGCGCTTTTCGATCTCGTCAATCGGGGTGCCGATCTCGACTTCGATGGTTTTCGGCGCGTCTTCTTCGGTATCCGCGCCGCGCACCGAATCGGGCAGATCATCCACCGTAATCATCAACCCTTGCGCGATGATGACAGCGCGTTCAATGGCGTTTTCCAACTCGCGGACATTGCCCGGCCAGTCGTAGCGCCGCAACCGTGCCAGCGCGCGCTCTGTAATCCCGGTGATATTTTTGTTCGACCGCTTGTTGTAAATCTCCAGAAAGTGCAACGCCAGCAACGGAATATCATCGAGGCGCTCTCTGAGCGGCGGCAGTTTGATGGGATAGACATTCAAGCGATAAAACAGGTCGCGGCGAAAACGACCTTCGCGCACAGCCTCTTCCAAATCTACATTGGTAGCGGCGATGACGCGCACATCGGTCTTGATGACCTCATTGCTGCCGACGCGCGAGAATTCGCCGTTTTGCAAAACGCGCAGCAAGCGCACCTGCGCGGCCAGACTCATTTCACCGATCTCATCTAAAAAGAGAGTGCCGCTATTAGCCTCTTCAAACTTGCCGATGCGCCGATTGCGGGCATCGGTGAAAGCGCCTTTTTCGTGACCGAAGAGTTCCGATTCGAGCAAGGTTTCGGGAATCGCGCCGCAGTTGATCTTGACATACGCGCCCTCGGCCCGCGACGAACGCGACTGAATCATATCGGCCATCATCTCTTTGCCGGTTCCTGATTCGCCTTGCAGCAGTACAGTCGTATAGCTGTCGGCCACATACAAAGCCATCTCCATTGAGCGCATGATGGAATCGCTCTTGCCGACGAAGCTGCCGCCACTGTGCTCGGTGTGCATGTGTTCGAGTTCACGGCGCAGACGCAGGACTTCCGCCGAGAGGCGCGCTTTCGAGATGGCGATAGCCAGTTGGTCGGCGATGCCGAGCGCCAGCGCGGTTTCGTCTTTGACAAACTGAGCGCGCGGTTTTGCCCACAACAAAATGAGCGCGCCGAAGATGCGATCTTCGACGACAAGCGGCGCGATGATGGCCGCACCTGCCGAGATAAACTCGGTCAAGAAGATGCGCGCATACTCGTTCTGTTCGGGGCTGAGAATCTTGAGCATCTGCCCGTGTTCGACGGTTTTGGGCAGCATTTGGCGAATCGGCAACTTCAGCGATGTCTGTTTGAGTTGCACGGAAGAGTCGCGTTCGGCGGTGCAGAAGTTGGAAAAGTGTATATCGCTGTCGTTGGCATCTAAAATGGCCAGGCACGCCGCATCGAGGCGCAGCAGGCCGAGCGCCTTGTCGAGAATGCGCGACGTGAGTTCGGAAAAGTCCGAGCCGGTATTGATGTCATTGGCAATCTCCAACAGCGCCTGCGTGTACCGCGCCTCTTTCTCTTTCTCGCTATAAATCTGGGTGTAGCGGTAGCCGATGGCGATCTGTTGACTGAGGTTATTGATGAAACTGATTTCGTCTTCTTTCCAATGGTAATGGCGGCGGCAATGGTGCAGGCCGATCAACCCTAAGAGTTCCCAGTTGGAGGTGATGGGGATGACGAGCGCCGATTTGCTGCCGAGTTTTTCGGCCAGCAGTTTGACGACCGGCGGCAGGTCGGGCGCGGTTGCATCATCGAACGCGCGCGGGCTGTAGAGGTCTGCGTTTTCTTGACCGCTCGGCAAATCGAAGGGGATTTCGAGGCTGAGCGCCGAGGGTAACTTCTCTTCGCTGCCATCAGCGCAGTATTCGTGCGTGACGCGCAGCACGCCGGTTGAAGTGAGCGTCATCACTTCACAACGATCCACTTCCATCATCTTGCCGACCTGCGTGACGACGGCTTGCAAGAAGCGGTCGAGATCAATGACGGAAAAGGTTTCGGAACTGATGCGGCTCAAGATCGCTTCGCGCGCTTCGTACATGCGAAGTCGCCGTTCGACAGATAGCGTTTCCGTTGGCGTCGTCATCTCTCTCATTCCTGCAATGACCGACTGCCTTGTGCCAGACAGCTATCGGTCAAGCGCGTGAAATTATGACCGAATCAATGAAGGGGAGCAAGAAGGGTGTACCCTGTCGGCAGCAAAATGGTCGCCGCTCCGGGTCATA
>CAYXVU010000118.1:0-18042 GCA_964468725.1 uncultured Clostridia bacterium
GCGATTGGTTTCGCCGAGCGCGCTGACCAGATAGACCAGAAAACCGAGCGGCTGATAGAAGACATACCAGATGCCATCGGCTTGCTGCGCTTCGACGATACTCGCCATCGAAAGGGTGCGCGCAAACATCAACGCGCCGATGATCGAAAGCCCCATGCCAACTTCGTAACTCACCATCTGCGCCGACGAACGCAGCGCGCCGAGCAACGAGTATTTGGAGTTCGATGACCATCCGGCGAGCACCAGACCGAGCACGCTCATGGAAGAGACGGCAAGAATGAAGAGCAATCCGATGTTGACGTTGGCAATCGTCGCCCACGCCGCCCCCCAAGGGATGACCGACAAGACCACCAACGTCGCAACGACGGCGATGATCGGCGCGATGGCGAAGACCAACTTATCGGCTTTGAGCGGGATGATGTCCTCTTTGAGCAGCAGCTTGAGGCCATCGGCGGCAGGTTGCAGCAGCCCCCACGGGCCGACCCGCATCGGCCCCAATCGTGCCTGCATGAAGGCCGAAACTTTGCGTTCGAGATAGACCAGATAGGCGACGACGGTCAGCACGACAAAGAGGACAATCACGATTTGAATCAGCGGCCAGACGATATACTCCGCCAAAAAATCATTAGGCCGCGTCTCGCCGGTCAGTCCTCTGACCCACTGCGGCGCGATCAGCATCAAGATGGTCATAAGATTTGGCATAGCGTCCACTCAATCCAAGATGCGGGCGGAAGAAGGAAGCAGGGCGAACCGGCTTGAGCACCTTGCCCTATCTGTGAACCTTCAACCTCAACCTTCAACGATCATTCTTACCTGTCCACTTCACCCAGCACGATGTCAATCGTGCCGATCAGCGCGACGACATCGGCGACCAGATGGCCGATGGAAAGCCGCTTGAGCGCTTGCAGATTGATGTAGGCAGGCGGGCGAATTCGCATGCGATAGGGTTTGCCGGTTCCGTCGCTTACCAGATAGACGCCGATTTCGCCTTTGGGCGCTTCAATCGGGTGATAGATTTCGCCGACCGGCGGTTTGATCACTTTCGGCACTTTGGCCATCACCGGGCCTTCGGGCAATCCGTCAAGCGCCTGTTCGATGATCCGCACAGACTGGCGCATCTCTGCCATGCGAATCAGGTAACGGTCGTAGGTGTCGCCGTTTTCGCCGAGCGGCACTTCGAAATCGAATTCCGGATAGGCCGAATAGGGCTGCGCTTTTCGCACATCGTAATTGACGCCTGACCCGCGCAACACCGGCCCGGTCAGGCTCAGATTGACTGCCTCTTCGGCAGGCAATACGCCGATGCCGACCGTGCGACTGAGCCAAATGCGGTTGGTGTTGAGCAGAGTTTCGTATTCATCAATGCGGCTTGGAAACATCTTCAGAAAAGCGCGCACCCGCTCTTCGAATTCGGGATAGACATCCCACCACAGCCCGCCGATGCGAAACGCATGAGCGGTGAGTCGCGCGCCGATGAAGTCTTCAAAGATTTTGAGAATCTCTTCGCGTTCGCGGAAGCAATAGAGCAAAACGGTTACTGCGCCAATGTCAATGGCGTGTGTGCCGAGCCATAACAAGTGCGAAGCGATGCGTTGCAATTCGGTCAACATCACGCGCAGGTATTCGGCGCGGCGCGGGACTTCGACTTGCAGCAGTCTCTCCACCCCTTCGACGTAACAGAGGTCGCCGGAGACCGCCGCAACATAATCGAGGCGATCCCAATAAGGGGTAATCATCGCATAGGTATCATGTTCGGCGATCTTTTCGACGCCGCGATGCAGATAGCCGATGTCGCAATCAAGGTCAATGACCGTCTCACCGTCGAGTTTCAACAAGACCCGCAATACCCCGTGCGTCGAAGGGTGTTGCGGCCCCATGTTGAGTACCATCTCTTCAGTGTCGAGGAGAGTGCCTTGTGGTTTGAGGATGGCTTGCTCTTGCATATCAACTCCGGGACGCGGGCTTGGGACAAAGACGTCTGTACGAACCCCTCAGATTTAGCGGCGTTCGGCGTACTTCACGTCAATCAAGCTAGTGTCGTAATCCACTTCGCGGTACTCCAGATGTTTATCCGTCCATTCGTTGTCGCGGTATTCAATCGGGTACTCTTTGCGCAGCGGATGACCCGGCCAATCTTCGGGCAACAGGATGCGCCGCAAATCGGGGTGGCCATCGAAGCGGATGCCGAACATATCGTAAACTTCGCGCTCCATCCAATTCGCGCCCGCCCAAATATCGGTCACTGTCGGACAACTCTCCCCATCGGCAAGCGCCGTCTTGACGCGCAGTTTGCGATTTTTCGGTATCGAGTAGAGTTGCACCACGACATCGAACACTTGCCCTTCACGCTGCGGCCAGTGCACCGCCGTCAGGTCTGAGCAGAGATCGAAGAGCGCTTCCTCATCATCATGAAGAAAGCGACATACTTCAATATAAGACTCTTTTTTCACTCCGATGATCTGTTGACCCAATGTAGCGACCGCTTCGGTGATGGCCGCGCCGAACCGCTCTTTGAGGCGATTGATGAGCGCGTCATCGGTAATCTCAACTGTGACCACCGGCCCTTTCTTTGGCGGCGGCGCGGGTTTATGACCGGCGGCAGCCGTCGGAGCTTTCGGCGGCGCGGGCTTCTCTGCGGCGGGTGCAGAGGTTGGTTTATTGGGTTTGTCTGCCGCAGCGGGCACAACTTCGCTTGCCGTCGGGGCAGCCGGTTTTGCGGCTTCCGATGGCTGCTCTTTGGCGGCAGGTGATTCGCTTTTGCTGTCCGCCGCCGTCGGCGGGGCCGGACGGAGAGCTTGCTCTTTGTCCGCACCTTCTTGGCTTAGCGGTTCGGTCGGCTGATTCTCTGGAGGCGTGTCTTTCTTATCGTTATCTGCCATCGTTGCAATCCCAACCCAGCACGCAGGTCGGATAACCACAGGGGTGCGCGCTGAAAACTTTTATGGCTCAGTTTTTACTGCCCTAGATATAAAGAAAAGCTGCTGGCTGAAACTCTTATGCCCTGTCGCGCAGATGCTTTTAGCACAGCGTTCAAAGCATTGTCAATTGCACCCTCAAGCATTGCTTGAAGCATAACCTGTCGGCTTCAACTGAAGGTGTAAAGAAGATAACCTGGCTGGTCAAGTGGGCAGACCGGAGAGGTTTGCCAAATCCGGTCAGGAGATAGGTCGCGCCGAAGCCAAGCGGTCGCAACCCCCCTTTTCTCTTTTTCCGGTTCCCCTGTCTTGCAGAGCCATTCGATCCGACCCCGGTCAAAGGCCGCTTTTATCTGTCGGCTGACCGGCTCGGAGTAATACAAGCTACCAGCGTCGGCAAAGTAGCAACTGATGTGTCAGGTAAAAACAGTTTGACGTGAGCAAATGGCGTGAGTATGATGCGGTGCGCCAGGTCGTCTGATCGACAAGCCCCCTTGAACATTCAGTAGCCCCCTTTCTGAATGTTCCATATCCCAGCGCACCACTAAACAAAGCAGCTTTATGGCAGGAACACAAAGCTGCGTTGTTTACGGGCGCAGTTTATATCATACCTCTCAATGGGATGCAAGCAAAAACTTAAAGTAAATTATTAAGCCTTATCCTGATAAGCGGCTGAAATGCCTTAACTATTTTGTAATCTTCATTTAGCTACCATTAGTTCAGCAAGCTTCCACCTCTTACTCAAGCATTTGCTCGCCGGAATGGAAGAAACCAAATCAAGCCGCTTTGTTTTCAGCCTTTATGCTTTGTGGAAAAGTAGGGCGCGGCTCTACGGCGGATTAGCGAACCGAGAGCAAGGGATTATGCAGAGGCGGGTCTTGGGGTTCCGGTTCATCACTGATGAACCGACCCCGTAGGAGGTTGGTTCCGAGCGTGACGTTAGGCGGGCGACGGAGTGTAAGTGCCTCTTTTGAAACGGCTTGTAACCACACATGACCATCGCTGGTCAGGATGGCAACCGCCTTTTCGCGGTTCCAATAAGTGGTTTGCTGAAGCAGTTCCATGTGCGACGTTACCCGGATGACCCAACTATCTTCAGAGCTAAAGCCCTGATCAAAAGGGTTTGCAGCATCAAGGTCGAGAGAGAGGGGCTTACTGGACAAGGTGGAAGGCGTGCTAAGCGCGGCGGCGCTGTCGTTGAGAACAAAGATCAGTTTTTCCCGTAAACTCTCCGCACCATTCCCCATAATTTCTGCAAACTCTTTCAAATAAGCAGCTAAAGTCGACTCATCCGGTGCTTCGAGGTACCAGACCGATGAGCTTGAGCCTTGTTGTAGCGCCTTCAGTTTGACCTCAAATTGCGAGAACTGCATCTGAAACTCGCATAGATGAGTGAGCAAAGCCGCCCAGACCTCATCGCCAATCCTTCCTTCGACCATAATCTGCGCCATCGGCCTGCTGACCATACTAGGAAAGACTTTTTTGATATGAGCGCGCGCTTCCGACCTGCCATCGGCGCTCAGATTGACCCATTCTGCCCAGGTATCGTTTAGGATTACCCCTTCAGTCTTTACGCCATGGAGTTTTGCGCCCGTCAGGTCGCAACCCGACAGGTCTGCGCCGGTTAAGTCGGCATCGCGTAGGTCGCAATTGAGCAAGGCGCTGGAGACCAAATTGGCTCCGGCTAAGCGAGTGCCGACCAAACTGCACCCATCCATGCGGGCGCTAGATAGATCCACATTGCTCAAATCGGCGCCGTCCAGATTGGCTCCTGTCAAGTCGCTGCCTGCCAACTGGGCGAAGCGAATGAAGGCGCTCGAGAGATTGGCTTTTCGCAGGTGGGTTTCATTGAGGAAGGTGCCGACTAAATAAGACCCGGCCAAAGTGGCAGCCGATAGATTGGCGCCGGTTAAATCCGCGCCGCTCAAATCCGCGCCGCTCAAATCCGCTTGTTTTAAGGAGACGCCGATCAGACTGGCGGCGGCAAGATTGGCATTGACTAGGCTGGCAGCCTCAAGGTTAGCGCCGCTCAACGACCCGCTCGTCAACCGTGCTTCGCGCAGGGTTGAGCGACTCAGGTCGGCCATGCGGAGATTGGCTTCGCTCAGATCAATGCGCGTTAAGTCCATTGAAGCCAGATCCGCACGCACCAAATTGACGCCGCGCAAAGACTCCCCTGCGGCCAGCCGATCTAATACATCTCCTCTGCTTAGTTGGGACATTACCCCGCTTCAATAGACAAAAGTTGCACAACGTAGTGAGGGCAAGCGCAAATCTGAACGATCATGAAAATTCGGTTGTCATTCGCATAAAACTTTGACCTTCAGAGGGAGACACTGCAAAACCAAACCGGCAATCGTTGGCCGCGAGAATGATTTGACTGTCGTTTTTACCGCGCGTCCTTCATCAACCAAAGATCAAACTCGAATTACGATCCACTGCCATCAATTCCCAGTTTGCTAGCCGTATGTTAGCGAGAGTGCGAGTTTGAGTAAATACTAATTTCGGGCGCCTCCGGCCAATGGTAAGCAAGCTTTGCCGCCGCTTCGCCGGATGCTTCATCTGTCCGGCAACCCCGTTGCGCCGCATTTGAACCTGCCTCTAATTTTCGCTATAACTCACTCTTTCAACCATTCCATTCCCCGATCAAGGAGAAACGAACGTGCCACAAAGTCGCCGTCGGAAGACCCGCAGCCGGAAAAAAGGGGGCGTCCCCCCCCCTTCCCATCACCCATCGAAGTTCAACCCGACTTGGATTGCCGCCAGCCTCGCCATCGTTATCGTGATTGCTCTGGCCATCTACTTCTTCGGGCAGAGCACGAATACGCCCGACTCCGGCAATGCGCCGCCGGGCACGCCGGTCACCGCAGCCGATGGCACGGTCACCACGCCTTCGGGATTGCAATACCTCGATCTGGCCGAAGGCTCAGGAGCCGGTGCGCAAACCGGTCAGCGGGTGGCGGTGCACTATACCGGCACGCTGACCAGCGGCACCAAGTTCGACAGCTCCTATGACAGCGGACGACCTTATGAATTCGTACTCGGGCGCGGCACGGTTATCAAAGGGTGGGAGGAAGGCTTGCTCAACATGAAAGTTGGCGGCAAGCGCAAACTCATCATTCCGCCGAGCCTCGGTTACGGGGCTCGCGGCAGCGGCAAGATTCCGCCCAATGCAACCCTCATATTTGAGATCGAATTGGTCAGCGCGAAATGAGGCGTTGCTAGCTCAATCACGCCGCCGTAGAGGTAGTCAGGCGAGCCGTCAGCCTTCGGCTCAGGTTGTTGAACGCTGCGGCCTCACCTCTGAATGCGGGCGGCATCGGTCAATCAACTGAGCAGACGGACTGCATCTTTTACTGTAACCTTGAGCCCTGTGAACAAGACGACTTTATTGATCGCCGCCAACGCTCGCGCACAACTGCGCTGGTTCAAAGAACACATCTACACGGCGGTCATTCTCACCCCCATTGTTTTGAGCATTACCTATGCCAGCTTGTCGGGGCTGACGGCAGAGATCGCTAAATGGCAACCTTCTGCTTGGCTGACGATTTTGGTGGCTGCGACCTTTGCGCTGTGCCTGATCGTGATGAGTTTGTCGCGCGCCAGCGCCGAGTTGTATCACATCCGCCGACCGGAATCGGCTTTCGATGCCTTTCCGCTCAGCGTGCAGACCCACCTGCATAACGCACTGCTTAATCGCCTGACGCGCACCGCGATAACGGCGCTGCTGTTGGCGGTTCTGGTTTGGCTTGTCATCGGCGCGGCGTTGCTAAATCCGATCAGGCTCCTTGCCGTCGTTCCGCTGATTGTCGTCCTCGCAGTATCACAACTATTTGCGGCGCTCAACTGGATTCACTGGAACCATCGCCGCGAAGCGCGTGCCGGTTTGCTGGCTGTGCTGGCGCTCGCGCTGGCGGCGACCTTCGGGGGGTTGCTCCTTGTTCCATTCGTCCGACCGCACCTCCTGCCTGTCGGGTTGATCGGAGTCGCGCTGCCAGCCAGTCTGGTCTGGAGTCTGGCGCTCTATCTTTTACTGGCGCGATGGCATGCGCGATGGCGCGTATCCGACCTTGAATATGCCCGCCGGTTACAGCCGCCCGGACGATGGAGTGTCGTCAATGCGCGTCTCTTTCACCGCCGACTCGGCGCCATCGTCGCCGCGCAGGTGGTGCGCGATTTGCGATTGACCTTGCGCGCCTTCTCCTCAGCCGTCTACATCGTCGCCACCCTCTGCCTGCTTGCCTTGCTCGTGCTCTTCATCCTGTTGCGCGAAAATCTCCTGCCGCCGCCGATTGAGATATCCGGCTGGTTCGATATGACCTGGCTGCCCGTTGTGATGGCAACGAAGGCCGCGTGCGTCATCGTCACCTGTCTGCTGGTCGCGTTGTTGCCGGTACTGCTTGCCTATGAACTCCCGCTCTACTGGTTGGAACGCGCGGTTGGAACGACGGGGCTCGATATCTGGAATGCCAAACTCTGGTATGCACGGTTAGTCAGCCTGCCCGCGCCGTTTCTGGTCTTCTTAGTCAGCCTGTTGAGCGGGCAAGCGCCTGCGGTCTATCTGCTGGCGATGCTTGCCGAATGTTTATGGTTATGGTGGATGACTAGCTCGCTGGCCGCTGCGCTGATCTTCGAGATGCCGACGCGGGCGGGGCTTTCGATCATTCTGATCGTCACCCTTGGGTTGGCGTCGGGAATGGTTGCGGCAATGCTCTGGCCGTTCGGCCTCATCTTTTATGTCTACGCCATGGAGTCGCTGACCAAGCGAGGCCGCGCCCGCGCGCGGTATTATTTGATGACGGGGGAAGAGTGAGCAACGCGTTTGTCGAAATTGAATCAGTCACTAAAAAGTACGGCGACATCATCGCCGTCAACGATGTCAGTCTGATGATTGGTGCAGGGGAAATCTTTTCGTTGGTCGGGCGCAACGGTGCAGGGAAATCCACCTTGATTCGCATGATCGTGGGCATTACCGAACCCGATACGGGGCGATTGCTGATCTGCGGTGAAGACCTCGCGCATCGCTTGCCAACGACCAAACGCCATCTCGGTTATCTGCCCGAAGAGTTGTTGCTCTATGACCGGCTCACCGGCATCGAGTATTTACAACTGGTCGCCGGACTCAAAGAGGCCGACCCGGCGGCGGGCCACAAAGAGTTGGAGTTTTTCGAACTCGCGCACGCAGAGAATCAACTCATCGGCGGCTATTCGCTCGGCATGCGAAAAAAGATCGGGCTGGCGGCAGCAATGATCGGCGCGCCTGAGGTGTTGATTCTCGATGAGCCGCTCAATGGGTTGGATGTCGAGATGATGCGCAAGCTGCGCTTGCGTATTGAAGAGGAGCGTCGCCTCGGACGCACGGTTTTGATTTCGTCGCATGTGATGAGTTTCGTCGAACGCCTCAGCGACCGCGTCGGCGTGATGAAAGCCGGGCGATTGGTCGCCCTCGGCACACCCGCCGAGTTGCGCGAACGGACACAAATCAAAGACGGCCAGTTTGAAGATGTTTTCTTCAAACTGGCCGAATAACGGAATCCGAATTTGCGTCTGCCGGTGGGCACGGGCTACGCCACGCGGATAGCGGCGATGATCTTCTCAAAGACCGATTTGTAGTTCTGATACTCGTCTTCCGGAGCGATGGTGATGAGATAAAACAGGCGGCCATCTGCCGTCGCCGTCGTGTAGATCACATCCACTTCCATCGTGCCGGTGACCGGCGAAGGGCCTGCCACAATGGCGGCATAGCCGCGCCGGTCGCCGAAATCCACCTCTTGAATCTTCTCCGCCAACTGAAAATCGGGATTGGCTTTGATCTGTTGCTCGATGAAGATGCGAGTCGCGTTCTCCAAATCGTCGGCTTGCGCGGGCATCGCGCCGATGAAGACGCCGTGCGTGACAACGACGGCTCCGTTCAGTTTTCCGTAAGCTCCTTTGGGCGCAAAGATGAAGTTCGAATCGTCCAACGACAGCCCATCCCAACTGTCCGGATATTCGAATAAGAATGCGCCATCGCGCGCTTCGTAACTGGTCATGGTCGATGAAGGCAACGCCACTCGAGAAGCCGCTTCGCCCTCACCTTGCGGCCCAACCCGGCGCACGCCGCTCGATGAACTCAAGTTTTTGCCGCCGGTCAGCCGCGCTTTCACCGCTTCGAATTCATTGGTTGTGTGAATGGGATTGGCGCTGACCGGCAGAGAGGGCAGCGCCTTGATGATCGAATCGAAGCGATTGCCGGGGTTCGGATGATCGCTCAAGAATTCCGGCCCTTGCGCGCCCGCTTCGGCTTCGAGAGTTTTGAAAAAGTTCGCCATATCGCGCGGGTCGTATCCGGCTTCGGCGACGATGCGCGCGCCGTCCAGATCGGCCTCGCTTTCTGCTGTGCGGCTCATCTTCAAAAACGCAACATTCGCGCCTGCGCCGCCAATGGCCGCGATGACTTGCCCCATATCCGAGTTTTGCCCTCCGGCTAACGAACCCAAGGCCTCCAGTCCGGCTTGTGCCAAATAAGCTTTGGAAGCCTGATTCGTTCCGTGCCGTAGGGCGACGTGAGTGATTTCGTGCGCCAAAACGCCCGCCAGTTCGCCCTCGTTCTTTGCTGCCGCAATCAATCCTGCGTGCACGAAGACGTAACCGCCGGGTAGGGCAAAAGCGTTTAACTCTTTTACGGCGACGACATTGAATTGATAGGGAAACTTGTACCCGTGCGCTCTGGCCGCCAGCTTCGCGCCGAGGGCGCGGACAAAGTTGACGATCTGCGGGTCTTTGACCAGCGGCATCTGCTGCGCCACCTGCGTAGCGGACTGTTTGCCCATCTGAACGTCTTGTTCGGGGCTGAACAGATTGAAGCCGGGCTTAAAATGCGGCGCGGTCTTAGCGCCTTCGCCGCTGTTGCGCGTCTGCGTGCCGAGTTGTCCGCAGGCGGTTTGCAAAACCAACAAGGCGATGAGCAGCCAGAGCGCGCCCTGTCTTGGGAAGCGAATTGTTCTTTGGTTGAATCTCATAATCGTGACCTCACGCGCCGTCATTCTAGCTGGGTCACGAATCGAGGTTCAACCTCAAGCGGCCTTGTGGGATAATGGCGGCGCCCGCGTGCAACCCATTTTGAGAGAGGAATCATGCGAATCAAATTTCTGCCCTCGATTCTCCTGTTGATCTTGGTCACTGCTCTACCGTCCGGCGCACAGAATAACAGTGCCACATACAGTTGGTCGGATTCCTTGCGCGATGTTTTTATAGACGGCGAATTGGATCGTTCGGCGCAAGTGTTGTTATGTAGCGAGCCGAATCGTCTCGCCATCCTCTCGCCCAAACTTGATGCCGTCGTCGTCTTGGATGTCAACGAACAGAGCGTCAGCACGACCTTCAAAGACTTCTTTCGCCTCGCGCCCGATCATGCATCGGCGACTTCGGACGCTGCCGCGCCGTTACAGAGAACCGGCAGCTATGCCAATCTCGACGCCTCGACCTATCTGCTCAGCGTGGACGGGCGCTTGATCTTGCTGCGCTCGCACGCCGGAGCGAAGGGCGCACTCACCGAACAACAACTCTTCGACACGGTTCCCGTCTGGCGGCATCTGATGGAGACCTATCAAGCCGATGCCAACGCCGTCGCGGCGCTGAAGGCTATTGATAAAGAGACGCAACTGACCATCGCGCTCGGCACCTGGTGCGGTGACAGCCGCAACTATGTGCCGAAATTGCTGCGTGCTCTGCACGCTGCCGCTAATCCGCGCATCAAGATCAACTTCGTCGCCATTGACAATCAGTTTCAAGAACCCATTGATACGATTCAAAAGCTGCGACTGGTCAATGTGCCGACGGTGATCGTCGAACGCGGCGGCAACGAGATCGGACGCATCGTCGAGACCCCCGCAGTGGATGCGATTGAGAGCGATCTGGCGGCTGTCTTGAATGGCAAGCCCAACCTCCACAACGGGCGTTGGGATCGCGGCGCGCGGCTGGCGCGCGGCATCTATACCTATCGGGACGCAAGCGGCAAAGAAGTCGGCAAAGAGGAATGGGAGCTGTTCAAATTGGATGAAGGCGGCTATCTGGCACACAGCCGCATCAGCGAAGGCGATGTGAAGACCGAAGTCTGGCATCGCGTCAACGGTCAACTCAAACCGACCTTCGTCGAAGTCACCAAAGAGCGCGGCTCGGCCATCGTCCGCACCCGCTATCGCCTCAATGAACACTCGTTCACGGCGCGCATGCGAAGCAATGAAGCGGGGGTGATTGATCAGACCTTGAATGTGCCGGATGCCTTCTCGATGCAGTCGCCGTCCATCGTCGCGCGCGGGTGGGAGTTTGCCAAAGCGTTGGAAGACGAAAACAAAAAACAGGTGCTCAGTTATCTCGCTCCCGTCGCATTCGACCAGACTGTCGGCGGGCTGGCGACGATCAGCTTCACCAACAAAGGCGAAACGACGGTGCGTGTGCCTGCCGGACAACTGCGCGCCCATCAGGTCATTCGCCATCAGGGCAATGCTTCATCGGAATGGTGGCTGCACGCCGAACTGAGTCTCCCGGTGCGCGGCAAGACGGCAGGCATTGAATACCTGCTGACGACGTTGGAACTGACCCCGGCAAAATAGTGTGGCGTGTCCCAATCGGCTTTGCTAAATAGCTTCATGACAAAGTCCTAGCCAAAGGGCGCAAACACTTTATTGAGCGATTGCTCGAAACCGCACGACGCGATGGCTGCAACCGTGTTTGCGTAGTTGACAAAGAGTTTGGCCGCGATTAGCTGACCGATTTGCCTAATTTGCAGGCTGTGAAGTCATAGCACAATCAATTTATTCTCTCCTCAAATGACTAGAGGTCATGTGGTTCTTGACGACAAGGGTCTCGACCTCTAAGATAGCCGCGCCTTCCTCTTCGCGAAGGCAGATGTCGGCAATTCTTTCGGAGCCATTAGGAGCTAGTTACCCATCAAGAATTTCATACGCAGCCTTCGTTCGGTTTTGGCGCGTGCCATTTTGCGAGCGTAGGAAAACAATTGTACGCAAGGTAGCGGCAACCTCATTCGACCTTGCTCAACTTCGAAAATTCGTTCAACTCGGATCAAGAACTAACGACTAGGAGGATGAAAGAGATGAATGCCCCTAAAAACGTTTCAGCTTTACGAGGGAGGCGCAAACCACTGGCGCTGCGTGCCCTCTTGCGTCCGCTTCGTAGCGCACGCCTGCTGGTTGTGCTGATGAGCTTGCTATTGCTGGGCGTAAGCCTGCCGCTGTTTTCAGCCGGAGCCGCTCAACAGTCACGCCGCCCAACAATCGATGATCGAGGCGGCGCGCAAGATACCGGCATCTCCGAAAGCGCGCGTCGGCAAATGGAAGCGCTGATTCAAGAAAAAGAGTCACGCACCCCTGCCGAACAGAAGATTGACTCGCAGTTGATCTATGAAATGAAACGCAAACGCGGCGGCGAGTTTGCCCGCGCCATTCAAACTATTGAAACGGCTGTTGCCGTCAGCCAAGACGGCATGGCTGTCGTTGATATCAGCGCCTTCATTGAAGGCTCGCTCACCGAAGATGTCTATTCGCTCGGCGGCGAAATTCTCAGCGTCTTTCCGCAATACCACACCCTGCGGGCTCGCGTGCCACTCGATAAACTCGAAGCCTTGGCGACCTTGCCGCAAGTGCGGTTTATTGAACCCGAACAGCAGGCCATAACGTCAAAGGGTGAAATCTCTTCGACCAGCCTGCCGCAGCCCTTGAGCCGCGAGCAACGCGCTGCCAATGTGCGGGCGGCCTTAGCCGATGCGTTGCCCAAAGTTGCGTCGCGCAAAGCTCTCGCTCCCTTTGTCGGCTCGCGCCTCTCAGAAGGCGATGCAACCCACCGTGCCGCGCTTGCGCGCGCGGTTTTTGGAGTGAGCGGCTCCGGCATCAGGATCGGGGTACTCTCGGACGGCGTAACCAATCTGGCGGCTTCGCAGGCGCTCGGCGATCTGCCCGCCGTCACCGTGCTGGCGGGGCAAGCCGGTTCGGGCGATGAAGGCACGGCGATGCTGGAAATCATTCACGACCTCGCGCCGAACGCGCAACTTTTCTTTGCTACGGCATTCGGCGGCATTGCCTCTTTCGCGCAGAACATTCGTGACCTGCGCGCTGCCGGTTGCGACATCATCGTTGACGATGTGTTCTACTTTGTCGAAACGCCGTTTCAAGATGGGCAAGCGCCGAGCGTCGTTTCGAACACCAACGGCGGGGTTGTCATTCAAGCGGTCAACGATGTGACGGCAGCCGGTGCTATGTACTTCTCTTCGGCTGGCAACTCCGGCAACAAAAACGACAATACTTCGGGCGTATGGGAAGGCGATTTCGTTGATGGCGGCGCGTCGGCTGCGCCGCTGCCTGCCGGAAGCGTTCATAACTTCGGCGGTCAAAACTTCAATCTTCTGACGGCGGCCAACACCAGCGCGCCGATCTCCCTCTATTGGTCAGACCCGCTCGGCGGTTCCGCTAATGACTATGATCTGTTTCGCTTGAATGCGGCAGGCACGGCCATTGCCGCATCGTCAACCAACATTCAAAACGGTACGCAAGACCCGATTGAACAAATATCGCAAAGCACTGCTAACCCGCGCATCGTGATTCTGAAAAAGGCCGGAGCAGCAAATCGTTTTCTCCACCTGAATGCCAATCGCGGACGCTTCAGCATCAACACCAACGGGCAGACGCACGGACACAACTCGGCTGCGAATGCGTTTGGCTGTGCCGCAACCCCGGCAGTCGGCCCGTTCCCCAGCCCGTTCAATGCAGGCAATGTAGTCGAAACCTTCAGTTCTGACGGGCCGCGACGACTCTTCTATCAACCAGATGGCACGCCCTTCACGCCGGGCAATGTCTCATCAACCGGCGGATTGGTGCGACAAAAGCCCGACATCACCGCTGCCGATGGTACGACGGTCACAGGCGTTGGCGGCTTTCCCTCGCCCTTCTTTGGCACATCGGCAGCCGCACCACACGCCGCGGCGATTGCGGCGTTGGTCAAGCAGGCCGGGCCGCTGTTGACTCCTGCACAGATTCGCGCGGCGCTCGTCAGCACGGCGATTGATATTGAAGCGGCGGGGGTTGATCGAGATTCCGGCGCGGGCATCATCATGCCGTTCGAAGCCTTGCAAGCGATTGGCGCAGTCGGGCAAGCCTACCTCGAAGTCGGAACAACGACTGCCACCGAAGCGCCGGGCGATGGCGATACTTTTGTTGAACCGGGCGAGGGCGCAACCTTGAGCGTGCAGCTAAAGAACACGGGCGTCGTCAATGCTACTAACATCACCACGATGCTGACGACCTCGACGCCGGGGGTGATGGTTACCCAACCGGCAAACTCTACCTACCCCGATTTGGCGGCGCTAATCGGCACGGGGACGAATGACACCTTGTTCCGCTTTACGCTGGCGAGTAATGCGCCGTGTCCGCTGACCATCAACTTTACGCTCACCGCAGTGCTGACGGGCGGAGCAAGCCCGCAAATCCTCAACTTCACGGTTACGGTTGGCAAACCGCCGACGGTGATTGCTACGGCACTCGATGCGACTGCGCCGCCTGCGAATCCCGCTTATACGGCGATTACGGGGACGCAGACCGGGCGCGTCAATCGCTTCGCTCCGGTCAGTGTCTGTGGCGTAGCCGAAGCCAATCCGGGGCTGGCGGCTACGACCGGCACGCGCCGCTTTGATGCTTACACCTTCACCGCCTGCCCGGATGCGGCCATGCATTGCGTCAGCGTTTCGTTGACCAATGCCTGTACGGGGACGAACCCCTCGATGTTTGTGGCGGCCTATTCGGGCAGTTTCAACCCTGCCAGTCCGGCGACCAATTGGCTGGCCGATGCTTCGGTCAGCAATCTGGTTGGCAACCCGACGCCATTCTCGTTCAATGTCGCGGGCGGTTCCACCTTCGTGATCGTTGTGCATGAAGTGAATCCGGGCTTGGCTGTTGGGTGCAACTACACGCTCTCGGTTTCGGGCTGCTTCCCGTGCGAAACGCCGAATCAACTGCCAGTAGCATTGTGTCAGGATGTGACCGTTGCAGCGGGCGCAGACTGCACGGCGACGGCTTCCATTGATAATGGCTCTTTCGATCCAGAAGGCGGCGCGTTGACGATTACGCAAACACCTGCCGGACCCTATCCGCTCGGCACTACCTCTGTGTTGTTGACGGTGGCCGATGATAAAGGTGCGACGACACAATGCACAGCGAACGTGACGGTAGTGGATCAAACGCCGCCTTCGATCAGCGGCGCATCTGCCAATCCGTCAGAGTTGTGGCCGCCCAATCATCAGATGGTGAACGTTACGGTCAACTACAACACCGCAGATAATTGCTCGGCGGCTGCGGCGATCACCTGTTCGCTCAGTGTTACCAGCAATGAGCCAGTCAATGGCTCAGGCGATGGCGACACCGCACCCGATTGGGAGGTGATAGATGCCCATCACGTTCGCTTACGATCAGAACGGGCTGGCACTGGCAGCGGGCGCATCTACACGATCACGATTACCTGTACGGACGCGGCGGGCAATTCGTCTTCGCAACAGGTGACCGTGCGCGTGCCGAAGAGTCGCGGCAAATAATGGCATCGGCTGTCTGCCCGCAAACAGGCAAGCCGACGCCGTAACCTTTCAGGAGGAGAAGAGCGCCGCAGAATTCGGCGCTCTTCTCCTTTTGCTTTTGCTGATGCTGAACGGGCTTTTTGCAACGATAAGAGTTGATGAGTTGATGTTGGAAACCGACCTCCGCTTGACAATCATCCGGCCATCCAGTATTCGAGTAGTTTGATTTTTTTCAGGCGATCACTCACATGCAGCACGCAACGTTCACTTTCTAATCACCTGTGGAGAATATTTGAATGACGAAAAAGTATGTTTATCTGTTTGCCAACGGCAACGCCGATGGTCACGGTACGATGAAAGATTTGCTCGGCGGCAAAGGCGCGGGACTGGCCGAGATGACCAACGCCGCGTTACCCGTGCCGCCCGGTTTTACGATCACGACCGAAGCCTGCAATGCCTACTATGAAGCGGGCGCGAAGTTCCCCGCAGGCATGTGGGACGAAGCGCTGGCGGCGCTCAAAGCCGTCGAAAAAGCGACGGGTAAAACTTTCGGCGACCCGGCCAATCCGCTGCTCGTCTCGGTGCGCTCGGGCGCGAAATTTTCGATGCCGGGAATGATGGATACGGTGTTGAACCTCGGCCTCAACGAAGCCACCTTGCAAGGGCTGGCCGCGCTCACCTCTAACCGCCGATTCGCCTATGATGCCTATCGTCGTTTCATTCAGATGTTCGCCAAAATCGTGCTCGGCGTAGATGGCGAACTCTTTGAACACGCGCTCTCGGAAGCCAAGAAGCGAGCCAGAGCCAAACTCGATACCGACCTGACCGCAGAACATCTGCAAGCCGTCTGCGAAGATTTCAAAAAGATCGTCAAGCGCGAAACCGGCGCGGAGTTTCCGACCGATCCCTACAAACAACTGGAAGAGTCGGTCAAAGCGGTCTTTCGATCATGGAATGGCGACCGTGCGATTGCCTATCGTCGCCGCGAAAAGATTCCTGATGATCTCGGCACGGCGGTCAACATCGTCACCATGGTCTTCGGCAATATGGGCAATGATTCGGGAACCGGCGTCGCCTTCACGCGCAATCCGGCGACCGGCGCGAAAGAGCTCTTCGGCGATTATCTGGCCAACGCGCAAGGCGAAGATGTGGTCGCAGGCATTCGCACCCCCAAACACATCAATGAACTCAAAGAAGATATGCCGGACATCTATCATCAATTCGTCGAAGTGGCGAAGAAACTCGAACGCCATTATAAAGACATGCAAGACCTCGAATTTACGGTCGAGCGCGGCAAACTGTGGATGCTGCAAACGCGCAACGGCAAACGCACCGGCCCGGCGGCGGTAAAGATCGCCGTAGATATGGTGAAAGAGAGGCTGATTGACGCTAAGACTGCCGTGCAACGCATTCCTGCGGGCGACCTCGATCAACTCTTGCACAAAACGATTGACCCGAAAGCCAGCACCAACGTCCTCACCAAAGGCATCAACGCCAGCCCTGGCGCGGCTTCGGGTCGTGTCGTCTTCACGCCGCAAGAAGCCGAAGCGTGGGCAGCCAACGGCGAGCAAGTCATCCTCGTGCGCCGCGAAACTTCACCCGAAGACGTGCGCGGCATGGACGCCGCCCAAGCGATTCTCACCTCAACCGGCGGCCCGACATCACACGCGGCAGTCGTAGCGCGCGGGTGGGGCAAACCCTGCATCGTCGGCGCAGGCGAAATGGACATCAACTATGCCAAACATGAATTCACCGTCGGCAACACTCGCATCAAACGCGGCGATTGGATTACGGTTGACGGAACGTCGGGGCGAGTGATTTTAGGTCACGCGCCGCTGATTGACCCCGAACTTGGCGAAGATTTCCATCAGTTAATGAAGTGGGCGGACAAGTTCCGCAAGCTGAAGGTTCGCACCAACGCTGACACGCCGGGCGATTCAAAAGTGGCGCGCGGCTTCGGCGCAGAAGGCATCGGTTTGTGCCGCACCGAGCATATGTTTTTCGAAGGCAATCGCATTGATTATGTGCGCCAGATGATTCTCGGCTCGCTCGATTACAAACGCCTTGAAAGGGAATTAGCCGCCACCGAAGCCGAGTTGGCACGCACCGCTTCGCCGACCAAACGCAAAGACCTTGCCAGCCATCGCGCTCAACTCAAAGCGGCCATCAAAGAGCCGAAGAAGTTATACCTAGGCGGACTCAGCCAACTGCTCAAGCTGCAACGCAAAGACTTCGAAGGCATCTTCAAAGCGATGGACAGCTTGCCGGTGACGATTCGCACGCTCGACCCACCGCTGCATGAATTTTTGCCGCACGATGAAGCGGGCACGCGCGAACTGGCGAACAAACTCGGCGCTAATGCCGATCATTTGTGGGCGTACGTGCAGGCGTTGCACGAAGCCAACCCGATGCTCGGCCATCGCGGTGGTCGGTTGGGCGTCGTCTTTCCCGAAATCACCGAGATGCAGGCGCGGGCGATCTTCGAAGCGGCTGCGCGCATGCAAAAGCAAGGGGTGAAGGTTCTGCCGGAGATCATGATTCCGCTGGTGAGCGATGTCGCCGAGTTGAAGC
>CAYXVU010000119.1:0-8038 GCA_964468725.1 uncultured Clostridia bacterium
TTGTCGGGAATCGTGTAAAAGCAAAGGAAACTTGGAGAGGAGGCCTATGGTTACGTATCGTTCTGTTTTGTTGCTCAATGCGTCGTATGAACCGCTCGGCGTCATCGGCATGCCGCGCGCCGTGCGCTTGGTATGGAAAGGCACGGCAGAGATAGTCGAACTCGATGGCAATCGTGTGCTGCGCTCTCCGCGTTTTGTTTTCCCCGCGCCCTCGGTGATTCGCCTCGTCGTCTACATAGACGTGCGCGGTCGTCAAGGCCGCTCGGCCACCATGCGCACCCGCATCTTGATGCGTGACCGTCATCGTTGTCAGTACTGCGGCACGAAAGGCACGCCTTTCGAGTTGACGCTCGACCATATCCTGCCGCGTTCGCGCGGTGGGCGCACGCAGCCGGAAAACCTCTGTGCCGCCTGTCAAATCTGCAATAACCGCAAAGGCGACCGCACACCGGAAGAGGCGCGCATGCCGTTGCTGTCGAATCCGAGCGCTCTGCGCTACGGGTTGGATCTGGCCTCGGTCTATCACGCGGCAGAGTCGCGCCCCGAATGGCGCAAATATATCTTCCTTGATGACGCGAATGAACAGATCGCGTGATCGGGTCGCGGGCTCGGAATTCGTCGTTCTTCTTTCCTCGTGTTATACTGCGAGTGGTTCTTTGGAGTGGGTCGGGCGGTCGCTGGTGCGCTTTGCAAAAGGCGCGCGAGAGGAAAGTCCGAACACCATAGGGCAGCGGACTGGCTAACGGCCAGGCGGGGCGACCCGACGACAAGTGCAACAGAAAACAGACCAGCCGATGGCTTCGCTTCGGCGAAGATCAGGTGATGGGTGAAACGGTGAGGTAAGAGCTCACCAGCACGCGTGGTAACACGTCGTGGCTAGGTAAACTCTCCGCGGTGCAAGACCAAATAGGGATGCGTCAACAGGGCTGCCCGCCCGAAACGCGCAGTCAGCTTTCTGGCCGTCGCGTTACAGCTTCCGGGTAGGTCGCTTGAGCGCGCGGAGCAATCCGCCGCCTAGATGAATGACCGTCGCTCGCCCGTCGGTTGCCGGTCAACCGGCGGGCGGGAACAAGATTCGGCTTACAGACCCGCTCCTTGAGCTACGTTAATGAAGGGTGAAGGATAACGGATGAAACAGAGATCATCCTGATTCTTCATCCTTCATTCCTCATCCTTCATCCGTTAGGAGTCTTCGTGAACAAGAAGAAATACCTCTTTGGCATCATCGGCTTCGCCCTCGGATTTCTCGCTATGTTCTATGTCACCAAGCGAATCAACGAAAGCAACGCCGCCACTTCCCCCGCGCCGACGACTGCCGCAGCCCCCGGCGCTCCGAACAGTCAATCGCAGCAAGGCATGATGACCAATGTGCGCGATGCGCTCGAAAAAGCGAAGAACAACCCCAATGACTTTCAGGCACAGGTTGAGGCGGCGCGTATGTATTATCAGGTCAATCAACTTGACGAGGCGATTGAGTATCTGAAAAAAGCGCAGCAGATTGACCCGAAAAATCTCGGCGTGACCGCCACCATTGGCAATCTCTATTTCGATCAGAAGAAGTACGACGAAGCCGAAAAGTGGTTCAGCGAGGCGTTGAAGATCAAAGACGATCCGGAGTTACGCGTTGAATTGGCTTCGACCTATCTACAGCGCGAACCGCCCAATGCCGAGCGCGCGATTCAAGAATTGCAACTGGCCATCAAAGCCGACGCGAAGAACCCGCACGCCGTCGCCCATCTGATCGAAGCCTGCTTGCTCAAAAAGGACATCAGCGCGGCGGAACAGAATTTGAACAAGCTGAAAGAACTCGACGCCAGCAGCCAACGCATCCCGGTCTACGCGAATCTGATTGCCGATGCGAAGGCGGGCAAAGCCATCACCATTCCCAAAGAATGACGTGCAAATGCCGAGAGCCAAAACGGTGAGATTTCTCCTCTATCTTTTGATTGCGTTCTTGCTGGTGCGAACCATCAAGCGATGGTTGGGTGGGTCATCTGCGCCACGTCGGAGGGAAACCGGCAGAGCCGACTCGTCGTGGATGGTGCGGTGCGAAACCTGCGCTACCTTTATCGCTGAACGAAACGCTTTGCTGATCGGCCAACGCGCTTTTTGTTCGAGAGAGTGCGCCGAAAAAGCGACCGGCCAACTGCGCGGCAGCAATGCTTGACCTCAGTCACGCGCGTTTGCGAACGGCGCTTTCCAACTTCCCGTTGACCACATCAATGAAGACTTCGGCATTGGCGACCCGTTGAAAGGTTTCGAATGCCGCCCGTTCGACGGCTGCGACCATCTCGGTGTGCAGCCCGCGTGCGCCGGTTCCGCGTTTTAAGGCGCGGGCGATGATCTGATCGAGGGCGGCATCGCTGACAATCAAGCGCAAGTTTTCGGCGCTGAACTCCCCGACAAATTGGGGCAAGACGTTCTCAATCAAGATGCGGCGCAGGGTCTCTGGCGGCAAGGCCGGAAAGCTGACGATGCGCGCAAACCGCCCGATCAATTCAGGCAAAAAGCCGTACTTTTGAAAGGTCGCCGCTTCATCAATCGTCAACTCGGCGAGCACAGCGTCTTCCTGATTGTTAAACCCGATATTCGGACGGGTCTTCTTGAGCAACTCATCAAGTCCCGAAAACGCCCCGCAAGCGATGAAGGGAAGATTGCGAGTGGACAGTTGCGAGCGCTCGCCGAAAGCCGAAAAGCCGTAATCCATCGGCACCATCACGTCCGCCCCGTCGAACATGGCTAACAACTCGCGCTGCACGCCGTAGCCGGAAACATCTTTGGTTGTGCCTTGCCCCGAAAAGCGCGCATTGCTGCCTGATGACGCGATCTTGTCGAACTCGTCCAAACAGATGATGCCGCACGACGCTTTCAAGATGTTGCCATCGGCAGCATGAATGAGGCGCGTCAAAATCGTATGCACGTCATCGCCAACATACCCGCTTTCGGTGAAGCTGGTGATGTCGACAATCACCGTTGGCAGATGAAAGATGTTGCGAAAGAGGAGTTCAACAAGAAAGGTTTTGCCGCAGCCGGTCGGCCCGATCAGCAGCAGGTTTTGCTTGGGCGGCACGGTGCGCGGGTCGTGTTCTTCGACGTAGAGGCGCTTCAACCGACGAACGTGACGATAAGCCATCAAGGACACGGCGCGACGTTGCTCATCCTGCCCTTTGTAACCGAGTTCACTGAGCCTGTCGGATATCTCCTGCGGCGATGGCAACGGCAATTCGCTAATGAAATCGCGCAGCGCTCTCCTCTCGTCGCCTTGCGCGTCGTCGCTGTCGAAGGGGTCGTCGTCGAACTCCCAAATGGGTCTGTCGTCGGCCATGATTTCACCTGCCCTCTTAGAAGACAAAAAAAGGAGAAAGAACGGCTTCCTTCCGTTTTCGAGGAGCCGATTTCAACGTCTCAGTTCGGTACGCGTGTGATTCCTCTGCGGTTGCGGATTACGGCAGAGCCGCAAAGATGATTTGCGATTGCGTAAAGCTGTGACCATTTCGTGTGCTGCAATAAAAGAGCACCCCTTCGTCATTATGGACGGGCGAGGTGTCAATCCACGCCAGATGCAGCTTGCCAGTGCTATCGGCAGCCATCGCTACTGAATGCGCCCGTCCCCGGCTGTTGTCGGCGCGCGAAACTTGCTCGCGGTCTTCAAAGCTTGCTCCGCCATCCGTCGAACGATGGAGAAAGACTTGTTTGCGAGTCGTGCGCTCGGTGTGATAAGCGATATAGATGGTGTTGCCGAAGGTGGTAATGTACGGCTTGCGCGCTTGGCGACCTTCATCGTTGCTGATATTGACGGGCGCGGAGAAGCCTTGTCCGCCATCGGTCGAGCGCGCATAAAAGATTTGCGAATCCTCTTCGACTTCATCCGTCCAGATAACGTGAATACCGTTGCCTCTATCTACCGCGATATGGGCTTCGATGGCGCGGCGGGTCGGGTCGGAGATCGCCAGTGGGGCGGAGAAGGTAAGGCCGTTATCAACCGAGCGCGCGAACATGATAGCGCTGTTGCCCGCCGCCGTGTCTTCCCAAACGACATTGATGGCGTCGGTCTGATCTACACAGATTTCCGGCTCGAAGGCTGCCCCCTCCGATTGCGAGATGTCCCGCGATTCGCTAAAGGTCGCTCCCAGATCGGTCGAGCGGGTGAAGATGACGCGCCGGTTGCCGGTCTCTGTGTCTCCCCAAACGACATTGAGCGCTTCGGATGAATCGAGCGCGATGCGCGGCGAGAAAGCGGCGGCTCCAATGGGAGTAATGTTTTGCGCTTTTTTGAATTTCGCCTTCTTTTTTGTGCTCACCAAATAGGCTTGTGAAGCCCCTTGCGTGTCGTCGTGATAGACCACATAAGCGCGAGTCGTGCCCTGTTGATTGATGGCGATGGCAGAGCCGAAAGCCTCGCCTTTCGACTTCGAAAGATTCTTGGTAAAGGGTAGGTTGTTCCAATTATTGCCGCCATCGCTCGATAAGGTGAAGAATATCTGGCTGCCCGGCGTCATTGCCGATGCCGGTTTGGTTGCTACCGACATCGTCAGATAAACCTTGTCGGACTTATCTACGGCCAGAGCTGGAGCCCGCGTTGCGCCGAAATGTGTAGGGATTTGTGCGCGACTTGATTGCAGAAACGCCATCACGAACATGGCGGCCAACAGACTGATGATGCCTACTCTTCTCATAACCACCCCGATACGAAAAGACTGATGACGAGATTTTGATGCGCAGCAAAATTCTGCGCCAAGTGATGTTACACGACGGGCTGAAGCCGTTCAACACTCGCATACCGCGAAATTTGACAATCTCTTTGTGCGCCCTTCATACTCTGCCTGCACATCGCCGCGTACCTTTTCGACAGAGGAACAGAGAATGACCGCCCAAATCCTGGATGGCGCCCGCGTCGCCGCCGCAATCAAAGCCGAAGTTGCCGATGCCGTCAGCCACTATGCCGTGCGCTCGCTGCGCCCCGGTCTGGCCGCCGTTCTCGTCGGCAGCGACCCGGCGTCACAGATCTATGTGTCGAGCAAAGTCAAAACTTGTGAGCAACTCGGACTCTATTCGGAAAAGATTGAATTGCCGCAGACGACGACGACCGAAGAGTTACTCGCGCTCGTCCAGCAGTTGAATGCGCGCGACGAGATTGACGGTATCCTGATTCAATTGCCTCTGCCACCGCAGATTGACGCGGAGTTGGTCTTAAACTCCGTCAGCCCGGCGAAAGACGTAGATGGATTTCACCCCTTCAATACCGGCAAACTGGCGCTCAACGAACCGGGGCTGCGACCCTGTACGCCTGCCGGAATCATCGAGATGCTAGAACGCTACGAGATCGAAATCAAAGGCGCGCGCGCCGTCGTCTTAGGGCGCAGCCGCATCGTCGGATTGCCGATGGCGATGTTGCTCTTGCATCGTCACGCGACGGTGACCATCTGCCATTCGCGCACCCGCGATTTGCCAGCAATAGCGCGCGAAGCCGATATTCTCGTCGCCGCCATTGGTCGCACGGCGATGGTGGATGCGAGCTTCGTCAAACCGGGCGCAGTCGTTATTGATGTGGGAACCAATCGCGTGACCAACGAAGAGGATTTGCAGACCTATTTCGGCGATGATGCCAAACGCCGCGCCGCCTTCGAAAAGAACGGCTACACCTTGATCGGCGATGTCAATCCGCGCAGCGTCGCAGAAGTCGCAGGCTATCTGACGCCTGTGCCGGGCGGCGTCGGCCCGCTGACGATTGCCATGCTGATGAAGAATACGCTCGCCGCCATGAAGATGCGACGCGGCGACTGACTGATCGGCGCGAAGAGCGACGGCCAGTACTATCACATCGCTCGGGACAACGAATCCGGGCGGTTGACGACCAGGCAAGCCAGAGTGAAACAGAGGCAGTAAGATATGTCACACAGACCGATCAACCTTAATGAAAAACTCACACGATTCTCCGAGCGCTGGTCGCCGAAGATCATCGCGCAGATGAACAACTATCACTTCAAACTGGCGAAGGTCGCAGGCGAGTTCGTTTGGCATCAGCACCCCGAAACCGATGAAGTCTTCCTCATCCTCGATGGCGAACTGACCATCGAATTTCGCGACGGCGCCGTGCACTTGCAGGCGGGCGAAATGTACGTTGTGCCGAAAGGGGTCGCGCATAAGCCGGTCGCCGCTTCCGAGTGCAGCATCATGCTGATCGAACCGGCAGGCACCATTAACACGGGTGATGTCGGAGGTGAACGGACTGCCGCCAGCGATGTTTGGATTTAAGTCGCTGCGCCCTTGCTTGACGCACACTCCCTTACCGATAAAATGGTGGCAACCCGTTTTGCTCGGTCGGCGAGTGAGGATTGCCGTATGCAAGAATACATTGATCGCTTTCGGGATCACCTGAAATATGAACGCAACGTGTCGGAACACACCTTGCGAAATTACCTGAGCGACCTCGAACAATTCTATGACACCATTGCGCCGCCGGATGCGAGCGGCAGTCGCCCTTACATTGATGTACGCCAGATTGATCACATCACCATCCGCGAGTACATGGCGCGTCTCCATAAAGAGAAGCGCAAGAAGACATCGGTAGCGCGCAAACTGGCCACCCTCAGAACCTTTTTCAAATTTCTTTGCCGTGAGCAGATCGTCGAAGTCAATCCCGCCAAACTCGTCGCCAGCCCGCGACTCGAACGCCGATTACCGAAAGTGCTTTCAGTTGACGAAGTCTTTGCCTTCATCGAAACGCCGAGTACCGAAACCGTGCTCGGTAAACGCGACCGCGCGATTCTGGAACTGCTCTACGCCACCGGCATGCGAGTGTCGGAACTCGCTGGTCTGAACGTCGAAGATATTGACTTTGAGAACGACTCGATTCGGGTGCGCGGCAAAGGCCGCAAAGAGCGCATCGTGCCGTTTGGCTCGAAAGCTAAAGAGGCGATGCAAGAGTACATGCAGGTGCGCGGCAAACTCTACATCGAAGCGCCCGAACCGTCGCGCGATGCACAGATCATGTTTTACAACTATCAAGGCACGCGCATTACGACACGCTCGGTCGGGCGCATGATTGACAAGTATGTGCGCGAGTGCGCGTTGGCGCATAACATTAGCCCGCACTCGTTGCGCCATTCGGTCGCCACCCATCTGTTGTCGGCAGGGGCAGACCTGCGCGCCATTCAGGAACTCTTAGGCCATGCGCGATTGTCTACGACGCAAATCTACACACAAGTTTCGATAGAGAAGTTAATGGAGGTTTACGACAAAGCGCACCCCAAAGCGTAACGGATGATGCAGGAGGCGAGAGTTGTCCGTTGTCAGGAGTCAAGCGCTTGACTCCCGACAACGGACACTAGATCACCGACAACGGCTATTGCCCGTTGCCTGCGGGTTGCGGATTGGCGCGGTCTTTGCGACTGTGCTTTTCGAACCAGGCTTGCAGATAGAGCTGCTGCAAGAGTTGATGCGAAGGTCGCCGCCAGCCGTGAAATTCATCCGGCATGCGAACCAGCAAGGTCTCTTTCTTCAGCATCTTTAAGGCGCGATAATACTCTTCGCTCTGTGTCATCGGGGTTCGCAAATCGGCTTCGCCCGTCATCACCATCGTCGGCGTCTTCACCTTGGCAACGTAATGCAGCGGCGAGCGCACCGCGAACTCCATCGGGTCTTCCCAAGGATATTTTTGAAATTGGTTATACCAGCTAGAGCCATCAGTCGTGCCGACGAACGAATGCCAGTTGATGACCGGACGCATTGAAACGGCTGCGGCGAAGCGATCCGTATGTCCGACAATCCACGCCGTCAACACGCCGCCGCCGCTGCCGCCACACACGAAGAGGCTCTTGTCATCAATGAAACCTTTCGCCAGGGCAGCATCAACGCCCGCCATCAGATCATCGTAATCTTTGCCGGGATACGAATATTGAATGCCGTTGACGAAGTCTTGGCCATAGCCGGTCGAACCGCGCGGATTGGTGTAGAGCACCGCATAGCCTTTGGCCGCGAAGTTTTGAAACGCCCACTTCCAGGCCACCGAATACATAGACCAGGGGCCGCCGTGAAT
>CAYXVU010000119.1:8048-17805 GCA_964468725.1 uncultured Clostridia bacterium
CTTCTTTGACGGGTCGAAGTTGGCCGGTTTAATGAGCCAGCCCTGTATCTTCCAACCATCTTTTGAGGTGAACCACAACTCTTCGGCATCGCCGAGTTTCATATTCGTCAACACGTCTTCGTTGACATCAACCAGTTCTTTCATGTTGGCGCCATTTTGCGCGCTGAAGGTAACCAGCACGCCCGGGTCTTTGAAACTCGACCGCACGGAAGCCATCTGCCCGTTGTTCGCCATGGTAAACCCGCTCAATGCCTGCACGCCGTCTGTGACTTTGCGAATCTTGCCATCCATCGAGACGAAGCAGATATTGGCCGAACCTTTCTCCTCCATGCGATAGTAGACGCCGGAGGCGTCTTTCGCCCATATCACGTTGCCTGGCGAACTCGGCAGATTGCCCGCCCATAGCTTTTTATTGCCGCCGTCTCTGTCCATCAAGTAGAGGCTGGCAAGGTGACTGGTGTACATCTTGTCGTCATAGCCGATGTAGGCGATCCATTTGCCATCGGGCGAAACTTGCGGATTGCCGTCCGGGCCTTTGCGGTCGGTGAGCGTTTTAACCGCCAGCGTCGCCACATCAACGGCGTAGATTTCGCTATCGCCGCGCAAGTATTCGGCCTCGGGTTTGCGAATCCCCGTCAGATAAATCGTCTTGCCGTCAGCCGACCATTCAGGCCCGCTGTGATTATATTTGCCGCTCGTAATCTGGCGCGGCGTGCCGCCCAAGATTGCATCAATCACATAGACTTGCGAGTAGCCCATGGGCAGAGGGCCACGACCATCGGCTCCCCATTGCAAGCGGTTGACGATGACCGCAGGTTTCGCCCACTGCGCGCCGCGCGGGCGTTCCGGCAGGCGGACGGCGAGGATGGGATCGTTGTCGGCTTCAAAGGCCGTAAACGCGATCTGCTTGCCATCAGGAGACCAAGCCACATTGCCGGGCGCTTGTTCGAGGCGGGTGAGTTGGGCAACTTCGCGCGTGTCTATCCACAAAACGTGAAGCTGATTGGTTCCGTCGCGGTCGGACATAAAAGCAATGCGTTTGCCGTCGGGCGACCACACGGGCGAGCTATCGCGCCAACTGCCGCTCGTCAACTCGCGCACCCGCGAGCCGTCGGCTTCAACGATCCAGAGATTGCTCCGATACTGATCGCTGGCTTTGTCCACCCAGGTGCGCGTGAAGACGATCTGTTTGCCATCCGGCGAGATGGCCGGGCCGCCGACGCTCTCCATATTCATGAAGGTCTCTTTTTCGAGCAACGGCGCTTTCTCTTGGCTCCATGCGGCAGTCGAGAACCCGAGGCCGCACAGCACCAGCAAGGCGATGATCGAACGAAGCGATTGCTTTGCCATAGGATGATCCTCCGAATGAATTTGTCAGGTCAGTTATGTGGCTTGGCAAGGCAGGGAGTTGACCTGACGGTCTCCACTGGTTGGAGGGAAACGATATGCGCGACGAGCGGTTCCGTCAAGGAGGTGTGGTAAGAAAGAGCATAGAGCGCGGGCGAAAGAGTTGCGTATGGAGCGTTCCCCTCTGCCATACGGCGGAGCCGCTGCTCTATGCTCTTTATCTCAAGCCTTCGGGGTCATCTGAAATTTCATGCCGCCTTGTTCGAGGGTCGCCCCTTTGGTTTTACCCTCGACGACTTCGAATTGGAAGAAGATTTCGAACGGCTTGCCATCAATCGAAACTTGGAAGCGGTCAGCGCCGATGGGCGTGAGGGTAAAGGTGGGTTGACCGGGAACAGTCGCTTTCAGTTGCCCGCCGATGAGTTCGACGCTCATATCCAACGGCGGCGCTTTGAGTTCGTATTTGCCGACATACTGACGGAGTTGCGTTTCGCTGAGCGCCACTGCCGCCGCCGCTTTGGCCTTCTCCGGTTCGCGCCGGAAAGGCGAATCGCCCATCCCCGGCAAGCTGAACTTCAAACTCTCGACTTTACCCTGTGCATTGAGCGTGAAATTGATCGTGACTTTGCCAAAGGTGCGGTCGCGCATGACGGCTTGAAACGTGTCAAAGTGCCAATGCTCCAAATCGCCCGTCAAACCCTTGCCATAGCTGACCACCAATTTGCCGTTCTCCTGTGAAACCTTCGCTTCGCCGTACATCTCGTTGCTGTAGGTGCCGACATATTTATCGAGCGGAAGCGAAGGGTTTGTGCCTTTGACGCGCTCCTGCTCGGCCTTCTTAGCAGCCTCTTCGCCTTGCGCTTCCAGCCCTTTGAAGGTCTTGAGCATGTCGGCGCTCCAATCTTTGGCCGGAGCTTGTATGAGGAGATCGAAGGCTTTGTAGGCGAGCGCTGTTGGCAGCCCTGTGCCATTCATATTGCTCAGTAACACCATGCCAAGTTTCTCTTCGGGCATCATGATGACCAACGCGCTCATGCCATCAATGTTGCCGCCATGTTGGACGACTTTGCGACCCCGATGATCGTGTAAAAACCAGCCCAATCCGTAGGTCACAAAGCGCGCCTCCGGAAAAAACAGCGACCACGGCAACTCATTGCGAATGATTGTCTGCGGGGTGTGCATCTCTTTGAGCGCGACGGAACTGATCAGTTGCTGCCCATTGAATTTGCCTTCGTTCAGATGCAGGCGCACCCAGTTGGCCATCTCCGTGACGTTGGAGTTGATCGAACCGGCGGGCGCAATGTTATCAATGTTGCGCCAGGGGATGGCGACCACTTTTTTCTCCAGCTTGCCATGCGGCGTCGCTACGTTGTTCATCGCCGCCAGATCACGAATGCTGGTGTTGCTCACCGTCATGCCGAGCGGCTTGAAGAGACGCTCTTTGACGAGATCGTCCCAACTCTTGCCCGACACCCGCGCCGCCACCTGTCCGGCGGTCAAGTACATGATGTTCTGATAACCGAAGTTGCTGCGAAAACTCCAACTCGGCTTCAGATAGCGCACGCGGCGAATGATTTCGTCCCGGTTGTAGTCGGTGGCGTACCACAGCAAATCGCCGCGTTCGAGGCCGCTGCGATGGCAGAGCAGATCGCGCACCGTCATCTCGCGCGTTGCATACGGGTCGAAGAGTTGAAATTCGGGCAGGTATTTGCTCGCCGGATCATCCCACTTGAGTTTCCCTTCATCAAGCAGCAAGGCAATGGTCGCAGCGGTGAAGGCTTTCGATGCGGAACCGATAGCAAACATGGTGTTGGCATCAACCGGCGTCGCCTCGCCAATCTTGCGCACCCCGTAACCTTTGGCGAGCACGATTTTGTCGTTCTTAACGATGGCGATGGCGATGCCGGGCACTTCCCAATCTTTGAGCGCCTGATTGACGTACTCGTCAAAGCCATTGAGTATGGACTCCTGCGCCGCCACCGGACGCGGCACACCCATCACCACCAACAAGAGAAAGAGGGCTACGATTCGTTGAACTTTCATGGGCAGCTTCCTTTCCATACGCCGCCACCGGCGGCAGCTTCGGGGTTGACCACCCCGCACGGGCGGGCGACCGGGTGCGCCGCCGCGCAGGTCTTTGCGGATGCTTCAAATGTTGCAGTACGGTTATGGGCGGCTGAATGTTGCACCAAGCGTTGCAAATTTGTCAATCAGTTGACGAGTGCCGGAGGGAGCATCGAGTCCGCAAAACAAATTTGCCAACCGATGTATTTTCCTCCCGCCCTTGGGCTCTTATGCGTTGGAGCCTCATATCACGTTATACGCAGAAATATATTGGAGGAAGTTGTGATGAAGTCATTGATTTTGAAAGCCACAGGGTTGTTTATACTGATCGCCAGCCTGATTGCGCCAGTCCCGACTTTGGCCGCCAGCGGCGATGACGAGTTTGAGTTCAAAGGCACAATTGAGAGCCTGCCTGCCGACGGGCTGATTGGCGATTGGACGGTTGCCGGACGCATCGTACACGTCACATCCAGCACGCGATTGAATCAGCAACGAGGCAGCTTTGCCGTCGGCGTCTTGGTCGAAGTCGAAGGCCGGGTGCAAGCCGATGGGTCGGTCACTGCGAAAAAGATCAAAGTTGAGGATGCTGATGACGATAGCGGGGATGATGGCGGCAGCGATGATCGCGGCGGCACGCAGTTCAAAGGCACGATTGAAAGTTTCCCGCCGCAGTTTATCGGCGATTGGATGATCGGGGGGCGCACGGTTCGCGTCACCGCGCAGACGAAGATCGAACAGGAGTTCGGGCCGGTAGCCGTCGGCGCTTTCGTTGAAGTCAAAGGCAGCATGCAAAGCGATGGCGTCTTTGTCGCCAGCAAGATCGAGGTCAAATCGAATGTGATGGGCGGCGATGGCCGCGACGAACTCAAAGGCACGATTGAGAGCCTGCCCGCCGGAGGGTTCATCGGTGATTGGGTGGTGAGCGGGCGCACCGTTCATGTCAGCGATACGACCGTCATCAATCAAGAGCATGGGGTGGCGGTGGTCGGCGCAAGCGTCGAGATTCACGGCACGCTCAGAACCGATAGCTCGCTCGATGCCGCGCGCATCGAAGTCAAACCATCGAGTCCGGGCAGCGGCGGCAGCGGTGGCGAGAAGGCCAACTTCAAAGGCACGATTGAGGCGTTACCGGCTGACGGACTGATCGGCGATTGGACGATTAGCGGCACGGTTGTGCATGTCACGTCGTCAACCCGCATCAAGCAAGAGCATGGGGCGACAGTGGTCGGCGCAGGGGTGAAAGTAAAAGGCACGCGCCGCGCAGACGGTTCGATTGATGCCTCGAGAATTCAGGTGAGAGATTCGTTCTAAGCGGAACAGGGGATGGGCAACTGCGAATCCCGCGAACCGGCACAAAGTCATATGCGTGCCGGTTCGCGGGATTCGCGCATTTCGATGGTTTGCAGACTGCCCGCTTGATTGACTTCATCAGCAGCGCGATTACCCGATTCCAATGCGCCGTTCATCCAGCCGTGCCAGGCTGACGTATGTTCACCGGCGAAGTGTATGCGGCCTTCCGGGCGTTGGGCGATGGGCAACAGATCGGCCATCTGCCCTGGTTCGAAGTAAGCAAATGCTCCTTTCGCCCACGGGTCGTCGTGCCAGATTTGGCTGATGCTTTTTTCGAACTGCCCTTGCAATCCCGTAAACAGCTTGCCCAAGCCATCGAGCACCTTGTCTTGCCGGTCTTTCGTACTCAGGGCGCTCAAGTCGAGCGCTCGTTGTCCACCCGCATAAGAGGCGAGAATGCCACGCTGCCCGAACTGGGTCAGCGTTGGCGCGTAGGTGTTTTGAATATCCAGATCCGTGATGCCGTAGCCATCGTACCCTTGTTGCTCCCAAACCCGCGTGCGAAACTGCAAATAGGTGCGCGTGACGGGCGTAGACTTCAACTCTTCAATGGCGCGTTGTTTCTCCGGGGAAAAGGCCGGAAAGACTTCAAGGTCTTTGAGAATGGGAAACGGCAAGGTGCAGATTGCGCGGTCAGCGGTGATCGTTTCCGGCACACCATTGCGCGCGAAGGTTATGGTCACGCCGTTCTCGTTTTGTTCGATGCGTTGGACGACGCAGAGTTTTTGAAACTGCTTTTTGACCTTCTTCTTGAGGGCGTTCGGCAGCTTGTCATTGCCGCCAACAATCTCATAAAACGCCGCGCCCGTAGCAATAGCTTCGGTGACCACGCCATCCATTGCCGAAATCGAGTCGGGGCCGAAACCGAGTATGCCCAGTTGCGAAGCGGCGATGATGTCAATCGCGCCTTCGCTGGCGCCCAGATCGCGCAGCAATTGAGAGAGCGTCAGCGTGTCAATGTCGCGCAAGCTCTGCGGCGGCCAATCGCTGCGTCGCGGATTGCCCACTGCGCGCATCAGGTCTTGAAGGTAGAGGGCAATCAATGAGTAGACGCCGACTTGTCGTTCGCTGGATTTCAGACTGAAGGGCACCGTGGCCGACCCGTCAGGGCGTATGCGAAAGCGACTGCCGCGAATGTGCGCGATTTGATCGAGACCGATACGAAACGCCAATTGCAAGGGCAGGTTCAAATCTGTCGCATAGCCGAAGGTAAAGGCGTGGTTTTGCGGAAAGCTGTTCGGCCCGGCTTCGGCATACATCCCGTCGGCAAAGCTGCGCAGCGTGCGCACCCGCCCGCCTGCGGGTTTGCGGGCTTCGAGGATGGTGACGCTGTGCCCGGCCTTTTTGAGTTCATAACCGGCAGCCAGTCCCGCCAGCCCGCCGCCGAGGATGACGACACTTTGCGGCGACCCGGCCAGTTTCAAGGCTCCGCGTTGACGCGCAACCGCAACCCCGGGAAGTAGGCCGAGCGCAGCGGCGCTCAGGCTCATCTGCGCGAGGAATCTGCGACGATCAATCTTTCGTGACATAAAGCGAAGAGTTTCTGGTTTCTGGCCTCGCGTTTTGGATTAGCTTGCTCCCGAACGCAAAACCAAAACCGTCAGCATCAGGTTTCATCCACACGCAGCGTTCCGGTGTCGCCGCGCTTCGTACTTGGCTCTTCGGAGACGCCGATTTTGGCAACCCCGATCTTCTCGAAGAACTTTTTCTTTAAGAGTTCGTCATAGAGCCGCCACTTCATGCGCCGCAGCTCATCGTCCCGAACAGCGGCGAGAAAGCCGATGGGAATTTCGAAGCCGCCCGCGCCGCGCCGCCCGCCGCCATAGTATCTGCCGGTTTCGGTGGCGCCCAATGCCTCTTTCAAAAACTCATCCGGGTTGAGCGTAATCTTGTTCGTTCGCATTGATCCGACGACCATCTCGCGGTCGCCTTTGAGGATGATGCCGTAGACGATGGCCGTGTGAATGTTCTCTTCAGTGAGCAAAAAATCGGCTGCCTGCGGAATCGAATCGCGGTCTTCGCTGCGCAGATAGCCGACGCCGGAGACCGAGTAGTTATCATGAATGTCGCGGTTTTCAAGCGCCTGCCGAATGACATCCATCACCTGCTTCGACCGCTTAACTGAAAGGATGTCTTCGAGCATCGAGTGATCTACGAAACGGGTGAGAAACGCCGCCGCGTCGAGTTCTTCTTCGCGGGCGCGCACCAGTCCCGATGTCTCGCTGCGAATGCCGTGCATCAAGGCAGTGGCGAGGCGAACGTGGTGGACATCGCTTTTGTTGAGTTCAAGCAAGCCTTCGCGGATGTATTCGGTATAGATGGTCGCCGTCGCGCCGATCTTGCGAATGTCGGTAAATTCGGCGCGGATGCGGTCTTGGTTTTCGTGATGGTCTACGATGACAAGCGGTTTGACGCCAGCCCCTTCGAAGCGGTCGGTCAAGGCTGCGGTTGTGCCTTGATTATCAACGAAGACGGTGGCGTTGTATTGCTTGAGGTCGCAGCCGTCGCCGTAGCGCACCAATTCGATGTCGGCGATTTGCACGAGTGCGAGATTCTCCTGATGGCTGATGCGGCCTTCGTAGACGATGGCGCAATCAATGCCGAAGCGCGCGGCAATCATCTGATGCGCCCACGCCGACGAGATCGCGTCGGGGTCAGGATAATCCTGCATGACGATGGCATGTTTTTCGCCGCGATGCGCTTCGAGCAGCGCAGAGAGTTCGGCGGCTTTGTTCATCAGCCGCGCGCCGGTTGAGGTAGCGCTCACATCGGTGAGCTTGCGATTTCCGGACATTTCGTCCCCTCCCCTTCCGCTCAACGAAACCTCACGCTTCGGGCGGTCGTTGAGTAAGTGAGATTGTATCCCCGTCGGCGATTTGACACAACAATACAGAGCGGCGTTATCGTTGCTCAACACCGGCAATGTGCAGAGGCGGACATGGATGAAAGCATTGATCTCAACAGCGAGGCCACCACACAGACCTGCAGTCCGGCGGTTGACTTTCAACGGCTCGATGCGCGGGTCATCAATTTGTGGCAAGTGAGCAACCTGATCGGCTTTGGTGTCGTGTTGCTGTTGGTTGGAATCAGCCTGGGGGTGGCGCTTGCTGTCATACCGGATGCCGTCATCTGGTTAGCGATTGCCTTTGCCGCCCTCTTGCCGTTGGCCTACTGGTTTTGTCTGGTCAGACCCAAGCGGTTGTACCAATCGTGGGGGTATCGCCTTGACGAAAAGATTCTGGAGACTGAGAGCGGGTTGCTGATTCGCGTGTCGCGTTTGTTGCCGCTCAATCGCGTGCAACACGTTGACATCGAACGCGGCCCGCTGGCGCGCTTGTACGGACTGGCGACGCTGATCTTGTACACTGCGGGGACACACGCCGCGAGTCTGAGCATTCCGGGGCTGGATGAAAAGGTCGCTACCGAGTTGCGTGACCGCTTGATCGAAATCGGAGGCGATGATGCCGTCTGAACTGCCGCCCCCCATTCTGAAAGAACCGATAGCAGAGCCTGCACCGGACGCGCAGGCAGTTGATCAAAGGCCGCTCCCGCATCGCGCGCCCGCGCGCTTGGCGGCAGTCTTTGAAGGCCATCTGCACCCCTTGACCCTGCTCTTTTCGATGGCCAAAGCCATACGCGGGTTCTTGTTGCCGCTGATTCCCTTGTTGGTCTTCGGCAATAAATTCGTTACGGCTGCCATCGTCATCGGTCTGTTTGGGCTGACCATCGGGCAAGCGTTGGCGCGCTATTTCACCTTCAGCTATCGCATCGAAGGGGGCGACTTGATTATCCGCGAAGGCATTTTGGAGCGCACGGAGCGCCACATCCCCCTCGAACGTGTGCAAGAGATTCGCATCGAACAGGGCGTCGTGCAGCGCCTCTTTCAGGTTGTCGAAGCGACCGTGCAAACCGCAGGCGGCAGCGGGCCGGAAGCCTCACTTTCGGTGTTGGCGCGCGCCGAAGCCGAACGCTTACGCCAAGCGGTGTTCGAAGGAGCAGCCGTTTTGAAAGCCGATGCGCAAGTGGCAGTCGCCAGCCCTTCCGTTGTCGCCGAGCCGCGCCAAATTATTCATCGCCTGAGCCTCGCCGATTTGATAAAAGCGGGGCTGACATCGAATCATCTGCTATCGGCGTTGTTGCTGGTCGGCGCAGCGTGGAATCTGGTGGATGATCTGCTGCCGGAAAGCCTCTATGCGCGATTGGAGGGCATCATCGAAGAGCAGATCAGTGGGTTGGTGCAACAGGAGTTACAGGCCGCGATTGCCATTGCCTTGTTGAGCGTGCTGTTGATTTTGCTGATCGGCATGGCGTTTTCGGTGCTCGGCTCGATTGTCTTGTTTTTCAACTTCACTCTCTCGAAGCTCGGCGAAGACCTCCATCGCTCCTATGGCTTGCTGACTAAACGGGCGAGCAGTTTGCCGCGTCGTCGGATTCAGGTGTTGGAGATCGAAGAGAGTTTCTTGCGGCGGCTCTTTAGGCTGGCGACTGTGCGCGCCGATAATGTCGGCACTCATAAACGCGCACGCTCGGATGACAACAAAGGCCGCGATGTGTTGATCCCGGTCATCGCGCGCGACCGCGTTGAAGCACTCTTGCCCGTCTTCTTTCCCGACATTGCTGCGGAGCCCTATGAATGGCAGAGCGTTTCGCGTATCGCCATCTGGCGCAGCGTCGGTAAAGCCCTGCCGGTTTGCGCTCTGCTATCGGCGCTGTGGTTCTGGCGCTGGCCGTCGGCGTTGGCGCTCTTGCCGTTTGTCTTGCTGCTCGTGTGGTGGTGGGTGAGCGCAAAAAGTTATCGCAGCATGGGATATGCGATGGGCGGCAACTATTTTCGCACGCGGCGCGGTTGGTTGGGGCGTTCGACGCACATCGTGCCGACGCGCAAGATTCAAGCTGTTGAGGTCAGCCGCAACCTCTTAGATCGCTGGCTCGGCGTAGCGACCTTGTTTATTGATACGGCGGGACAAGCATACACAGGCGGCGGCCCGCGCATCAC
>CAYXVU010000120.1:0-17739 GCA_964468725.1 uncultured Clostridia bacterium
ATTCGAGCACCCCTTTTTCAGCACAGAGTCGTGCATACGCAAGCTCGGATTCAACAATCTCCTTCAGCGCCGATGAACTCCCATTACTCTGTACCCAACCGATGCTCAACACAGAAACTAGTAATAGAAAAATGACCAATGCCCGTTTCATGTTGCTCCCTTTACCCTCAATGGAATTGTCGCGCTTTGCTTCCCGATCAATCCCCTTTCTACAAAGCGCTTCTTCGTCGTGCAATCGGAATCTCCTCTTTGAGTCATCATCTCTCCAACAAGGTATGCGAATCAAGAGGAGAAAAAAGTCCGTGTTGAAAGCAAAGAACCTACAGACTCCGACCACTGGGTTTTTATCGGGTTATTGCCCATAAGTCGTTGGTTCTTCATCTCTGATTTCAACTCTTGATTCGCATAAGATGCGTTTACCCGTGCGATCTATTCGAAAATTATTGCCTCTTTCCCCGGAAGGCGATTTCCGCCACCGCCGGGCCGAGTTGGGCATTGATACGCCCGCTGATCTCATTGCCTTCGAACAACACGGTCAGAGGGAAAATCCCGACCGACGTTGCGAGTTGCATCTGCGCTTGATTGCCTTGAATAACGAGGCTGGCAATCTTCAATCGTTCAATGGCAGGCTGTCTGGTGCGACGCGCAAAGTCTGCAAAGGCTTTCGGCGCAGTCATCGTTCCAACATAACCCGTTTCCGCTTTAACGATTTCCAAATCGCCGCTATCGGATTGCTCTCCAGCGTCAATCGTGAAGTTGTAGCGACCAACCGGATTGATCTTTGCGGGGCTCTTCGCCTTCGAACTTTCTGCATCGAGAAATTGATCCGCCAAAGTTTGCGCCGTGCGTTCGATGGCTAGCGGCGAGGTGCTCAGGTTAGAAAGCATGGCAATGACCACTCCCGCATCCGGGTAGATAACCAGTACAGTGCGCCCGCCTGCAATACTCCCGGCGTGATGAAAGATACGGCGGCCACGCGCGTCTTGCCCAATCCGCCAGCCGAGTCCCACATCGGTTGCTTTCCCGTCTGCCGTCTTTTGCGAAGTGAAGAGTTGGGTCAAGGTCTCTTGCGTAAAGAACCCAGCTTGCAAGTGCGCCGTGCCGAAGCGCACAAGGTCTTCGGCTGTGGACAACAGCCCGCCGCCTGCCCACTTATAGCTCGAATCCACATATGCTGCATTGATAATCTGCCCTTGATTGTCGCGGTCATAGAATCGGGTTCGCCCAAGAATGAGGCGATCCGTGTAATCGGGCGTCGTGTGAGTGAGGCCGAGCGGTTGCAAAACATTCTCCTGTAGATAACTGAGAAAACTCTGTTTCGCGGCGCTCTCGACAACTTGACTGAGCAAGGTGTAGCCGAAGGTTGAATAAGAGTAGCGCGTACCGGGCGCGGCTACCAACGGGTCGTCTTGAAAAATCTTCAGCGAATCGGCCACCGTGTTGAAGTGTTGGAAATCAATGTTCGGGTTGAAATCTTTCCCTTGATAATGCCGAATGCCGCTCAGATGTCCCGCCAATTGGCGCGCGGTAATCGGATTCCCCTTATCAGGAAAGGTCGGCACGTAACGCTGAATCGGCGCATCCAAATCGAGTTTGCCATCCTGATACAGCTTAGCGACAGCAGCAATCGTCAACATCTTTGAGACGCTGCCAAGCCGAAACCGCGATTCTTTGCTCACCGCAACCCGATTCTCCAAATCGGCAAAGCCGAAGCCTTCCGACCAGAGCGGTTGACCATTGCGGCTGATGGCCACCGAAATGCCGGTCGTGCCGGATACTTCCATAAAAGCGCGCACCGCATTTTGACAGCGACTGATCGCCTCGGCTCGTTGAGTTGAGAGGGGAGGCGCGGCACTGACAGACGCAACCCAAGCTAGTTGCCCGAGCAACAGAATGCCAATAACCAAGTGACAATTTCGTTGTCGTATTTTCATCTTGTCTCACCTTTGATAGAAATTTGAAGGTGGCTCTTTCCATCATCCGGTTCGCTTACCGACGCGTGCTTGCGCTCTTACGCGCTTCATTTAAGACTTGCACCAAAGCCAGCACATCCTCTTCTTGCGTGCGGAAATTCGTAATGCAGGCACGCAACACAAAGGTCTCCGCATCCAGTCGCGTAGTCGAAATCCAGGCTTTCCCGGATTCGACTACCCTCTCGGCAATCGCTGACAGATAGTCCGGCGCATTGCCGGTTTCCGCTTCAGCATCGTAAAAGCAGACCACCGGCAACGGAGTGAGGTTGACGACCTGCCAGTTAGCAGAGGTGAGCCTCTGCCGCAACATCTCCCCCATCTGGGTTTGATGCCGGATGACCGCTTCGTATCCCTGCCATCCGGCGACCGCGAGCGAAAGAAACACCTTCAATCCTATAAAACGCCGTGACCATTGAAGAGAGTGCAAATACGGCTCGACAATATCGGATTCGACTTCTTCGCGCGGCATGTAATCGGCGGCTACCGTGCAGGTTTGGCTCAAGATATTTAGGTGGCGCGTTAGGTAGACCCCTGCGCCCATCGGCACCGATAACCACTTATGAGCATCGAAGGTGATTGAATCGGCGCGTTCGATTCCGGCAAATAGCGGGCGGAATTCCGGTAATAGCATCGCAGCGCCGCCCCACGCCGCGTCTACGTGAAACCACATCTGTTCTTGAGCGGCGATGTCGGCAATTTCGGCTAATGGTTCGATGATACCGGCGTTGGTAGTACCGGCAGTAGCCACCACGAAGAACGGTGCGTACCCATCGGCACGGTCGCGCCGAATTTGCTCGGCCAACGCCCTCACATCCATCTGAAAATTATGATTCGTCGGAATGCGGCGAATGGCATCGAGGCCAAGCCCGCAAAACTTTGCGGCTTTGACCAACGAGTGATGGCTCTGCGAAGAGAGATAGAGCAACGGTTGCGCCGCCAACCCGCGCAAACCGCTCTGCAAAAATTCGGGGAAGGAGGAGGCGAGCGCCGTAATCAAGGCCGTATGATTGGCCTCTGCGCCGCCGGAAGTAAAGGTACCATCCGATTGTTTCGGGTCATATCCAAATCGCTCGCTGAAGGCACCGACGAGATGTTGTTCGATCTCAATGGCAAAGGGGCTATGGCTCCAAGCTGCTAATTGGGGGTTAAAGGCCGCGACCAGAGCATCGGCAATAATTCCCATAGTCGTAGGCGCAGGCACGAATAGACCGAAACAACGCGGATGCGCGCTGTGCAGTTGAAATTGCCAAAGCCCTTGAAGGGCGGCTTCAATGGCTTTCAGCGGTTCGAGCGGGGAGGTAAAGGTAAATTGCCGGATGAAGTTTCGCACCTCTTCGACCTGAGAGGCCGGAGCGACACGAGCGACACGGACATGCTCCAAATAATCTTCAAGGGCATTGGCAACATAATCCCAAAGCCCAAATCGCTCATGCTCATTGAGGAGCAAAACGACATCGCTCATATCCATGTCCCTGAGTCCTCTCTCAATCCTTTTCTTGCGAAGAACTCAAAATGAGCGAGCGGGCAAATGGATTCCTTACCCTGAAGTGTCACCAGTTTCTATCTCGTTTTTTGCAATACCCACTCGACCATTATTTCTTGGTAACCCGAAGCCAGCCGCGGCCAATCCCATACCGCGCTCTGCTCCCGAACGATACTAACTCCATGTCCAGATTGAGGAAATATTTTGAGAGTGAAATCCTTATTGCCGCCTTTTTTCATTGCGCCTTCGATAATCATCTGGCTCTTCTTCGAAGGCACAGATAAATCGAGTTCCCCCCACAAAGCCAAAACTGGCACGGTGACTTTCTCCCAGATCGGCGCCGGATCGAACGTAATGTAGGCAAGCGATTCTTCATCATACGGCTCCAGCACTTCGGGCAGTAACGTATTTCTGAACCACGATTCGGATTTCAGCTTGGCGATTTCAGCTTCGAGCGTCGCTTTTTCGCCCTTACCAGAGTGCTGAAACAGCCTGACCTGTTTGCGTAATGCCATCACTGATTGGATTCGATCTTCCCGCACTTTGCTTTGCCGCAACAAGCTTTCGACATTGTAGTCATTTTGCTCATCTGGCGAAATCGCGGGCGCAGAACCGACCAACACGAAAGCAACCTCTCGTGATCGCGCAGCAGCCAACGGCGAAACCCATCCACCTTGACTGAATCCGCTAATCCCGATGCGACGGGGATCAATATCGGCGCGCCTTTGCAAGGCCTGTACTCCGGCCAGCGCATCATCCGCCAGATTCGCCCATGTAGCAGAGTCACCGCCACCCTTTGAAGCCCCGACACCGCGCCGATCATAGATCAGCGCAGCAATTCCATGGCGGGCGAACAGGTAGGCACGCGAACGATAAAAATCAGCCGTCCGTGTTTGATTCCCCGATCCGTGAGTAAACACAATAGCTCCATAACGACCGGGGCGATTGGGCTTGACTAGCGTACCAACGAGCATCGCCTCGCCATTTTGAAACCGTATTTCTTCCTCAACATACGGCAGCAGCGGTTGCGGCGAAACTCGCTTAAGAACAAAGGTCGCGGTGATATTCATCCCCTGCCAGTCTCCACGTATTTCTCCATCAGCGATTTTGCCCTCCAACCTCTCGACCATTCCACGTGAAAGATGGGTGAGTTTTACCTGCTCACCTTCACGTTTGATCCCCCAAGGCACAGCATAGAGGCCGTAATCAGGAAAATCGACTGTAACTTTTAGTTCGTTGCCGCTCGCTTGTATGTCTATCCAGAGTCGCCAGACTTTCCCCTCGCGATTAATTGCGCCTTCCCAATGTCCGATCAGCGATACCGGTTGCCGGTCGTTGGATAAACTTTGACCAGACAATAGTAATACCAGCACCGTGAAAGCCGTCGTCATCCTCATAATCACCTCCCGATATTCCTGAATTTTAAACTGCCCCAACACTATCGAGTAGGCTGACTCTGAGTCTTGAACGAACTTAACATTTTGGGATCGGGATAACCTTCTGCCACATCTGAAACGAGATTCTATAGAGTACAAGCGAAATACCGACGGCTCAATCCGAGCCGTTCTGACTTCACAGATACGTAACAAGTTTAACCCTTTTTTACATCTGACCGCTGGATTGATTGAGGCCAAGAATCGGCAAATGGGCTGGAGAATATCCATAAGGAGGATAAATCAGAAAGGCTGAGAAGGCTGGTAACGGTCGCGGCAGTACCGCCTGTCGCTAGTGGCGGTACTGCCGAAAAGGGGCAAATGAGTTGCCCTATCTAGCGGCTACTTTTTGTTGACGCGGTTGAAATGAATCAGCTTGCGTTTGCCTGTCGTGTGTTCAAGTTCGAAGCTGGCATCGGCATCAGACTGATTTTCATTGAGGCGATAGAGTCCGTCTTTACCGCTGGCTGCGGCTGTTCCACCGACGCGCGATAAAAAGGCTTCGGCATCTGCCAAAGTGAGGTCAGCCTTTTTGCCGGAAGCCGTGCTGATGGCTTCGAGGGCATAGGACTTCAACAGCTTCGGCCAGTAAGCTTGAAAGAGTCCATTGTTGGCAAATACATCCGCAGCGAGGATGACGCCATTGACGGCAACGACAGCGCCGACGACCTGCTTGGAAGCCAGTTTGCCTTTCATTGCTGCTTCGTAAGCGTCGAGCTTGGCTTTAACCTGCTTATCTTCGAATACACTATTGAGGGTGCCAGTCGAAGTCGAAACCCCGTTCTGGGCGACCTTCTCGGAGACCTCCGACCACACAGCCGACTGATCTTTCTTGGCTTGCGCTTTTTCGCGCACTTTCGGAGCCGCCATAACCCCACCTGCCGAACCGAACGACGTTGACGCGCTGCTGCTTCGGGGTTGCCACCGACCGTGTTCAACGCAAAAGACTTTGATCGGAACCGGCTTGTCGCTCGGCTCGACGATGCAATCATTGGCAACGATGCGATCTTGTTTGCCGCCGATAACGATCTCACCGGCGATCAAGACCAGAACTTTGCCCGACCGATTGTTAATTACCAACGTGTTGACTTGCGCGCCATCGCCTCGATGTTGCTGAACATTGCGTTGCGCAGAGTTAGGGGTTGTGCGGTTCGGTTGACCATCGGAGCCGAGTTCACTGACTTTCACCGTACCGGATCGTAATCCTTCGTCAAGGGTTATGTATTCGTCGGTCGTTGCCGCTTCCTGAGAAACGACGGGAAAGACAGTTAAATTTTCGTGACTGACCGGAGAGCTGATCCGCCAATCTTCCGGCAATCCGCTAGTGGTTGAATCGCGCGATGGTTTGCTAATGGCTTTCACTGAACCGGAAGGATACGAAGAGGCAAGGGTGTTGGGTCGCAGGGACAAGAGAAATGCCGCGAGGCCAGCGAGCAGCACACCGACACAAACAATCTTCAGGGTGTTCATACATATCTCCTTGAAGAGCGGATTACGACCGGGGTTCCGGCAGAGCATCTGTGCCACCACAGACACCTCACCTTTTGATTGCCCGCAAATGATTGATGCTGATTCCGCCTCTTCGCGGACAGTCCTCTCCCCTCTGCGCAATCGTAGATCACTCTTTTGTTGATTATGGTTCGGGCTGGGAGAATCGGTACAACAACAGAACGACGCGATGCCTGCGCGCTTGCGCACCCTTCATCATGTCGTTCTGGCCTGATTAGACGCTGCTCACGGAAATTTGTTCCGCAATATCTGATACCGAATTGCTCAACAAAATGAGAAACCGCCGTTGAGAGGCGGTCTTTGACCGCCGTTACCGAAGGCCAGGGAGGCGGTCAGAGACCGCCTTTCAACCTTCTCAGATTGATTCGCAACTCGGTATGAATACAGAGAATTTTTATCAAAGCGGCATGGCAGGCAGCGAAGGCGGGTTAGAGTTTCGCAACCGCCACACGAAAGCCGGTATTGAAATTGCGGTCGTCAACAGGGCGTTTGTAGCGATTCGCCGAACGGCAATAGCCGCCGACGACATACCACGAACCGCCGCGCAAGGCTTTCGCTTTCGCATCGCCATTGGTTCGCCAAACGCTGCCATCGGTCGGCGCACCCTGATAGCTATCGTGCCAATCGTCCGCCGTCCACTCCCACACATTACCGTGCAGATCGAAGAGCCCGAAGGCGTTTGCCACCCCGAGGCTACCGACCGCCGTCGGCTCATCCCGATAGAGAGCTTTCGGCGCATTCCGGTATGGCCCGTCGCCATTGTAGTTGACGATTTCGCCTGAGATATTTTCTCCAAATGCAAATGCTGTGGTTGCACCGGCGCGACAAGCGTACTCCCATTCGGCTTCGCTCGGCAGGCGGTACAGTCTGCCCGTCTTCGCTGCCAACCGGGCGCAAAACTCCTCCGCATCTTCATAAGAGACTTGCTCAACAGGCAGGTTATCCCCTTTGAAATAAGAAGGGTCGGTAATCAAGTCCCGATTCACTTTCGGCAGACTCTTCGCAACAGCCCGCCACTGCGATTGGGTGATTTCGAACTGTCCGATGAAAAAAGAAGGCACGCTGACTTGGTGTTGCGGTCCTTCGATTGGATCACGCCCCTCTTCATAATCAGGCGACCCCATCAGAAAAGTGCCGCCGCCGATCTCTACCATCTCGAGGGCAAGCCCGTCGCCGAGGTCTTCGCGGAAGTGTCGCGCTTGCCCTTTCCGTCGGTCGGTAATCTCCGCTCGAAAATTGATCGTTGCCGATTCAAATTCGAAGGGTTGCAACGCCTTCGCCTCGTCACCGGAAAACCATTGCCTGCGGATGGCGAAGCTTGCCAACAACAAAAGCGCAATGCCCGCGGCGATCAACCATAGCCATCGCTTACCGGCTGTTGATTGGGTATCCGAAGCAGGCAGCCGTGTCTTCATCGCCGCACTGTCACTCTCCAAAACGAGCGTTGCAGCGGTTTCTTTTAGCGCAGCAGCCCGATCTTTTCGATCTCCGCCATAGGGATTTCCCACAATCGTATCGGCAGACAGAGGCGTCGCCGGTTCTTCATACTCTGAAGGGAATAAGGACGTGGCGCTGCGTAGAGCCTTGCGCATTTCGCTGGCTCTCCCGAAACGTTGTTCACGATTCACCGCCAACGCCACTCGCAGTACGCTCGCAACGCCCGACGGAATTTGCGAGTTTATTTCGTCGGCTGGTTTGAGCGGGTCGGCAGCGCCTTCCGCAAGCGCAACAACACGCGACAACGCATCGGATGGAATGTGTGCGGTCAGCAAGTAATAGAGGGTTGCGCCGAGTGAGTACACATCACTGCGCGCATCCGTCCCTTTGCTTTGAATCTGTTCAACCGGCGCATAGTTAGGCGTATAGCCGTGAACACTCAATCCGGCGGAGGCTGACATATCCGCCGCCGCGCCTTTCGCCAGTCCGAAATCGAGCAAGACAATCTCTCCGCGCTCCGTCAGTTTGAGGTTATGCGGTTTGATGTCGCGGTGAATAACGGGGGGCGTTTGGGTGTGCAGGTATTCGAGCGCGTCAAGCAATTGATCGGCCCATTGCATCACCATCTGAAGGTCAAAAGGTTTTCTCTTCTTTGAGATCAATTCTTCAAGGTCTTCGCCGGGGATGTACTGCATGACCAAAAACTGACCGTTGCCTTCGATGAAGTGATCGCTGACGACTGGCAAAGCCGGGTGGCGCAAGTTGGCGAGCAATTGCGCTTCACGTTCAAAGGCCTTACGAAGCGATTCGCTATGGGTGAGCGTCTCTTTGAGGGCTATCAAATTGTTGAGGCGTTGGTCTTTGGCCAGATAAACCGCGCCCATACCGCCTTGCCCGATTTGGCGAACGATCACGTAACGGTTTTGCAAAATGGTATCGGCAGTCAGCATGCGTCCGCCTCAGTTGTTTGTCTTGCCTCTATGAATCGGCTACGATCAAACTGTGTTTCGCGCCTCGATATATCAGAGCGTCGCCAAGCACGTCAAGAATTCACGCACCAGTTGAAGTCGGATGAACTCCATGAAAAAGAAAGCCCTCGTCTCGTGGAGCGGCGGAAAAGATAGCTATTTGGCATTGGCCGAATTGATGCGGTCGAGAGAGTACGAGGTAGCCGCCCTTCTAACAACGATGACCAGCGAACCTGAAGGCGTGACGATTCACGGCGTGCGACCGGCTCTGGTGCAGCAACAAGCGGACGCTCTCGGCTTGCCGTTGCACTTGGTTTACATCCCGCAAGGCGCAAGCAATCAACTGTATGAAGCTACGCACAAGGAAGTCTTTGCGCGCTATCGGGAGCAGGGCGTTGACACGGTCGTATTCGGCGATCTCTTTTTGACAGAGATTCGCAACTACCGCGAAGCCTTGATGAACAAAGCGCACATGCATGCACTCTTTCCGCTGTGGCAGCGCGAGACCGCTGCGCTTGCCCGTGATTTCCTCGCCAGTGGTTGTCGAGCAACGGTCGTTTCCGTCAATGCTGAAAGACTAGACCGCTCTTTTGTTGGCTGCGTCTTTGACGAAGACCTGCTTGCTCGTTTGCCGGACGCGGTTGACCCCTGCGGCGAGAACGGCGAGTTTCACACTTTTGTATTCGAAGCTCCGCTCTTTGAACAACCGATTCGTGTCATCCCCGGCACCATTTCGCTGCGCGAGGGACATTACCTTTGCGACCTGCTGCCCGCTTGTTAGAATGCTCTCCGCATGGAGACACCACGAATCGTTTCGCTCATCGCCAGTTCAACCGAGATCGTCTGCGCCCTCGGTTTCCAAGATCAGTTAGTAGGCCGTTCGCACGAATGCGACTACCCCGCAGCCGTCACCTCGTTGCCGGTCTGTACGAGTCCAAAATTCAACGTCTACGGCACAAGTTACGAAATAGATCAGCGGGTCAAAGCCGTCCTCCAAGAAGCGCTGAGCGTCTATCGCGTAGACGCAGCGACGCTGGAACAACTGCAACCAACCCATATCATCACCCAATCACAGTGCGAAGTTTGCGCCGTTAGCCTCAAAGATGTCGAAGAAGCGGTCTGCCATTTGGTCAGTTCAAATCCGCAGATCGTCTCGCTCGAACCGAATGCCCTAGCCGATGTATGGGATGACATTCGCAAAGTCGGCGCGGCGCTCCAAGCCGATGACCGCGCCATTCAATTTATCGAAGAGGCACAAAGTCGCATGCAGCAGGTCGCTCAACAAGCGCGCGCGGCTTACCATCGCCCGACAGTGGCCTGTATCGAATGGATTGAGCCGCTGATGGCCGCAGGCAACTGGATGCCGGAGCTAGTTGAGATGGCGGGCGGCGTAAACCTCTTCGGTCAAGCGGGCAAACATTCGCCCTGGATGACATGGGAAGAGTTGGTGAAACAAGACCCGGCCATTATCTTCGTAACCCCCTGCGGCTTTGACATCGCGCGAACAGTGGAAGAGATGCACTGGTTAGCCGACAAAGCGGATTGGTCAAGTTTGACCGCCGTGCGCAATGGGCGTGTATTTGTGGCTGATGGCAATCAGTATTTCAATCGCCCCGGCCCACGACTGGTCGAGTCATTAGAAATTCTTGCAGAGGTAGTACACCCCGAAATCTTCTCTTTTGGACATGAAGGTGGCGGCTGGATTCGGTTTCCTGCATAAGATTTCCCGATTCAGGAGTTTCACAGGTTTTACCCCACAGCGATGATTGGGCAACTCGTTGGTGAAAACCTGTGCGAAGTGCAAAAGAAGAGTGCATGAAAATACTGCGATTGATTTTGGCTAACCTAGCCGGGGGAAATCCAACCCCGTCGTTGAGGAGACTCATTTGGGTTAGCGCCTTGATCTTTGTCGTCGCCGCAGGGCTTCGCCTTCTCCATTGGCAAGACAACTTCGCCACGCTCGAAGCTGGTGGGACATTCTTAGCTGACATTGACCGCCCTTACAAAGCTGAACGGCAACGCCTGATTGCAGACGGCAGTCTGCTCTTTCCGAATCGCCCGATGGAAAACGGCGATGCGCGGATGATTCTCCATCCGCCGGGGTATTCGATTCTGCTCTTGATGTTCGGTGATGCAAACACTGCGTTGCGTCTCTTTCACATCGGCTGTGATTCGTTGGCTGCGGTGCTGATCTTTTTGATCGTTGCAGAGATATTGCCGTTGACAGCGGCCTTCATCAGCGGAATGTTTATCGCTTTCTCTCCGCATCTGGCCTATTACGCGCTGTGGTTCACGCCGGATTCGCTAGCGGTCTTGCCGATACTAGTTTCCATCTATCTGCTCATCAAAGCCAGCAAGCGACCGCGATGGTTGACGATTATTCTGGCGGGCGCAATTCTCGGACTTTCGAGTTGGCTGCGTTCGAATGGTTTGTTGCTGGCTCCGTTTATGGCCCTCATCTTCATTCTCCTATTCGAGCGCGGCAAGCGATGGCGTTATGCGGCGGGGTTTGTTGGTGCAACCATCCTGGTAATTGCGCCGATCACAATTCGCAATTGGATGATCTATGATCAGTTCGTTCCGACCTCGATTGGCGCGGGACTCAACCTACTGGAAGGCATCGCCGACTATGACCGGGAAAACCGATTCGATATGCCGCAATACGACAACGACGTAAAAGATCGAGATGTCATCTGGCATAACCGCCGGGATTATGCTGGTAATCTTTGGTCGCCGGATGGCATCGAGCGTGATCGTTATCGGTTCTCGCGCGGTTTGCAAGTGATTCGACAAAATCCTATCTGGTTTTTCGGCGCAATGCTGAAGCGTACAGGCTTTATGTTGCGCTACAACGATCAAGGAGAATCTCGCTGGCCATTGGGTACATCACAGGTGGCCACCCTCTCCGCAGCCCCTCCCTTTGGCAGTCAGATTGCAGAAAACAGATCGCCAGACCGGGCAATCAGCCCTGCCGAATTTTTATCGAATGGCAGACTCATATCATCCCATGCCCAAGCGGTATTGATTGATGACGGTAGCATGGTGCAGATCAGCGGGGACGCTTCCGCGTATGCAGATCAATTCGTATCTGCGCCGATTGCCGTTGAGCCGCATATAGATTATGTCGTCGCAATTCCTCTTACCACTCTACGCAACGGGATGGCGGTGAAGGTCACCTCCGACGATCAACGCATCACTTTGGCAACAGGTATGTTGACAGAAGACAGGCGGACGCTCAGAAAAAAAGCGAAGAACGCGGAATCGTCACCAACAGTCAAAGAGACAGAGTCAATAGACCCATTACTTCCATCTGTCCGGCTTATCCGTTTTGCCAGCGGAGAGAGCAACGCCATCCGTCTGGTCATCAGCAATGACAGCCCGACCATAGAGCCGCCGATAATCCAGATCGGTCAGACAGAGTTCACAGCACTCGCCGCAACACCGAATCAGTGGACGAAGTGGCTGCGCCCGCCGATTCGCGGCGTGCAAAAGAATCTCTTCACGACCTCACGCATGCTGACCTTGATCGCCATCGGCATCGCACTATTAGCCTTTGCCAAAGGCTGGCGGGCGCTCGCGTTGTTACTGGTCGTGCCATTTTACTACCTGAGCATACAATCCCTCTTACACACCGAATATCGGTACATCCTCGGCCTTCACTACCTCTTGATGAGTTTTGCGGGAGTCACATTTTACGGAGTTGGAGCCTTCATTCACCAGCTAGCACGTCGCAAATTCAAATGGAGTTGACAGCCTCTTCAGGACTGATTGGAGATCACTGCCAGCAGCAAACAGCCGCCCATCATCACCACAAAGATCATCACGATGATGAAGATAATCAGCCCCGCTTTCGATTTCTGTGGCGGCGGATAGCCGTGCGGATTTGCATATGGGCTGGGCATCGGCGGCGGCGTTTGCTGATACGAAAGTGGCTGCCCATAGCCGTGCGGCTGTTGATAGGGCTGCGGAGTGATAGGAGTCGCCACGGGCATGGGGTTTTGCGGCGTTGGCGGGCGATGCGCCGGTGGAGGCGTGGGTTGCGACATCGGCGTAGGAGATTGCAGCGGTGTATTGCTGTAGGGATTCGCCATCATGGGCGGCGTTTGTGGAGCAGGCTGTGGCTGACCGATGGTGCGCGGCTGAAACTGTTGCGGTTGATGAAAAGCAATGCCGCGCGCGGCATTCTCTAATTCAAGGGCAAATTCAACAGTGGTGGATTGTCGCTGATTCGGGTAACGCGAAAGGGCGCGCATAATCGCCGTTTCAACAAGCGGTGGAACCTGCAACTGCGGACTTGCTGTCAACAGCGGGACGGGGGGTTCAAGCAAGCGGCGAATCATTTGGCTCTGCGGCGTCTTGCCAACGAAAGGTAGAGCACGCGACAACATCTCATAGCAGACCAGCGCCAAACTGTAGAGGTCAGAGCGACCGTCGAGCGGTTCACCAGCAACTTGCTCCGGCGACATATACTGCGGCGTTCCGAGCACAAATCCCGTGTGCGTGAGCGCCTGATGACCGGGTTCGACAGCGGTCTGTTTGGCAATGCCGAAATCAACAACTTTGACGTAATCGGGGCGACCCGGCTTTTGACAGACCATCATATTGTCGGGCTTGAAGTCACGATGCACGATGCCCAGTTGATGGGCGGCATCGAGCGCGTCGGCGGCCTGCCGAATGATTCGCACCGTGCGTTCGAGCGAGAGTGGCGCTTCCCGTTCGATGATCGTTGCCAGCGCCGTGCCTTCAATGAACTCCATCGCAATGTAGTAGAGACCCGGTTCGGCTTCGCCAAAGTCGTAAATGCCGACGGCGTTGGCATGCTCAATGCGGCTGGCCATATCGGCTTCGCGTTGAAACCGCGCTACGTATTCGCGGCTATTGGCCAAATCGGAGGCGAGAATCTTGATCGCCGTCGTGCGCGACATGCTGATGTGTTCACCCATATAGACCGCACCCATGCCGCCGCGTCCGAGCCGCTTGGTCAACCGATAGCGACCGGCAATGACGCGACCAATCATCGGGTCGGAGGGATCCGCCTGCGCTTGCGTCGGCAGAGAGTTGGCAATCACCGTGGCGGCTTCGATTGCCGGTTCATCGAGTCGTGAGCCATCGCGCCCGCAAAATCGTGTGGTATCGGGGTACTCGGTTCCGCATTGCGGACATTTTTTCATTCTCTCGGCCTCGCAAAGGGATTCTCGGGTTCAAGGTTTCGGCGTTTTCTTCGCATGTTGCCAAGCAATGATAGATGAATCGCGCGGTAATGACTATAGCGTTTCGTGTTTTGTCGCCCGCATTTTACAATGAAACAGGGTCAGGGAACTCTTAAAGAGAGATAAAAACAACGCCATCGGAGATCACTATGGAGAGAACCAACATTGCAAGCGGTACGCCTTGGGAACCCATTGTCGGCTATTCGCGCGCCGTTCGCATCGGCGACACCGTCTATGTATCCGGCACTACAGCAACGACTGAAACCGGCGACATCGTCGGCATCGGCGATGTCTATGTGCAAGCCGTTCAAACGATCAAAAATATCGAAAAGGCGCTTGTCAAAGCCGGAGCCGGGTTACAGGACGTGGTTCGCACACGCATCTACGTCCTCAATATTGACGACTGGCAGCCGGTCGGCAGAGCGCACGGGGAAGCCTTCGGCGATATTCGTCCGGCGACCAGCATGGTCGAAGTGAGTCGCTTGATCGTGCCGGAAATGCTGGTCGAAATCGAAGCCGTTGCCGTCATCACACGCTCAAACGAATCGCCTTCAGCTTAACTCTTTCGGCACAACGATGTGGCGCATAAGCTTGAGAATCAGGTTGCGACGGCGTTGCACGCGGCGCAGATTCTTTGCCGGGTTAAAGACGGTGCGCGGATTGGGAATCATGGCGGCTAAATAAGCGGCTTGCTCCTGACTGAGCGAAGCGGCGGAACTGCCGAAGTATTGCCGCGCTGCTGCTTCCGCGCCATAGATGCCATCTCCCCATTCGATGACATTGAGATAGATTTCCAATATGCGCCTCTTGCCCAACGCCATCTCCATCTCCCACGTAATTAGAGCTTCATGCAGTTTGCGCACAGGATTTTTCGAGGTCGATAAAAAGAGGTTCTTCGCCAACTGCTGACTGATGGTTGATGCGCCGCGTTCGAAGCGGCCCTTCTGCCAATTCTTCTCCATCGCCTTTTCGATCTCTTCCCAATCGAATCCCGAATGGTCGAAAAATCGGGAATCCTCCCCCGCCAATACAGCGCGTACCAGATTCGGGGAGAGGCGTTCGTAAGGCACCCAGGTCTTTTCCCGTTTGGCTGGCAGGTTTTGCGCTTCGGCCTCATCGGCGCGTTGCTCCATCATGGCGGTCACCTCTGGGTTGATGCTGCGATAGCGCACGACGCGAAAGAGCACCGTGAGGTGATAAATCATGGCGAGAGCCATCAGCCCAAGCAGAATGCGTAGCGTCCAAACGCGCCACGCCGGTCGCACTTTTTTGGCCTTGATGGTTTGCGTCGTCGCCTGCACCATTGCCTCGATTATAGGGATTTCACGCGCAGAAGCACAGAAAAAGTACGGTGCGGGGTTCGTGCAATGACGAAACGAGCCCGCGAGAGGCGGGAATTATTCGCGGCCATCAGTCTGAGTGAAAACCATATTCACGCGGCGGCGCGGAACCAGAGCGTTTTTCGAGTTTTCATTGATCGTCACAATCTCCTTGCCGATGTGATCGCGGACGTATTGCAAGAAGTGCTCAAATTCGCGTTGCATCTGATCCATCTTTTCACGCAGGTTCAAAATGATCTCCACGCCTGCGATATTGACCCCCATATCGCGCGTTAGATTCAGAATCAGTTCCAACCGCTCGATGTCTTCTTCAGTGTAGTAACGCGTGCCTTTGGCGGAGCGCGAAGGCTTGATCAGTCCTTCGCGCTCATACAATCGCAGGGTTTGCGGATGAATCTCGTATTGCTCCGCAACCACACTGATGGTGTATTTTTTCGCCTTCTTCGATTTCATAACCTAGGGTTGCTCTGCGGTACGATCTTTGTCGTCATCGTTACCGCCCGTCTTGGTCTGTCCCTGCTCTTCATCTTTCAAAAATTCGACGGCGGCGCGTTTGGCTTGAGTGTTGCCGCTGAATTTATCCAATTCGAGCATGCCAGCGCGCATCAACGACTGTTTTGCCTCAATCGCATCGCGTTCATACTCTTCGACAGTACGCCGTTTCTTACGGTCGTTTTCGCGCACCAACGACCAAAAGACGAGGGCGATCAAAACCAATACGACGATCCAAGTAATTCCCTGCTCCATCACCGAACTCCTACTCTGTTGAGAACATCATTCCAACCCCATCTCTTGGCGAGGGTTTTCGGGATTATGACGGGCGTATTGTTGCAAAAGGTTTTTCGTCTCTTCGCTGATGACTTTCGGCAGCGCGATCTTCACTTCAACAAACTGATCGCCGCGCACGCCGCCGCCGCGTAAGCTCGGAACGCCGCGCTCGCGCAACCGAAACTTCTGCCCCGATTGGGTGCCCGGCGGGATGCGCAATTGCGCTTTCCCATCAATCGTCGGCACTTCGATCTTGGCTCCCAGAGCCGCTTCGGGAACGGTGATCGGTATCAAGCAGTAGATGTTATCGCCTTGCCGCTTAAAGTAAGGGTGCGGCGCGACATTGGTCGTGATATAGAGGTCGCCCGCCGGAGCGCCGCGAATCCCGGCATGACCTTTGCCCGCGACGCGAATGCGCGAGCCGGTGTCCACTCCCGCAGGAATCTTTACGCCGACGGACTCGCGCTTGGCGACCACCCCACTGCCGCCGCAGGTTTCACAAGGTCGCCCAACCTTCCCCGTACCGCCGCATTGCGGACAGCGATTGCCGCCAAAACCGATGCCCCGCCGTTGGCCGCTGCCGCCGCAAGCGGAGCAAGTGATCTTCGCCGCTACCGACTCGCCTGACCCCTGACAGGTCGCACACGCTTCGCTGCGTTCAACTAACACTTTCGTCGTCAGCCCACGCATGGCATCTTCGAATGACATGGCCAAGGGAACTTCGATATCAGCGCCGCGCGTCGCCCGTTGCGATTCGGGCGACGCTGTGCGGATGTTTGAGAAGATGTCCGAGAAGATATCGCGAAAGTTCGAGGCGCCGAAATTGGAGAAGTCGAATTCGAAATTCGCGCCGCTCGCTCCGCTAGGGATCTGTTCTGAATAATAGCCAAACCGATCATAGACTTCCCGTTTCTTCGGGTCAGAGAGTACGTCGAAAGCCTCCGAAAGCTCCTTGAACTTCTCTTCGGCCTCTTTGTTGCCCGGATTGACATCGGGGTGAAACCGGCGCGCCAGTCTGCGATATGCCTTCTTAATATCGTCCGTCTTGGCATCCCGCCCCACGCCCAGCACTTTGTAATAATCGGTATTTGGCATGGTTATCTGTTGGTCGCCCGTCGCCCGTTGTCACCAGCCAGTTGCAATCATCCCAAACGCGCAACCAACGAAGGACAACGGGCAACGGACAGACATTTACTTCTTATCGTCAACGTCAACGTATTCGGCGTCAATCACGTCGTCGCCGCCACTACTATTGGACGCGTCACCACCGGCTGCCGCACCGGACGCGCTGGCTCCGCCGCCAGAGCCAGACTGCTGGTACATCACCTCAGCAAGCTTGTGCGACACCTTGACGAGATTCTCGTAGGCCGCATTAATTTCGCTCGCCGAGGTTGAATCGAGTTTGCTTCGCGCCTCCGTCAACGCGGCTTCGATATTGCTGACCGTCGCCGCATCTACTTTGTCACGATGCTCGCCAAGCGTCTTTTCGGTCGAATAGATCAACCCATCGAGTTTGTTGTGCGCTTCGATGCGTTCGCGTTCGAAGCGATCTTCTTCGGCATGTGATTCGGCATCTTTCATCATTCGATCAATCTCGTCTTTCGAAAGACCCGATGAC
>CAYXVU010000121.1:0-17698 GCA_964468725.1 uncultured Clostridia bacterium
CGCCCGCGATAATAGACATAGGCAGGCGCTTTCGCATCGCCTTCGATCAGTTGGTCACCGATTCCCAATTCGTCAACCAACCCCAATAATTCCGGCGTGCCGCGTGCGCTGTTCGGGCCGAATTCGATCAAATACCCGTCCACCCGCTTGCTTTCGATTACGCCGCCGACGCGCGATGACGATTCGATCAGCGTGACCGCGATGCCGAGACATTGCAGGCGATAGGCGCAAACCAATCCCGAAAGCCCCGCCCCGATGATTACGGCTTGTTGGCGCTGACTTGGCATAGCGGCGTTTCCTGACAATGGATCGAGTAGTACGGGCAGAGGGTTTGCGAACGTGACCGCTCGGCGATTTCGCGTTCGACCAGTTTAGCGAGTGCGGCGATGAAGTCCGGATTGGTGTTGAGCGCGGGCACGCGGCGATAGTGCCGGATGCCGACCTCCTCGGCAACTCCGCGATAGAGGATGTCGAGTTCGTACAGCGTCTCGATATGTTCAGAGACGAAGCTGATGGGCACGAGTAAGAGTTGTTCAACGCCTGCGCCTGCCAGCTTGCGAATCATGGCATCGGTCGAAGGCTCAAGCCACTTGACCGGGCCGACTTTACTTTGAAAGGAGAGCGCGTGTGGGCGCTCGTTTGTGAGCCGCTGCATCACGGCTTGCATCGTCTGCTCTGTGTAGGCAAGGTACGGGTCGCCTGCTTCGATATAACTGACCGGGACGCTGTGCGCGCTAAAAACGATGTGGGTGCGCGCCGGGTCTTGATCGGGGAAGGTTGCCAGTTCCGCGCCCACCATCGCAGCGAGCGCGTCAATATAGTCCGCGTCGGTGTGCCAAGTGCAAACCGTTGAATGCGGAATCGCATCCAGCCTGAATTCATCGGTCAGTTCATTCATCCGGTTGAGGCTCGAACCGGTCGTCGAAACCGAAAACTGCGGGTAGAGCGGTAAGAATACGAGCCGGGTGATGCCATCACGGTTGATCTGTTCCAACGCCGCTTCGGTGAACGGATGCCAATAGCGCATGGCGACGTAGACGCGTGCATCAAGCCCTCGCCGTTGCAGCTCATCGGCGAGGGCTTCTGCTTGCTGATTGGTGATTTTGCGCAACGGCGAGCCGCCGCCGATCTGCGCGTAATAGCCGCTCGATTTTTTATAGCGCCGCGAAGCGATCAGCCACGCCAGCGGCTTTTGCAGAAAGCGAAACGGCAAGCGAATGATGTCGGGGTCGGAGAAGAGGTTGTAGAGAAACGGGCGCACGTCGGCAAGCGTCTCCGGCCCGCCGAGGTTGAACAGCACGACGCCGATCTTTTCCTGCTCTTGCCTTCTAGTGTCCATAGCAATGCCGTCGCGCCTCAGGCTTCGGAGATGATGCTCAATCCTTCTACGCCGACATAATCTTTAGCATTGGGGGTGACCAAAGGAACCTCGCGCAATCGTGCCATCGCGGCGATTTCTGTATCGGCGGTTGCGGCGGGTTGCTCTGCTCATTCTCCCTCTTTTCGATAACCTTATACTCTCTTTGCCGTCTCGATAAAAGCGCGGGCGTTTTCGACAGGCGTCATCGGTAAGATGCCGTGACCTAAATTCAGAATATGTCTGTGACCGCCGCCTTCGCTGAGCAAAGCGCGCGTCTTTTCGGCGATCAACTCCGGCGTCGAAAGCAATACGCAGGGGTCGAGATTGCCTTGCAAGGTGAAGCCCTCGCCGACGCGCCGACGCGCCTCGGCAAGCGGCGTGCGCCAATCAATGCTCAAGACCTGCGCGCCGCAGGTCGCCATCGCCTCTAAAAACTGGGTGCTGCCGTTGATATAGAGAGTCGTCGGTGTAGATTGCCGATTGAGCGCCTCGAAGATTTTGCGCTCATAAGGCAGCGCAAAGGCTTCATAATCGGCAGGCGATAGTTCGCCCGCCCATGAATCGAAGAGTTGAATGATCTCGGCTCCGGCTTCGATCTGCGCGTTGAGATAGAGAATAACCGTGTCGGCGATCTTATCCAGCAGAGCGTGAAAATCGGTCGGCGCTTTATACATCATCTGCTTGACCAAAGCGTAATTTTTCGAGCCGCCGCCTTCGATCATATACGCGGCCAGTGTCCATGGCGCGCCCGCAAAACCGATAAGCGGCACGCGCCCTTCCAATTCCTGCCTAAGCGTGCGGATGATCTCCATCACGAAGCCGGTCTTTTCCACCGGGTCGGGAATGCAGAGCCGGTCAATCTGTGCGCGCGAGCGAATTGGGTCAGGCAGTTCCGGCCCCTTCTTCTCGGTCAGTTGCACCTCCTGCCCCATCGCTTCGACCGGAATGAGAATATCGCTGAACATAATCACTCCGTCCACATCGAGCAAGCGATAGGGTTGTAAGGAGACCTCGACAGCCAGTTCGACGGTTTTGCAGAGCGTCAGAAACGGAATATCTTTGCGAATGGCGCGATACTCCGGCAGGTAGCGTCCCGCCTGCCGCATCATCCATACCGGAGTACGCTCGACGGTTTCGCCTCGGGCGGCGCGCAGTAACAGATCGTTTTTCATGGTTGATCTCCCAAAGGTGCGGCGTGGGGATAGGTTTGTCAACGGCTATGCGGGTCGCACTCGATTATGATGACGGTATAGAGCTTTTGCAGGCGCGCTAATGCCTCGCGCTCTTGTTGTCTGATTTCATCCAGATTCTCCGGCGGATTCCCATAGCACGCCGGTTGAAAAAACCTGATCTCTCTCCCATGGCCATCCATCAGCTTGCCCTTTTTACAATGGGCTTTCAGTTCCGCCAGCTTCTCTGCCAGAGTGAGATTCTTCTCTTTGCCGGTCTCCGTCTGTCTGTAAGCGATCACATCGGTCAAGGCGAACCCTTCGGGGAGGCAAGCCAGTTGCAGGGTTGCAGAGTTCCGCAGATGGGTCGAGCGCCGCGCACCCTCTGCAACGAACTCTCCGGCTCCCTTCGCCGATGCAAGCCCCGCCGCCAAGACGAGCAGAACTAAAAGAAAGAAGAGCATGGCTGGATATGGTCTGGTCATAGATGATTGCTTTCTCCGCAGCCGCGTTCGTTATTTTGCACCATGAAGGCCGAAGATTGGAACCTGCCTGCGAAGTTTCGGGTTGAACTTTGAAGGGTTCTTCAAAAAAGGGCTGGCTTGATGGAGCCAGCCCTTCGAGTCTTGACACGGAGATACGGCTCAGGGCGTCAGCCCGTTGCAGATACACTGATCGTTGCGCGTATCCCGATCCTGAATACTGCACTTCGTGGTTCCGGGCGGGCTTTGCAAGGTGGCGGTTCCCAAAGTCCCTGTCAGCTTAATCAGCACCCGCCGGTCGGCTGCGTTATGCTCCAAAGTGTAGTTGGAACCGGATTTGGTTACCTTCGCCTTGCCGACATAGATGCCGCCGCCACAGCACCAGCGGTAATCTCCTGTCAGCGTGTTGAAGAGCACCGTGCTATTGCAACCGGCTGAATCGTCTTGCAACCTGCCGTTGAAGACGCTGACCGTAAAGTTGCAACTCTGCGTATTGCCCGCCGCATCCGTCGCCGTGCAGGTGACAGTCGTTACGCCAACCGGCAAGCAACTGTTCGTCGGCGGATTGCAAACAAAGGTTGCGCCTGGGCAGTTATCGGTGACGGTTGGAGTGAAACTGACATTGGTACAGGCATCGCTGACGTTGGCCGTCACCACCGTCATATTGCCTGGGCAAACGATGACCGGCGGTTGTGTGTCATTGACCTTCACCGTGAAGGTGCAGGAAGTGGTTGAGCCATCCAACAGCGTTCCGGTTACGGTCACAGTGGTTGTGCCTACAGGGAAGAACGAACCCGTAGGCGGGTTGGCGGTAACCACGCCGCAATTGCCCGTAAAGCTCGGTATCGGGAAGGCGACAACCGCGCCGCATTGATTCGTATCATTCGATACCTCTACGCCGGAAGAGCAGGCGATCATACACCCGCCGCAACAGATTTGCGTGGCGGCAAAGATGCTCACCGTATCAATGCGCAGACCGCCGCCCGTCGGGTTGGTGCCTGTATCGTAAGCCGTGCGCCAACGCAACTGCACATTCTGCCCATAAGCAGCAGACGGCAAAACGACGGTCGTTGTGATGAAACCGCCAGAGTTCCCTGTCCATGCCGGACGACCGGCCAGAATGCTGTCGGTAGCGGCGGAAATGGTGCCGGTGTAGCCGCCTTCCAGGAAGCTGCCGCCCGCCGTGATGATGTCCACGAAGGCTCCGCTATTGATGCTGATCTCCAACACGCCGCCATCGAACCCTGACTCGGTGTTGAAGCTCGTGCGACACCGCATGCGGACGCCCGGATTGCTGCCAATCGCCGGAGCCATCGGAATGGCAATGGTTGGCGACGTCAGTTGGTTATCGCCCGGTGTTGTTGAACCGCCCGAAAAGACCGAGTTCGGAGCCGTGTCATTAGCAGTTGTCGAGCTAACCCACAGCGGCGGGTTTGCGCTCGCGCCATTGCGAGCCGTCGTCCAACCGGCAGGCAAGGCGGGGGCGGTGACGCCATCGAAGTTCTCCGTGAAGGTCGGCGCAGAGGTTTGCAAGATGCCGAGCGTCATCGGAATCGTCACATTGCCGAAGTCTATGTCGGCGTCCTGCAAATGAAAGGTGAGCATAATCGTGCTGCCGCAGGTGCCGCTATTGTTGAAGCTGAAACTGCGGCTCACGGTCGTGTTGGGAGCAATCGCTCCGTAACTTTGCGGGGCGCTCGGCACGGTCACGCCGCCGATGGCTTGCAAGGTGACGACCAGATTGAGCGGCGGGGCCGGGCCGATGTTGGTGATGCCGAAGTTGACGGTGATGTCTTCATTCGGGTCAATCACGCCATTGGCGGGGACGCAACCTTCGGCAGTGATCGTCACACCGGCGTTTCGCAACACCGGCAATTGGCGTCCGGGAATGCCGATTTCATAGATGCCCCGTCCGTGTGTGGCGACGCGCAGCAAGCGCTGCACATTGGATATCTTCACATCGAAGACCGCGACGCGCGGTAACCCCATTCCATAGGGCGCCCAGTTTGCGCCGCCATCGGTCGAGTGATAAACCCCGATGTCGGTTCCCGCATAGATGGTGTCGGAGTCCTGCGGGTCTATGGCCAACGCGCTGACCGGCACTTGCGGAATGCCGTTGCTGGCAGGCGTCCAAGTCGGCGTCGGAGAGTTGAGGTTGGTGGTCTTGAAAATCTGCTGCCCCAGCGGCGGGGAAAAACTGGTGAAGCTGATATAAGCGGTGAATTTGTCATTGGGGTCAATGATGGCGCGACCAATCGAATTCCTCGTGAGGTCGAGCGGATTCGGAGGCGGGAAGTTCGCGCCCGTCACATTGGTCAGGGTGGTTGCGCCCGTTGTGGTGGCAAAGACTTGCCCATCCCTCATGCCGACGATGCGAACGTTATCGTCTTGCGGCGAGATGCCGATGGTGGTGACGACGATGCCCGATGTGCTGGTCGGGGTGGGCGAAGGAACGAGCGGCCCCTGACTGACCAGCGTCATGGTGTCGCCGCGATTGACCGAGCGATAGAGGCGGTCGGTGCCGAAGTACAAGGTGTTCGGACTGCCCGGCCCTTGCACCATCGGCGCGTAAAAGAGGACATTATCGGCACAGCGAAAACCATTATTACTGGTCGTTCCCGAACAGCCTCGAAATGTCCAGCCGGACAGTTGACCGTCGGCATTGGCTGCTGTACTGCTGGCTCGTTCAAAGCCGATCTGGTTATTCGTCTGGTTAAAGAAAGTGTGGTACATCGTGACGTTGGTCGTATCCTGCGCATTGTCATCAATGACGACATAACCGCCATCGCCGTCACGGCAATGGCTCCACGTGCCGCTGGTAAACAGACAGTTCGAACCATTGTCTTGCGTGCCGCCCATCAGGAAATGGCGATCATAGGGGTGCAAGGCCAGGCTCTGAAACTGCGTCGCGCTGAAGTCCAGGTTATTGAGGCTTGTCCATGTGTTGCCGTTATCGGTGGAACGCCAGATGCCGCCATCGTTACCGGCATAGACAACTTGCTGGTTAGAGGGCGCGAGCGCCAACGCATGCGAATCGGCGTGCAGGGTAATATCGTTGCGCACGAAGCTGGTTCCGCCATTGGTCGAACGCTTCATCACTTCCGTCAGACATTGCCCGGAGCCGCCGCGCGCCGAACCGCCCAAGTGAATGGTTTGATTGTCCGGCGTCGCTACGATAGCCATGTCGTAGAAGCACTGTCCGCCGCAAAATCCCGTTGAGCCGGGCAGCGGCGTTGACCATGTCATCCCGCCGTCGGTGGAACGCCGCAACAAACCTGCCGTCGTCGCCCCACAGTTGGGGCCTCCCAATGCCGTTGTTGAAATCTCTCCCGTCGCCGCGTAGACGGTCACCGTCATCCCATTACGCACAAGGTAGAGCTCGGCGCGCCCGTTGGTGGCGCCATTGGCTAAGGTCAGAGTGCGTGTGAAGGTCGGAGTGGCGCTCAGCGCATCGGTCGAGCGATAGATGCCGCCGTCGCCCGTTACCCCCATCACGCTGGCAACCAGCAAATTGGGGTTGCCCGGATCGAGCGCCAGATCAATGACGTTGCGATCATTGGGCGTCGGCACGCCGGTGATCTGAATCGGCGAGAAGGTCGGCGTAGCGGCTTGCGCGTTCGTCGAGCGATAGATGCCGCGCAGCGGCAACGGCCCGTTGAGGGTGGTATTCGGGTTGCCGCCCGTCGCCTGCACGGTGCAAATAAATAGGGTGTTGTTGTCGTTCGGATTGACGACGATCCGGCCAATGGCTCGTCCGGTCATCACATCACTGCTGCTACCATCGAGCCGAAACGGGCCGGTCAGCGTCGGGGTTGCGGAATTGGCATTGCGAATGATGTAGAGGCCGCGTCCCGCAAAGCTGTCTGCCGAGAGATTCGGTTCGCCGGTTCCTACATAGATGATGTTGCTGTCCACAGGGTCAATCGTGAGGGCGCCGATGGCGAGCGATTCCAATTGAAAATCGAAGAGCGCCGTCCAGTTGGCTCCGCCGTTGGTGGATTTGTACAGCCCGCCTTGCGCGGTGCCGACGTAGACCGTGTTGGGGTCTGTCGGGTGAACAGCGATGGCGATGGTGCGTCCGCTGACCGGAACTCTGGTCGTGCTGGTCTGTCCGAGCGGGATAGGCGCGGGGCCGAGAAATGCCCAGTTGGTGAGGTCGAGGACTCCGAGTCCAAGGCGAGCCCGCTCCCTCATCTGCACCTCTTGTCGTTCCATCTGCTGAATGGCGCGCTCGCGTGGGTCGTAGGGCAGATTGACCGGGCGACCTCGCAACAGGTCTGTCTGCTCTCCACGCAAGCGCAGGTAAGTCTCTTTATCAATCTTGCCGACCATCCAAGGTGGCAAGTCGGGGTCATCGGCGTCGGCGACTTGATCCGGGTCGCCGGGAATCAGCAGAGAGGATTGATCTTCCTTCCGGTCGCCGGACTGCTTTTGCATCTTCTTGATTGTGCGTTCGATGGCTTCACGCGGTTCTGCGGTTCTCTTTTTGTCTGCACGTTGCTGCGGTTGCATCGAAGCGGTAGGCGTAAACCGCAGTGTGATTAGAGTCAATAGCATCACTACCAGGAAAAGTAGCGCGCGTGCGTGGTGGTTTTTCATTGGTACTCCTTATATGAATTTTTAAGGCTTCAGGAGCAACATGCGCAGGGGGCCGCAAGCAGATACACTTCTCTTTGCCGCGCAACTGCCAACACGCTGTCCGCCTTATCAGAGCGTTTCGGTATGGTGATCGTATTCGGTTCCCACTGATGGTTGGATGAGTACGCGCCCTGGCCGGCATCAGGTACACGTTGCCTACTCTGCCCTTAGCGCGGGGGAGAGTCGCCGCTTGGCATACTCAGGGTTAATTCAGGCACTTTCTTTAACTCGTCCAGTCGAAAGGTTGAGGCAGGTGGCTGCTTTGCCTAGCCACTTGCGTCGCTTGAGTGCTGCTCTATTGCGCTGAAGCAGGGCGCAGCATTGGATACGGAACTTCAGCTCTATTGGCATAGAGAATTGCTTTGCGCCTTCGCCTTTGACATCGCCTGTTTCCTGCTGCAGGAGAATCGGCACAGACTATTCGAGTAAAAGTTGTAAGCGAAATCTTCAGAGAAAGGCAGCACAAAATAGTGCCGCTGGAGGGAATTGTCAAGCTCTCTTTTTCAGCGACCACAATGGGCAAAAACCGGCTTACAGAGCCGCCCGATGGCAGGCTAAAGAGGTGCGCCGCAGGCGCAATTGCTCGCCCCCTGGTCACGAGTCTACTCTGATTGAAGAGGTGATTTCCTCGTAAAGCGGCTGACGAAACGGTTGTCGCGTTCGTAGAATCGCCAGTCGAGTTCGGTCGCTTGCGAAATGCCGATGCGCGGACTGCTGAGGATGCCTACTTCTTGACGACGCGCCGTGAGTTTGAGTTCGCGCCCGATGATTGCGCCGTTCAACCGCAGATCAATATCGAAGGCTTGGCACAACCGACCCGGGCCGCTGGTCAGCCGCTTCATATCGTCGGTTTTGCGCCGCTCTTGCATCTGCGCGAGGCCGCGCGTCGGTTCGATGGCGCGAATCAAAACCGCTCCCGGCCCGGCGGCGTCGGCAGTGAAGTTCAGGCAGTAATACATCCCGTAAATCAGATAGACGTAAATCCGCGCAAAGGTCTCGCGCATAATATGCGCCTGATGAAAACGCGTCACCGCATGCGAAGCGGCGTCGGTCGTGTAGGCTTCGGTTTCGACGATGCGCCCTTCGCAGCCATTAAAGTTCATGGTCACGCCGATCAGTTCGCGGGCTACCGTAAGCGTGTCGCGGGCGAAGAAATCTTTGCTCAACAGGGTTCGAGGCATAGTAGAAACAGAATATTTTCTCCGCCCTACAATGGTCAAGTTCGACGGACAGGGCGCGCGTCGTCAGTTGTCGGCGCGCGCACAGACGTTTTAAGATGCTTCTCTCGGAATTTCGAACCTGTGAGGAACTATGGCAAACCATCCGGCAAACCCGCAACGACCGTCTTTCTCTAACCTCCGTTGGCTGACGCTCGCTCTGTTGCTCGGCGGCGTGACCGTTTTGAGCGCCTGTAACTCTTCGTCAGGCGCGAAACCGACGCCGACTCCGTCAGCGCCGACACCTGCTCCGACAACCGCGCCGCAAACGCCGACGACTCCGGCGGGCAGCCCGGCAATGGAAAACATGGAAATCGCCAAAGCGGTGATGGTCACCGTCGAACTCGACTTGGGCAAAAAGAATCCGACCATCCCGGAAGGGCTGGCACAGATCGAGCGGCGTTATCAACCCGATGACGGGGTTGGGCGCACCTTTGCAGTGTTGGATGCCTACGGCGAGCCGACGCCCGATGGCAAGCTCCACATGTCTATGCACGTGAGCAGCGAAAAACCGGGCTACGCGGCATTGGTCAATAAAAAGACCGGAGAGGTTTTGTGGCAGAGCACGATTCGCGGCTCCCAACCGGCGGGCGAGAAAAAGCTCGGCATCTATGTTGACAACGGTGCGGGCGGCAGCTTCGTTGTGGATGGCTCGAACAATCCGGCATCGGTGCTGGAAGCGCGTGTGCAAGGTCAACCGAATAAACTGGTGCGCGACCTATGGCCGGACGGATCCGAACGCGAAGTGACCTTCATCTATAGCGCCTGCGGTTGCCCGGTGAAGGTGATGGTCAAACGGGTCGGCAACAAGACCACGCGCACCAAAGATCTGCCGGTGATGTTCCCCGACGACCCCGCAGCCGTCGCCCTCATCGCCCGCTTGATGGGCTGGTAGGCTGCTGTCCGACACCTGTATAAACCCGTATGGCCGATGCACAGAAGATTCGCGTCCTGCTCTTTCTTAGCTTCATTGCGTTGGTCTACTTGCTATCGTTGTCGGCGCTCGTGCGGCTGGCATTAGAAAAGCTCGGCAAAATTCAGCCGACAATGAGTCGCGCCCACCTGCGATTGCGGCGCGCAGCGCACACTCTCGCCGTGATGGGTCTCGGCTGTTTCGCCTATGCATACTTCGTCGAACCCTACTGGCTGGCGGTCACGCAGGTGACCATTCAGAGCGCGAAGTTGCCCGCAGGAACACGCCCCATTCGCATCGTTCATATCTCTGATCTGCACAGCGACCCCGCGCCGCGATTGGAAGATCGGTTGCCCGACCGCATCGCTCAAGAGCAGCCCGATGTTATCGTCTTCACAGGCGATGCCATCAACTCGCCCACAGGCCTGCCGGTCTTTCGTGATTGCGTCACCCGCTTGGCCGCCATCGCGCCGACCTTTGCGGTACGCGGTAATTGGGACACAGGCTTTTGGGGCAAGCTGGATTTGTTCGGCGGCACGGGCGTAAAAGAACTCAACGGCCAGCCAACGAAGCTCGAAGTTGAGGGTGTGCCGTTATGGATTGGCGGCGTGCCGGTGGCGAAGACATCATTGATTGCGACCCTCTTCGACAATGTGCCGCCGAATGAGTTTCGCCTGTTTCTCTATCACTACCCGGACGAGATAGAAGAGGCCGCGCATCAAGGCGTTGATCTGTACTGCGCTGGCCACACGCATGGCGGCCAGATTGCTTTGCCCTTTTACGGCGCCCTGATGACGTTGTCACGTTTCGACAAAGAGTATGAAGCCGGGCTCTATCGAGTCGGCGATACGCAGTTGTATGTCAATCGCGGCATCGGCATGGAAGGCGGCATTGCGCCGCGCATGCGCTTTTGGGCGAGGCCAGAGCTTACCGTCATCGAGGTTGTGCCGGTGTCAGCAAATTGAGTTCGCCGGTTGATGATGCGGGTCGGTTGACGCACCGGCGCGCAAGCGGTGCATAATCAAGCGTCATTGAAAAAACGCTACGGGCGTTGGAAAGGAGAGATATGCGACTAACCGAAATGGTGTCGTGCGCGGGTTGAGCGGCTAAGCTCACGCCCAGCGTGCTGGCTCAGGTTCTGAGCCAATTGCCCAGACAACCGGACGATCCCAATTTAGTTGTCGGCTTCGATACGGCTGACGACGCGGGGGTTTATCGTCTCCGCGACGACCTCGCGTTGGTGCAAACGCTCGACTTTTTCACTCCCATCGTTGACGACCCCTTCGATTACGGGCGCATCGCTGCGCTCAATTCGATCAATGATGTGTGGGCGATGGGCGGCACGCCGATTACGGCGATGGCCATCACCTGCTTTCCGAAAAAGGGGGTTGATTTCGCCATTCTCGCAGAGATCATGCGCGGCGGGCTTCAGGTGTTGACGGAAAATCGCGTCACCCTTGTCGGCGGCCACAGCGTAGACAACGCGCAAATCATGTTCGGCTATTCGGTGACCGGCGTCATTGATCCGAACCGAGTGGCAACCAACTCCGGCGCGCGCGTGGGTGACACGGTCATCTTGACTAAACCGCTCGGCACGGGCGTCATCTCGACCGGCATCAAGTTTGGCAAAACGGACGCGCATATCGCCGCTGCATCGCTTGCGACGATGCTCACGCCGGGGCGCGAAGCGGCTGCCGCTATGCAGCGGTTCGCGGTGCGAGCGGCAACCGATGTGACCGGTTTTTCTCTGCTCGGACACGCCTGGGAGATGGCGCGTGCCAGTCGCGTAACTCTCGAATTGGAGGCGGCGCACGTGCCCGTACTGGAAGGCGCGTTGCAACTCGCCGGTCGCGGAATGTTGACCAGCGGCGACAAGACGAATCGTGAGTACGTCGGCGACGACATCGCCATCAGCGATGCGGTGAGCAAAGAATTGACCCATGTCCTCTATGACCCGCAGACGGCGGGCGGACTGCTGATCGCCATTGAGGCTGAGCGCGCCGAGGTGTTGCTTGCTGAGTTGCGCCCCCATTACCCGCAGGCGGCGATCATTGGCCGCGTCAGGGAATACGACACGCACTCGATTCGTGTCGTCTAACGCGCTACGCTCAATCAGAGAGTCAAGGATGCAATCCGATTGGCAGATCATGATTGCGGTTGTGATGGGGGCTCTCGCCCTCAGCACATTGGTTGTCCGATTGCGGATTGCGCTGCTGGCACGGCGCGCCAAATGGCGCATCAGCAGCGGCATCATCGGTTTCACAGGAAGGGCGATGACGGCGCTGACCCCCGAAGGCGCGGTCTTCGTGTGCGGATTGTTGTGGCATGCCTCTTCACCAACTGAGCTTCCGGCAGGCAAAATGATTCGCGTTATTGGCATCCGAGGCGTTACACTTGAGGTCGCCCCGCAGGACGAATAGATTTCCTCACTCCAACAAGGCTATTGAAACGAATGGAGCGAACCGCTATGCAGAATCGCATGGGGCAAGATCACCGGCGCGCTGCCGTCACCAATAAACAAGTCATCGCCATTTTCATAGTCGGCCTGCTCTTGTTGCTGGTCGCTTTTTGGGCTGGATTGAGCGTCGTCAAACAAGACACCGGCAGCGGGCAGCCACGTATCGCCACGCAGATGCAAAGAGAGGCGAGCGCCGCGCGCTCAACCGAACCGGCATCCGAGAGCGGCGCACAGTACATCGTCTTTGTTCGCGCCTTTGGCACTTTGACGATGGCCAAGCAGATGGAGAACGACCTCAAACAGCGCAAGTACCTTTCCGCACACGTCAAAAGCCCTGACAATCAAGACCCGCTCTATCGCGTCAACATCGGCCCTTTCGCCAAATCCGAAGCCGATAAAGTCGCGCATGAACTCTCCGTCGAAGGCATTCGCGGCGTGTTGGTTCTGCCCTGGGATGCGAATTGAGACCGGCCACCATCCGCCTAAACCCACTGGTCATAGTTTCACACCTCTGCCGGTAGATGCCTCTTGCGGTGCTTTGTCGCCCATTTGCGCAGTAGGGAAAGAAGAAGGAATGCGGATGAGAGGACTTGAACCTCCATGAGATTGCTCTCACAGCGTCCTGAGCGCTGCGCGTCTGCCATTCCGCCACATCCGCATTTGATGAAGCGAGTCCTATACTACTGAGCGACAACGAAAAGTGTCAAGATAAGCCTTCAGCAATCTTCTTCTCTGCCTCATTCCGTCAGATTGATAATTTCATTGAATGAATTCGATTGAATTGCAAGAGGGATCATTTCATGTGGTTTGACTGCCAACTACCTAACTGTTGAACCGTTGCTGCTTGGCGCGATAGTCGCGGGCGAATGCGCTGCGGCACGGGGGTTGCTCTTCTTATGAGCAAGCGAAGAACAACAGATGCACGTTTCGCCACACCGGTTCCTGTTAGCCTGCAACAACCGGTGTGGCCACCCCCTTTCTTACTCAACCACCTTCTGCACATCAGTTTTTCATCCGTATGCTTCGTTACGCGTTCGGCGCTTCTCTTTGACATAGACTGAAGGGCAAAAACGACTTTCTTGACACGCTCTGATAGCAAAGATACACTCAAGCCACCTCGCAATCATAAGTTGATTTAGCTGATTGGCGCGTTGTTGCGTAGCATGCAAGCGCGTGGGCAATAACCTGAAACCAGCGTCGGACGAGCACCCTCACTACCCAGGTTGCGCTTACGGAACTCTTGCGGGAGGCCTCTGCATGGATCTTGAACGTCAGGCGAAGTACAAAATTTCTCGTCAACCTGTCCCCAAACAAGACGCCAACCTGAGAATCTATAACTGGAACGAAGTCTTTCGCGGCTACGCGCCTGACGGCGCACGCGTGGAAGCTTCGCGCTGCTTACAATGCGAGCATCAACCCTGCACCTTCGCTTGTCCTGTGCGCAACGACATCCCCGGCGCCTTATGGCTGATCGAGCATGGTGACTACATCGGCGCCGCCAACAAGTTCCGCGAAACCAGCAACGAGCCGGAAATTTGCGGGCGCATCTGTCCGCAAGAAAAGCTCTGTGAAGGCGCTTGCGTAGTCGGCTACAAACATCTGCCGGTCTATATTGGCAAACTCGAAGCCTTCTGCACCGATTATCAGCGCAAGACCGAAGGCTATCCAGTGCGTGCTAAACAGCCTGTAACTGGCATGCGTGTGGCTATTGTTGGGGCAGGCCCGGCTGGTCTTACGGTTGCCGAAGAGCTGGCCGTCTGCGGTCACACTTGCGTCGTTTATGATGGGTGGCCGAAACCCGGCGGGCTGCTGCTCTATGGCATCCCGAATTTCAAACTGGAAAAAGAGATTGTCACCGACTACATCAGCTATCTCGAAAGCCTCGGTATCGCCTTTGTTTGCAACGTGCGCATCGGCGCGAAGTTGACAGTTGATGACTTACTCGACAAACAGGGTTACGATGCCGTCTTTCTCGGATACGGCGCACCCATCGGCGGCAAGATGGAGATCGAAGGCGAAGACCTGATCAATGTTTATCAAGCGACTGAGTATCTCGTGCGTGGCAATCTGCCCTTTGAAGATTTGCCCGAAACGCTGCGCGCATTGCCGCACATCGGCAAACACACGGTCGTCGTTGGCGGCGGCGATACTTCGATGGATTGTGTCCGCACCGCCAAACGGCTTGCGCCCGATTCACAAGTCACCCTGGTTTACCGGCGCACGGAAGCCGAGATGCAAGGCCGCGAAGAAGAACGCCATCACGCCCGCGAAGAAGGCGTCATCTTTAATTACTTGACGACGCCGACGCAGTTCTTCTCCGACGCCGACGGCAAAGTCACCGGCATGGAACTGGTGCGCATGGAGTTGGGGCCACCCGACAATTCCGGTCGGCGCAAACCCATCGTTAAGAAGGGATCGGAATTCTCTCTCGAATGTGACACGGTGGTCTTGGCCATCGGCTATTGGCCAGACACGGAGATTGGCGAGACGACGCCGGGGTTGGAGACGCATAAGTGGGGACTAGTGAAAGTCGAAACCGAAGAGACCGGTCGCACCTCGCGTCGCGGCGTCTTTGCGGCAGGCGATAACGTGCGCGGCGCGGATTTGGTCGTCACAGCCGTCGCAGCGGCGCGCAAGGCCGCGAAAACGATGGATGAGTTTCTGCGCCGAAAGATGGAAGAGCGCAACCCGCTGCCCATCGAACCCATGACGGCTGATCGCGTCGAACCCTCAAGCGACATCGCAGCAGATTAAGAGATCAGACAGCGTCTATATCTAGAATCTATTTCTATTGCAAGGAGCGCAGAAAGCCCGCTCACTTGCCGCTCAACGTTGCAACCCGTCATCTACCAAAGCGGACAGATTAGTGCGCGTAGAGATTCATGACATGCTCGATAGCGCGGCGACAGACGGCGCAAAATGCCGTCGTGCGCGTGAACATGATGCAATCTACTTCGGGACGATAGTAGCCTTTCGCTTCGTACATCGCGCCTTCAAAGGCGCCGACCTTATCTGCATACTTCTCCGCCGCGAAGAGTTTGACTTCGAATGCGCGGTTCTCACGAAAGAGCGCTTCCATCTCTTCTTCGGGGCGATTCTCGGCGCGAATCCGCGCCCGCCGCGTACCGTACTCGCGCGCGTGACGTTCGAACTCCTCTTTTTGCCACGCCGTCGGCAGCGGCGTATCGGGCGCGAGCAAATCCTTCCATTTCAAATTGGCCGGATCGAGCAACGCCGTCACGTTTGGCTCCCAGGGTTCGGTCTTCACGGTCGGCGCCGTGTAGGCGACCGGCGAGGTGTAGTATTCGTCGGCCAGCGCCGCGAAGTGATGGCCGAATTCATGCACAAAGACATAGGGCGCTTGGTCGCTGTCTGCCGCCACCGTGCTATAGAGGCCAAAGATGCCGCCGCCGCCATAGGTGCGCGTGTTGGTGATGATCTCGATGAACTCATACGGCGCAAAGCCTGCAATGGCGCGCAGGGCGCGATTGTCGAAGGTCAACACGTATCGTTCGGAGCCGAAGGCGTCGTAGGTTGCGCCTACCGGTGAAGCGCGGTACTGACCCGTTGACGGGCGCGAGACGCCCGACTCCAACGCCGCAGGGCAGAGCGCCCAGATATTGAAATCTTTGCGCCGCTCTTTGAAGGGCGACGTTGCAAAGAGCACATCGAGCAAGCGGCGCGCGTCTCGTTCGAACTTGCCGCGCTCGGCTGCCGTGTAGCCATCGCCGATAAGTAAGAAGTCAACCTTGGTCGCCGGGTCGCCATTCTTTTCGATCTCGATGAGCGGGCCGGGCGCAGGCAGTTTGGCGCGGTCAATGAAGATGTCTTTCGGATCAACAATGAGCGACCAGATTTCACGAAAGGCATTTTGGGCATCGCGTTTCTTCAAGATGACCTGCACCGGCGCGGTCGGAGCGGGAAAGCGCAACGATTCGTGAAAGGCGCGGTTGAGGGTTTGCGCTTCTTCGGTCGTCTCCCATTCGCCGTAGATCGAAGCGAAGCCGCGCGAATAGAGCAAGCGGTTGCTATTCCGATCTCGCACTTCGAAGAAGTACTTTCCGAGATTCGTCTCGTCGAAATTCTTTTGCGGATTGCCCGGCCACGCCGTCGGTTCGATCACCAACCGATCAAGACTGAACATCTCGTGCGTCGCGTTGCCGGTGTGATAGTAATCGAGTCGCATCGTCGGTGAAGCTGCGCGGGCTTGCCCGCCACTCATCGCCAGCCATACGAAGCCGAGAAGAGCCAAGAAGAGTTTTCGATTCATAGTCTGCATTGTAGCAAAACTCGCCCGCGCTTTACTCCCTTGCGCCGCGCGCGCGCGCGCCGCTAGTATCACGCCTTGTTCGCAGCGCCTGCGGCAGCGGGCGAATCGCACCTCTGAAATCGGGGGAGGCATTGGCGGAAAAGATTCTCCTTGAACTCAACAATGTGACGGCGCGCTATGGCGATGTACAAGTCTTGTGGGGCGTGTCGCTCAGCGTGCGCGAAGGCGAAATTGTCACCCTCATCGGGGCAAACGGCGCTGGCAAAACGACGACTCTCAAAACGATCTCCGGCGTTGTGCGCGCTACCGGCGGAGACATCCTCTTCGCGGGCGAAGCCATCACCCGTTTGCCTTCGCATGACATCGCGGCCCGCCGCATCGCCCATGTGCCGGAAGGTCGCAGGCTCTTTCCCTTGATGAGCGTGCGCGAAAATCTTGAACTCGGCGCATTGCATCACGAAGCTCGACAGCATCGGGCTGAGACTCTGGAACAGGTCTTCGCGCTCTTTCCCAAACTCAAAGAACGCGAGCGTCAGATGGCCGGAACGCTTTCCGGCGGCGAACAACAGATGGTCGCCATCGGTCGCGGGCTGATGGCGCGCCCGCGACTGCTGATGTTAGACGAGCCGAGTTTGGGGCTTGCCCCCATCATCGTGTCGGAGATGTTTGCCATCATCGGCAAGCTCAACGAGCAAGGCATCACCGTCATGCTGGTCGAACAGAATGTGCAGCAGAGTCTGAAGCTGGCCAATCGCGGGTACGTACTCGAAAATGGGCGCGTCGTATTGGAAGGTGCAGCCCAGTCTCTGCTTACGGACGAGCGCGTGCGCGAAGCCTATCTCGGCGCGTGAGTTCGGGGGTGCGCTCATTCAATCTTCTTTACTGTGAAATCCCCTTGACGTTCGGCGGCTACGATTTGCCAACCGCCTTTGAGTTCCAATCTCCAACCATCGCCCTGCAAACTGCGCGCCTGCGCGTCAGTCGGTGCAGGCACGAAAACTTTTGCCACACGCTTGTCTTCGCGCGTCATCAGTGCCCCGCCGGTCACTTCCAGCACACCCCATTCATCGCTCACGATCAGCGTCGGATAGACGGTGCCGATCTCTTCCATCGGTACGAGGTTGTTCGGATTGAATGAATAATTGACAGCGCCGGAGAGCGGCAAAATGAGCACCGCGCCGGTGATCAAAC
>CAYXVU010000122.1:0-17480 GCA_964468725.1 uncultured Clostridia bacterium
CCCCGCAGGCCGGTTCGATACGAGCAATCTCGACGAAATCCGCGACCTCCATTGGGTGATGCCGGATGACCCGTTCAAACCGTTACCGCTCGAACTCTTCCTGCGCGATTACTATGAGCCGCGCTTGTTGCAACGCATACTGGCAGGCGAGTCCTTCAAGCCTGTGAAGTCCATCGCTGAGTTGAACCGCGTGCAACCGGAGGCGCGGATTGCCAACATTCAGCCGCAAAGCGGCGCGCCCGACAGCGTGTCGGTGACGGTGGTTGTCGCCAATGGCGTCGGCGAATCGCCACGCGATGGCAAAGCGCGGGCGCGCGATTCGGGCGTCTACGATGTGCGGTTATTCCGCGACGGTCAGCTTGTTGGAGTTGCGCCGGAGACCGGCGGCGCGGTGCGTCTCGATCAAACCGGCAAAGCGACGATCCAATTCAACAACATCAGATTGCCGCGCCGCGCTGATAATCGCAGCGTCGAGTTTTCAGCTTACGCTTTCAACCATGACCGCATCAAAAGCGCGACCAACCGCAAACGCTTTGACCTTCCGGCAACGCTGCTGCCGCAAAAAGGCCGCGCCTACCTCATCAGCGTCGGCGTCAATGCTTATGAACAAGCGGATTTCGATCTGAGCTTTGCCGCCAACGATGCGCGACGCGTGCAGAGCATCGTCTTCGACCGCTTGGTGAAGAGCGCAGAGTATGAAGAGGTCGTCGCCGTTTCGTTGCTCTCCGATTACGACGCAAAGACCGGCAGACGAACGGTGACCGAGAAGACGGCGACGAAGGGCAATCTCAAAGCCGTTCTCGATGCGCTCTCTGGCAAAGCGGTTGCCGCCGATGCGCTCAAAGGCATTGCCAACGCTGACCGCTTGCGCGCCGCCCGACCGGAAGATTTGGTATTGATCTCGTTTGCTGGTCACGGATTCGCGGATGACACCGGCAGCTTCTACCTTGTGCCGTTTGACACCGGGCAGGTGGCGGAGCTGAAACCGACGGCGGCCTTTATGCAGCGGTGCATTTCGAGTGAAGATCTGTCGCTATGGCTGCGCGGTGTGGATGCGGGCGAGATGGTGATGATCGTAGATGCTTGTCAATCGGCGGCGAGCATTGAGGCTGAAGGTTTCAAACCCGGCCCCATGGGCAGTCGCGGACTTGGACAATTGGCCTATGACAAAGGCATGCGGATTTTGACTTCGACGCAGGCCGATGATGTGGCGCTTGAGAGCGAGTTGATTCGGCAAGGGTTGTTGACCTATGCCCTGACTCACGACGGCATTGAAGCCGAACAGGCGGATTTCAAACCGCAAGATCGAACCATCACGCTTGCCGAATGGCTGGCCTATGGTGTGGTGCGCGTGCCGACGCTTTATGAAGAGGTGAAGAGAGGCGAATTGCAGAACTTCGGGCGCGGCGCAGAGAAACGCGCGCTCATCATCACCTCGAAAGACCGCCGGTCATTACGCCTGAAGAAATCGTTTCAACGTCCTGCGCTCTTCGATTTCGGCAGAAAACGGCGTGATGTGATCTTCACCCAATTGAGCGCGAAATGAACCGGGCGGCCATTAGAGCTTCAACGCCTTGCATATCTCGCTCAGCCGCGCCTTGAGCGAGTCCGCGTCTTTTGCCGTCAGTGTGATGTGGCCGAGCTTACGGTTTGGGCGCGGCGCTTTGCCATAAAGGTGCAGATGCGCTTCCGGCATTTCCAGCGTCAGGCGGGTGTCGGGAATCGTGCCGATGAGGTTAATCATCGCTGAATGCCCGGTGAGCGCCGTCGAACCGAGCGGCCAACCAGCAATCGCACGCAGATGATTTTCAAACTGGCTGGTCGCTGCGCCTTCAATCGTCCAATGCCCGGAATTATGGACGCGCGGAGCCATCTCGTTAGCCAGCAATTCACCTTGCCGCTCGAAAAACTCAATAGCCAGCACGCCAACGTAATTCAAGTGATTCAATGCGCGCGTCGCATAGTCTTCGGCAAGTGATTGCAACGTGTCGGTTGCATTCGGCGCGGGAGCCAATGACAGGCGTAGCATGCCTTCGCGGTGATGATTTTCAACGAGCGGATAGAAAGCCGTCTCGCCCGCTCGCCCGCGCACCGCGAGAAGGGAGACTTCGCGGTCGAATTCGACGAAGCCTTCCAGTATGAGCGGCACGCCGTTGAGCGATTGCCATGCGGCAACCGCGTCTTCAGGGGCTTTGACTTCGTATTGCCCTTTGCCGTCATAGCCGAAGCGTCGCGTCTTTAAGACCGCAGGCAAACCAACGGTCTCCATCGCGCGCTCGAAATCTTCCCACGTGTTCACTGCGACAAAGGGCGGCGTCGGGATGCCGAGCCTTTGAAAGAAGGTCTTTTCAATAATCCGATCTTGCGCGGCTTCTAAGGCTTCGGGCGGAGGATAGACTGGCAGTCGTTCATTCAAAAATTGCGCCGTCGTGACCGGCACATTTTCAAATTCGTAGGTGACCAGATCAAGCCCTTCAGCGAAACGTTTGAGTGCGTCCACATCGTTGAAGTCCGCGACCATCAACTCCGTCAGCTGACCTGCGGGCGCTTCCGATGAGAGGTCGAGGGTGCGGAAGCGCAAGCCGAAGGGATAGCCCGCCAAGGCCAACATTCGTCCGAGTTGTCCGCCGCCTAATAGTCCGATCATCATGGTTATGCCTTCGGGTCGGGGTGATCAAGTACAGCTTGCGTTTGCGCCGCGCGATAATGGCGCAAGGCTTCGCGGATTTCGGGATGTTGAATGCCGAGAATCGCCGCCGCATAGAGCGCAGCAGTGGTGGCTCCGGCTCTGCCGATGGCCAGGGTGCCGACCGGAATGCCGGCGGGCATCTGCACGATGGAGAGCAGAGAGTCTATGCCTTTGAGGGCGCGTGATTCGACGGGCACAGCGATGACCGGCAGAACAGTGAGCGCAGCAGTCATACCGGGTAAATGAGCTGCCCCGCCTGCGCCAGCGATGATGATTTCCAGACCGCGACTCTCTGCCGATGAAGCGTATTCGAAGAGCAGGTCGGGCGTGCGGTGCGCGGAAACCACGCGGGTTTCGTAGGGAATGGTGAGCGCTTCCAGCAGGGCGACAGCGTGCGCCATCGTCTCCCAATCGGATTTCGACCCCATGATAACGCCGACAAGTGGCTGCATAGCGATATATCCTTTACCTGAAAGTTGCAGCCGTCAGTTTATCCGCCGTGCGCCGAGAATGCATGAAGAAAATGAGTGGTAAGCGTCACCGGCCAGTCGTTTGGGAAGAAGGTTTCCCCAGTCGCAGATGATTAGCCGCGACTCATCCCAAAAATTTGTAGCCGACGCGGTGAACCGTGATGATGTATTGCGGGTCAGCGGGGGTGGGTTCGATCTTCTGGCGCAGTTTAGCGATGTGATTGTCCACCGTGCGTGTGAACGGGTAGTTGTCATAGCCCCAGACTTCGTCAAGCAACTGATCGCGGGTGACGGTTTCGCCGCGATGTTGGATGAAGTACTTCATCAGCTCGAACTCGCGCGGCGAAAATTCCATCGGCTGACCGTTCCTCGTCGCCTGATACTTCTTGAACTCCAATACGACATCGCCGAATTTATAGTTTTCCAGTTCGGCGACCTGTTTCGAAGTGCGGCGCAGATGGGCGCGCACGCGGGCGAGCAGTTCTTTGATGCTGAAGGGCTTTGTCACATAGTCATCGGCACCCATCTCGAGACCGACGATCTTATCTATCTCTTGGCCACGCGCCGTCAACATGATGATCGGCACATCCATCCCTTGCCCGCGCAGTTGCCGACACACATCCAAGCCGCTCATCTGCGGCAACATCACATCCAAGACGATCAAATCCGGGCGGTCGGCAATGGCGCGGTTCAGCCCTTGCTGACCATCCGCTGCGACGGCGACCTCATAGCCTTCGTACTCAAAGTTGTCTCTCAGTCCCATGGCCATGTCCGGCTCGTCTTCAACGATTAGGATTCTCTGCAACCTCATACCCTCCTGTCTCGAAACCAAAATCCTTATGGGTCGTCTCGGACGCTTTCACCGGCAGCAGAATCGTAAACTTGCTGCCTTTGCCCGCTGCGCTTTCAAGGTGAATCTGGCCGCGATGCGCTTCGACGATATGTTTGACCAGCGCCAACCCCAACCCGGTGCCTTTGGTATTGTGAACCAATCCAGTGCTGACGCGATAGAATTTCTCAAAGACTTTCTGCTGTTCGGAGCGCGGAATGCCGATGCCGCTGTCAGCGATTTCGATGGCGATATGCCCATCGCGCGCCCGCACGCTGACGGCGATCTTTTTGACCGCATCGGAGTATTTCACCGCGTTGTTGAGCAGATTGAGCACGGCTTGCGAAATCGCGTCTTGATCGATAGGGACGCGCGGCAGGTTGTGTTGAATGTCGGTGGTCAGTTCAAAACCAGCGTTGAGGATTTGATATTCGTAGCTCTTCAAAACTTCTTCGACGACTTCGGCCACGTCGGATTCAACGAACTCATACTCTTTGCGCCCGGCTTCGATCTTCGAGAAGTCGAGGATGTTGTTGATTAGTTGCGTGAGTCTGCGGCTCTCGCTGTTGATAATGCGATAGTATTCCTGCGCTTTTTCCTGACTGCGAACCCGTCCGAGTTCGAGGGTTTCGGCAAACAGGCGAATCAAAGCGAGCGGAGTTTTGAGTTCGTGCGAGACGTTGGAGACGAAAGTAGATTTCGCCTGCGCCAGTTTCATTTCGCGCGCTGTCGAGCGCAAGACCAAAACGATGCCAAGCAGCAAAAAGGAGAAGACGAAGAGCGCCAGCATCAGACTCTTTTTGAAATTCTCTTTGGCCAACGCCTCGATGGTCGTGTTCTTATAGCCGATGGTCAGATACCAGCGCGGGAAGACCGGCCCGAATGGGGCTTTCACTTCATCCGGGACGGCGTCGCCGTGATTGCTGTAGACTGGCTTCCAGTTTTCGTCTACGACGGCCAGCGCGACTTCGGTACTGGGTGCGCCTTCGACCGGGCAACTCAAGACTTCGGGAATCGTGCGGCTCAGAAAATGCTCTTTGACGTAGTTCGGGCGAAAGGTCATGGCCGCAAAGCCATTGATCTTTTCGGTTTCGGCCTCCATCAGGGGGTAAAAGATCAAGGTCTGCGGGGCTTCGAGTCGGTCGCCTTTCAACGCCGCTGCCGCTGCGCAAGTCGGCTGATCGAAGACCAGCGGGCTTTTCATATCCATCCACGAACGCGTCATCAGTGCGCGGTCGAATGATTCGCTGATAAACCTCACCGCCTCGTCTTTTTTGAAATCCGCATCGTTGATCCGGCGCACGCCTTCATCGGAATAGAAGAGCGCCACGCGCTCCGGTTTGCAGGCGCAGGTATAGACGAAGATCAATCTGTCCACCTCCGGTCGCGTCTTTTTCACCAGCGCGAAATACTGTTCGACGGGCGCAAGATCATCGGGCTTGGGGTGAAGTTTGCCGACCGGAAGAAGAGCTTCTTTGGCGGAGATTTTGATGTTGTCGCTCACTTGACGGGCGACGTTTTGCAAGGTCTGGCGGAAATTCTCGCGCACCGCGACTTTGGTCTGGCGTTCCAATTCAACGAGCGAGTTATATTGAATGACGGAAAGAATCGTTGTTGGCAACAAGACGGCGACCGCAGCCAGCGTGATGAGCTTGGCTTTGGAAGAGAATTGTGGAAGTAATCTGCTCGCCATGACCGAAAAGAGTATACAACAGCCCCGCACCGACGACGGCTGTGAATCTCGCGTGGGGTGTAAAAAATTGTAACCGACTTTTGGCTGCAAACAGTCTCAAGATGTGAGAGAGTGTGCACGGCAATAAAGTGCTGCGCCCCATGAAAAAATCACCATTTTTTTACAAGCAGATTGTGACGAATCGCAGGCGCATCGCGTACACTAGACAGCGGCGGCCAGTCGCGCCGGAAGCCAACTTCATCATCATTACGCGGAGGGCAAAGTTGTGCATGCAGAACGCGAATCCGAGCGCAGAGTGCTGACGTTAATTCCTTCATCGGCCATTGTCGTATCGAGCATGATCGGCACAGGCATCTTTACCACCACCGGGTTGATGGTCGAGATGGGCGCAGGTGCGGGTGATGTTCTCCTCGGTTGGTTGTTGGGCGGCGTGGTGGCGCTGTGCGGGTCGCTCTGCTATGGCGAGATCGGAGCCAGTCTTCCCGAATCCGGCGGCGAATGCCATTACCTGAGTCGTCTGTTGCATCCGGCGCTCGGTTTTATCTCCGGCTGGGTATCGCTCATCGTCGGCTTTGCTGCGCCGATTGCCGCCTCGGCCATTGCCATGAATATCTACATTGGCAGTGTGATTCCCGGCTGGCCGGTGCGCGTGATGTCGGCAGTGATGATCTTGGTAATTTCGCTGCTGCATGCCTATGACCTGCGATTCGGCAGTCGCATTCAAATCAGCCTCACTGCATTGAAAGTCTTTTTGATTGCCGTCTTCGTTGCTAGCGTCGCCTTATATGGCGAACATCTGCACTCGCCCGGTCTCAATCATTTCAAACCGACGTTGGGATTCTCTTCTTCGTTTGCCGTCATTCTGGTCTTCGTGTCGTTTGCCTACAGCGGTTGGAACGCCGCCGCCTATGTCGGCTCGGAAATCAAGAAGCCGGAGCGCAATCTGCCTTTGTCTCTGCTGATCGGCACGGTGGTGGTGACGTTGATCTATCTGGTCGTCAATCTATCCTACTTACAAGCCGTTCCGGTCGAACAACTCTCCGGCGTCGAAGATGTCGCGCGCTTGGTCGGAGAAAAGCTATGGGGCGGAGTCGGTGGCAGCATCATTGCGTCATTGATTGCGCTGACCTTGATCGTACCGATGAGCGCGATGATTATGACCGGGCCGCGCGTCGCCGAAGCGATGGCACGCGATCAATTCCTGCCTGCTTGGTTTGGCAGACTGAACGACAAAAAGGTACCGACCTATGCGGTGTGGTTTCAAGCGATCCTCGCCACCGCCATTGCGCTGACCTCGTCTTTTGGCCCGCTATTGATTTACATCGGGTTTACCCTGAACATCTTCGCCGCGCTGACGGTCTTCAGTCTGTTTCGCTTGCGCAGCGAAGGGCTGAGCGCGCAGCGCGTTTGTATCGGCTACCCGCTGACGCCGGTCATCTTCATCGCCTTTGCGATTTGGATGACCGTATGGAGCGTACAATCGGAGCTCGTCGCTTCGATTGCTGGTATGTTCACCTTTCTGATCGGCTACGCCCTCTACATCTGGAATTCCCGTAAAGCGCGCAGCGCACTCTGAGGCGAGCGGCGCATTTCCGGCGGGCTCATCTCCGCTTTTAGCCGAGCGGATGAGAGACATCTTTTTACAGCTTTTAACAACGAGATGACTTTTTCGGGGGGAGGACTGCGTATAATCGCGAATTGAATTCAACCACTTTACTTGATATCCGCGAAGGTGACGGAAGGCATTGGGAACCTCCTTTTCACTACCCTATGCGACCTTCGCGGATTTTTTACAAGGCCCTCGCCAGTTTATGTCGAGCCGGTTCTTCGGTAAACTGATGCTCGTATTTCCGACCGCCGGAGGTTATGACGTGATGCGCTTCGTTCGAATCCACAATCTTCTGGCCCTCAGTCTGCTGCTCTTGCTTGCGGTTGTAGCGAAGGCGCGTGGGCCCGAGGTGCAATTGCCGCAACTGGCCGCACCTCCGAAACTCGAATCCTTCATCGAGATGAAACCAACAGGCGAAGTCGAGCAACAGATGCGCCGGATTGTCGGCTTTACGCAACAGCAGCCGAAAGACGGCGATCCGGCTTCGCAGCAAACCGAAGCTTATGTGGGGTACGATGCCGAGAATCTCTATCTCGTCGCCGTCTGTTTCGACTCGGAACCCGATAAGATTCGCGCTCGCATGGCGCGCCGTGAAAATGCCTTTGGCGATGACTTCTTCGAGGTCACGATTGACACGTTTCAAGATCAGCGACGCGGCTACGTCTTCTGGTCGAATCCGCTGGGCATTCAAGCCGAAGGATTGTGGACGGAAGGCGGCGACGGGCCGGACTTCTCTTTCGATACCCTCTGGCATACCGAAGGCCGCGTGACCTCACAGGGCTACGTGGTGTTAATGAGGATTCCCTTCAAAAGCCTGCGCTTTCCGGCCAGCGATCAACAAAGCTGGGGGCTGGTCTTGCTGCGCCACATCCCGCGCGCCAACGAATGGGCATACTGGCCGCGCGTTTCCAGCCGCATCGAGGGTCGCCTCAATCAAGCCGCTTCGATCAATGGCATTGAGCGCATCTCTCCGGGGCGTAACGTACAGTTGATTCCCTATGGGACGTTTCGCGCCTTTCGCGCCCTCGATACCCGCGATGCCAACGCTCCGCACTTCATCAGCCAAAGCGCCGAAGTGGATGGCGGACTCGACGCGAAGGTTGTTCTCAAAGACAGCTTTGTGCTCGATGTCGCCGTCAACCCCGATTTCAGTCAGGTCGAATCCGACGAACCGCAGGTCACGGCCAATCAGCGCTTCGAAGTCTTCTTCCCCGAAAAACGCCCTTTCTTTTTGGAGAATGCCAATTATTTTCAGACACCGATCAATCTGATCTTTACGCGCCGCATCGCCGACCCGCAATTCGGGGTGCGGTTGACGGGTAAGACCGGCCCTTATTCCATCGGCGCGATGTTCATTGATGACGAGTCGCCGGGTAAAAGCGTGACCGATGACGATCCGTTGGCCGATAAGCGGGCGTTCTTCGGAATCTTTCGCGCCAGCCGCGACATCTTCAAACAATCGAGCATCGGAGTAATCTATACCAATCGCCAATTCGAAGGCAGCCATAACCGAGTAGGCGGCATTGACGCACGCTTCAAGCTGAACAACAACTGGACGACCAATCTGCAAGCGGCGACCAGTTCGACGAAGTTTCTGGATGGCCAACAACTGGCCGGGCCAGCCTACAACGTCGGACTCTACTACAACAATCGCAAGCTCAATTACAGTTTAGACTATCGAGATGTCAGTCCGGGGTTTTTCACGGCAACCGGATTCGTGCCGCGCACGGACATACGGCAACTGGAACAACGCATCAACTATCGCTTTCGACCCGAGGGCAAGACCTTGATTGCCTGGGGGCCAGGATTCTATTCGCGCGAAGCGTGGGATCATAGCGGCACGCGGCTCGACATCGAAAACAGCGTGTCGTTAGGTTTCGAACTGACGGGACAGACCTTTATCGAAGCCTTTCACGTGCCGGAACGAGAAAAGCTCCGACCAGTGGACTTCCCCGTCCTTACCGCTGATAAAGACTTCTCGCGGCGGGTGACCGGCATGTTTTTCCGTTCTAGCTACATCCCGCAGATTGAGGTGCGCGGGCTGTACTTGAAAGGCCAAAAGATCAATTTCTTTCCCGCCGATGGCAAAGAGCCGGAACTGGCGCACCGTGACGAAGGCAATCTCAACATCACAGTTCGCCCAATCACTCCGCTCAGGATTGACAACACCTACATCCTCTTTCGCCTGCGAGATCGCGGAACCGGCGCCAGCATCATCAATAATCATATCTTCCGTTCAAACGTAAATTGGCAATTCAACCGCGAACTGTCCCTGCGCGCCATCTTGCAGTACGACGCTGTGCTGACCAACCCCGATCTGAATTCATTGGAGCGCCGAAAAAATTTCAACTTCGATTTTCTCGGCACCTATCAAATCAACTCATGGACGGCGCTCTACGTCGGGTACAACAGCAATCTGCAAAACCTTGAGTTGCTGCCAACCGCAAACGGCGCGCAGATCGTCCGACTGCGCGACCGCTTTCTCAACGACGGCAAACAGTTTTTTGTGAAGTTCTCGTACCTGTTTCGCTTTTGACGGCTGACCCACCAAGGGGAGGAGAAGAATGAAACTACGGATGCCTGCCAACTCGACAGAGATCGGGTTTTTGCTGCTGCGCGTCGCTATGGGCGGGATGCTCTTTTACTTTCACGGCTATGACAAACTCAAAGCCGCTATCGGGTATTTGTTTCGCGGACAAGAATGGGGGTTCGTCGGATTTGTCGGCAGCTTAGGGTTTCCGCTGCCAAGCTTTTTCGCTGTCTGCGCGGCGCTGGCCGAATCCATTGGTGGGTTGCTCTTAGCTGTCGGTCTCTTTACCCGTTACTCGTCTATCTTTGTCTGCTTCACTATGCTCGTCGCCGTCTATCATCACAGCCGAACGGATGGGCGAATTGAAGGGGCGGCTGTCTATGCGGTGGCGGCGCTCTTCTTCTTTTTCGCAGGGTCGGGCAAATATGCCCTTGATGCCAAACTGCGAAAGTAGGAACGGCTGAGCGGCAAGCAGTCAGTGAGATGAGGGCGCGCACGACGCAGTCAGGCGATGCCGCAGCAGGTTGCCAACCGGTCGATCACTTCGCCTACCAAACGATCCGGCGTTGACGCGCCAGCCGTCACGCCGATCTTCACAGCGCCTTCGGGCAGCCAGTTGTGAGCGATCACTTCGTTTGCTTGCCCGACTGGTTTATGGCGAATCGCTTCGCTTGATAAAATGCAAGCGGCATCCGAAATGTGATAGGCGGGTTTGTGCAGGATGGAAATCTCCGCCAGATGATTGGTATTGCTGCTGTTGTACCCGCCGATGATGAGCATCAGATCAATATCGGTACGAACGAGTTCATTGACTGCATCTTGCCTATCCTGCGTCGCCGTGCAGATGGTATCGAAGTGGCGAAACTGTCCGGCGACCGCTTCGCTGCCATAACGCTGTTGGATGGCCTCCCGAAACATTTCGGCAATCTCCAGCGATTCGCTGCTCAGCATGGTCGTCTGATTGGCCAATCCAACGCTCTGAAGATCACGGTCGGGGTCGAAGTCAGGCGAATGGGCATTGGCAAATTTGGTTAAGAAGGCGGTGCGGTCGCCACCCTCTGTGATGTAACGGCAGACGTAGGCCGCTTCTTCTTTGTCGAGGACGACCAGGTAATTGCCGCCCATGTATTTGGAGGTCTGCGAACTGGTCGCCCGCGTCTCTTCGTGCGCGTGTTTGCCGTGAATGATGGCGGTAAAGCCTTCGCTCGCGTATTTCTCGACGCGTTTCCAGACGGCGATGACCGAGCCGCAAGTCGTATCTACGACCAGGCAGCCGCGCTTTTGCAAATCCTGATATTCGCCAACCGGCGCGCCAAAAGCGGGAACCATGACGATGTCATCGCGGCTGACTTCGGCAAAGCGATCAGGGTTTTCCGGCGAGCAATCAATGAACTCGATGCCCATCTCTTTGAGTCGCGTGTTGACGCGCGGGTTATGAATGATTTCGTTGGTTAAAAAGATGCGCTTGTCGGGAAACTGTTGCCGGGTTTCGTAAGCCAGATTGAGCGCAAAATCAACGCCGTAACAGAAGCCAAACTCTTTGGCCAGCCGAAAAGTCAATCGCCCAACAGTCAACTCGTGACCTTGTTGTTTCACGCGATCCACGATGTCACTGTGATAATCGAGGGTGAGGAAACTTTGTACTTCGTCTTTGAGGCCGAAGCCACGACGAATGACGTTTTGACGCGGGTCTGCAACGACACTGCGATTATCCATATCGGTTTCCTTGTCGCTTCGAGTGTAACAACGGGTCTGGCGGTTTGCAATTTCATCATTGGGCGCGGCGTCGGGACTGCTTTCCGGCTCTGCTCATTCAAGTTTTCTGAGAGATGATTTTGACACCAGCTCACTGGCGCACAATCTTCAGTTTTTCGGCGGGAAATTCGAGGGACAGCAATTCGCCAACCTCATCCGTGAAGGCGACGACTTCGAACGAATTGGCAACGCGCACGTCAAACAGATTGCCCGCGCGTTTGATGCCAGCGATGGTGATCGAAGTCCTCTTGCGAAACTCAACTTCGGCGTCGTACTGACGCAATGCGGCTTGCGGAATGAAGACGGTGAATTGCTGCTCGCCTTTCTTCTGCATATCGTAGCGGGCAAGTAAAAAACGGTAGTGATGCCAGACGTTCGTATCGAGCAAGATCGCATCCTGAGAAATCTCGCGGCGGCGTTCAGTCTTCTGACCGCCGATTTCAACCTTGATGAGCGCCTGACCGTCTTGGAAGTCTATGGCGTATTTTTTGGTATGCTCGCCGGTCGTGATTTCGACTTCGTAGCGCACCAGACTCTGCCTTTGCATCTCGGTGGTCGCGGCGATCTTTTGCGGTTTGCCTTCCAGCGTGAAATTGCTTGTAGATTTCACGGTCGTGTGATCCGGCGACGCGATAATTTCAAAACGCTCCTCTCCGCTGGCGCGGCTATCATTCAAAACGCGAAAGCTGCCGTCTGTCAGCGGCAGACGGCTACCAACGATCAACAGGATTGCACAGAAAGACAGGTTAAACATCGTCGCCCTTTCAACCGCCAGGAGCGCACAGCAAGATAGCGAGAAGGGAAACGCAAATCGGACGAATCTGTATCGCCGGTTTCCGTTCCCCTGTTCGCTTGTGACCTTCTCTCATCATCCTTTTTTGCCGAAACAGTACAACGCACTGCGGGTGCGAATGTAGAGCCGCCCGTCGGCAATCGCCGGTGTGGCGTAGCATTGATCGTCAAGTTCATTGACTTTGAGAATCTGCCACTCCCCGGCGGCTTTCAATACCGATACCGCGCCGCCTTCGCCGACGAAATAGAGTTTGTCTTCTGCGGCGACGGGCGAAGCGAAATACTTATCAATCGCGCCTTCGAGTCGGCCTTGCTTGAGGACCTTGCCGGTTGTCGGGTCGAAGGAGATCAAGACGCCGCCATCATTGACCATGTACAGCACGCCTTTGTAGAGCAGCGTCGAAGGCACTTGCGGAACCGGCTTCTGATATTTCCAGAGGATGGCTTTGTCTGTCATATCGCCTTTGCCGCCGAGCCGAATGGCCAGCAGTCCGTTCTCCGCCGCCATCATTGCGCGGTACATATTCCACTCTTTCAATTCTAAAAAGCCATCGTGATTGAGATCGAAGATTTCGAAATAGGGCTTCTGCTTGATGCGTTCGTCGGTCGGTTCGGCCATCGAAATGCGTCCGTCTTTATCGGCATCGAATTTCGGCAACACCTCTTCGAAGGGGGGAACCTTGACTTGCAATCCCGGCTGGTTTTCGGCAAACCCCCAACCGTTGACATAGAGAATATCTCCGTTGACGACGGCGATGGACTTCATTTCGCAAGCCAATCCGCGCACCCACCAGACGCGCTCGCCGGTCGCCACGGAATAGGCCGACAGTTGAAACGATTCGGGAATGATGAGTTGCATCGCCCCGCCTTTGGGCTGATAGAGAATCGGCGTCGAATAGCCGGAGATGATGTCCGGGCGCGCCACTTTCCAGCGCACACGTCCGCTGGTTTTCTCCACTGCGATGAGGAACGAGTCGGTGTCTTGATCGCAGGGCATTACGACCAAATCGCCTGCTAAGATCGGCGACGCGCCCATACCAAAAGAGATGTTGAAAGGGCCGAGCGGCACGCGCCATTTCTCTTTTCCCATTTTGTCATAGGCCAACATGCCGAAGTCTTGAAAGAAGACGTAAACATTTTCGCCATCGGTGACCGGACTCGGAGCCGCAGGGTTATTGGGGTTTCGCAAACGGTCTTTGCGCGTGCGCGGCAATTCGCGCCGCCACAGTTCACGTCCGCTCTGGCGATCCAGACAGATAGTGAAGAGTCTGCTTTCTTCGAATCCAGTGACGAAGATGCGCGTGCGACCGAGCACAGGTGACGAATGGCCGGGCGGCAAAGGCGCTTTCCAGATAACATTGGTTTTAGCGTCGAATTCCACCGGCAGTCCGGTGGTGTTCGAGATGCCCGAACCGTTCGGGCCGCGAAACTGCGTCCACTCCTGTGCGCTGATTCCGCTCGCACAAGCGAGGGCAAGCAGCGCAATCCACATCAGGCGATAGATGGTTGACATAGGTAGCTCCCAGAGATGAAGTGCGTTACCTGCGCAGGTCGGCGAAGCCCTATCTTCGTTGCCTGCGCCCGTTGGCGCGCGTCGTGCAGGTAATCAATGAGCCACTGACCGGCAGACATTCTAGCAATTCGCTCTTGACGGTCGCAATTTTACTAGGACAACATAGCGCGTGGCCTATCTCGCACGCCGTAACTCCGTTTCAGTGGAACCAAAGTGCTCAGCGTCTATGATTGCCCTGCGATCAGTGGGCAGCTAGCGGCCAACATCAGCAGGCAGTTTCGGCAGATTGATTTGACTCTGTGCTCTCATTGTACAGCGATGAAAAAGACTCTCTTTACGATTGCTATCCTTCTGCTCATCATCCTGCATCAGGATTTTTGGAATTGGAACACGGCACGCCCCCTAATCTTCGGATTTCTGCCCATCGGACTCTTCTATCACGTCTGCTTCACGGCGGTGGTATCGCTATTGATGTGGTTGATGGTGAAATCATTGTGGCCTGCCCATCTCGAAGAAGAAGCTGAACTGCAAAAATCCGCCGAGGAGCAGAGCCGGTGATTCCTGTCATCTTCGTTTTTCTCTACCTCGCCGTCGTTTTGTACATTGGCATCTTTGCTTTTCGCCGGTACAAGGCGCGCGAACAAGCCGAAGACTATTTTCTTGCTTCGCGTTCGCTCGGCCCCGTCGTCTTTTTGCTGTCGTTGTTGGGCACCAACATGACGGCGTTTGCGATACTCGGCTCATCCGGTCATGCCTTCGCCAATGGTATTGTGACCTTCGGACTGATGGCCTCGTCTTCGGCGTTGATTATTCCCTTGTCGCTCTTCTTCATTGGCACGCGCGTATGGGCGCTCGGCAAGAAGTACGGTTTCATCACTCCCGTGCAGATGTTTCGAGATCGGTGGGAATGCTCGCACATCGGAACCGTGATCTTCGTCGTGCAAGCGGCGCTGCTCGTCCCCTATATCATCATCGGCGTGATGGGCGGCGGCACGACGTTGAGCGCGATTAGCGGCGGGCGCATACCATATTGGGCGGGCGGCGCAATCGTTGCACTGGTGGTGATGAGCTATGTCTTCTTCGGAGGCATGCGCGGCACGGCTTGGGTGAATACCTTTCAGACGACCCTGTTTTTGCTCTTCGGTTCGATTGCCTTGGTGGTGATTGGCGTTGCGATGGGAGGGTTTGGCAGCGTCGTCGAGTCGCTTGCCGCTTCGCCCGCGACTGCTGCCCTGTTGACGCGCGAACGCGTCTCGCCGCTCTTCTTCTTCAGTTACATGTTTATCCCGCTCTCTTCAATCACCTTTCCGCACATGACGATCTTCTGTTTGACGGCGCGCAAGATGAGCCAGTTCAAAAACACGGTGATCTTTTATCCGCTCTGCATGATCGCTATCTGGCTGCCTTGTGTCTTTTTAGGGGTTGCAGCCAATCGGGTGACCGAAGCGCCGCAGATTCAAGCGAAGATCGAAGCGCGCCGCCTGTTGGCTACGCAAGCGGCGACGCTGACTCCTGCCGAGCGCGATGAATTGCGCCGACAGAGCGCGTCGGATGATGTGCTGTTGGTACTGCTCGACAGCTATGCGCCGTTGTGGCTAGCGGGCTTGTTGGGGGCGGCGATTATGGCGGCGGTGATGGCAAGCGATTCGCAGATTCTCGCGCTTTCGACCATGTTCACCGAAGACGTGTTCGCCTTTTACGAAGGCAAAGCGAAGTTCGGCGAACGGGCGCAGGTGCAGACCGGCAGAGCCTTCGTCATCGGGCTAACGATCATTGCCTATATCGTCGCGCTCAGAGTGCCGGAGTCAATCTTTTCGCTGGCCGTGCAGTATGCCTTTTCCGGCTACTCGTCGCTGTTCCCGCTTGTCGTTGCGGCGCTATTTTGGAGGCGCAGCACGAAGTGGGGGGCGCTGGCCGTCACTCTATGGACAGCAATGGGCGTCATTGCTGTCGCTGTCTTTCAAGCGGTTGTGCCGCCGCCTGCACCCGGCTCGCCGATGTGGGCATGGTCGCTTGCCGGAATAGAGGTGTTGACGCGCACGCCGGGCGGCACAGCGGTCTTCGGATTCATGCCAGTCGTGCCGATGGTGATTGTCTCGGCATTGTTGATGATAGTAGTATCGCTCGTGACTTTGCGACCGAGCGACGCTGCCATCGCGCGGTATTTTCGCAACCCAACCTAATCGCAATGGAGATTGATCGCAGAGGAACTCTATGACCAACGAACCGACGGCTACCGACGCTCCGCGTTTGAACCGAACGCAATGGCTAATCTGCATCATTGCGGCTTTGGGCTTCGCCTTTGACATTTATGAACTGCTGATGCTGCCGCTCATCTTGCGACCGGCGCTCGCGGAACTGGGCGGCATTCAACTGGGTAGCCCGGAGTACGGCTTCTGGCGCGATATGCTCTTTTTCATTCCGGCCATCGCGGGCGGCATCTTTGGTTTGATCGGCGGCTATTTGACCGACCGATTGGGTCGGCGTCGCGTGCTGGTCTGGTCAATTCTGCTCTATGCGTTTTCAGCCTTCGCTGCGGGCTTCACGACTTCGTTACCCTGGTTGCTCTTCTTCCGCTGTACGACCTTTATCGGCGTCTGCGTGGAGTTTGTCGCGGCGGTCGCTTGGCTTGCGGAACTTTTCCCGCACGCCAAGCAGCGGGAAGCCGTGCTCGGTTACACGCAAGCCTTCTCTTCGCTTGGTGGGATGCTGGTGACGGCAGCCAATTATTTGGTGGTCACCTACGGCGAGCATCTGCCCGCGATTCACGGTGGTCATCAAGCGTGGCGTTACACCTTGATTTCGGGCTTGATACCGGCGATTCCGCTCATCATCATTCGCCCCTTCCTGCCCGAATCTCCCGCGTGGGCGCGAAAGAAGATCGAAGGCACTTTGAAGCGACCGAGCCTTGCCGAACTCTTCCGACCGGAGTTTCGCAAGACGACGTTGGTGACCACGCTGTTATTTGCCTGTAGCTACGGCGCGGCCTTTGGCGCAACCCAACACTTGCCCCAGATCGTACCCGGACTGCCGCAAATCACCGAGCAACTTCGTAGCGTTCCCGAGGGGCCGCAACAACGCGCGCAACAAGGTCAAATCCAACAGCAGGCAGCAGGCTCGATTCAGTTCTTTCAGGAGATCGGCGGACTCGTAGGCCGCTTCGTCTTGGCCTTTTTGGCGATTCGAATCTTGAGTCGGAGAAAGTTGCTGCGAACCTTTTTAGGGCCGGGGCTGTTGATCGTGCCGCTGGTCTTTTTCTTTCCGGCAACCAGCAACTTCGAAGTGCTGAAGTATTGCACCTTCTTTGTCGGCTTACTCATTGTTGGGCAACTCAGTTTTTGGGGCAACTACTTGCCGCGCGTCTATCCGACCTATTTACGCGGCACGGGCGAGAGCTTTGCGGCCAACATCGGCGGTCGCATGATTGGTACGTCAGCAGCCTTACTAACGACGCAACTCTCGCAGATCATGCCGGGCGCGACGCCAGCGACGAAGCTCGCCTATGCCGCGGGCAGTGTGGCGGTGTTGGTCTATACGGTTGGCTGGATTGCCAGCTTCTGGCTGCCGGAGCCGAAGCAAGAGGAATTACCGGAATGAGAG
>CAYXVU010000123.1:0-17445 GCA_964468725.1 uncultured Clostridia bacterium
CAGTTGCCACCATCAACCACAAGCGGCAAGATCGAACAGAGATAATGATCGGTGAGACGCCGGATCGTTCAGGGTGAAGCTTCGTTCTTGCTTGTGTTGAATTTCATTCCGATCAACGCCAGCAACTCAGCGAGTCAAAAATCATTATCTCTGTTTCCGAATCATCAGCCTATTTCAAAAGGTCTTCCAAAAAGCGCACGACCTCCGGATCTTTGCTCTGGCCGAGCGCGAGGATCGCGCGTTTTTTGACTTCGAGGGAAGAGTCGTTTTTGGCGATAGCCATCAACTTGGTCAGCGTCGCTTTATTGTCGGCGCGCGCCATTGCGGAGACGATCATCAAGCGCAACTCTTCGCTGCGTTCCGCATCGTAGAGTTGCGCGAGGGCTGCGGCTGCCTTCTCGCGCCGCTCGCTGTTGGTTGTCGGGCTCGGTGCGCTGCTCTTGGTGACCAGCGAGCCTCGCTGCCCCCAACCGGCGGGCGGCACGGTGGCGATTTGGGGGGCTGCGATTGTCGTTTTCGGCACGGGTGGCCGATTTGCGCTGCCTGCACCGACTCCTCCACTCACCCCCGAACCAAAGCCTGCGCTCCCTGTTGTGCCGAAGACGTAGGGCGTAGCAGGAAACAGTTTACCGGGGAGCATGTAGTATATGGAGCCGAAACCGAATGCCATGATGACCGCTTTTTTGATCTCGACATCGTTGGCCGATTTATAAATCTGTATGAGTTCGGCGAACGCTTGATCGGATTCATAGCGTCCGAGCGCCAGTACAGCTTGTATGCGTACCTTCTCTGTCTGACTCGATTTGGCGATATCGGAGATGAATGAATAAGCCTGCTCGCGGAATTTCCCATTGCTGGCGATAGCCCACAAGGCGATCTCTGCCGTGTCAGGATCCGTTGAGTTGTTGGCTATCTCTTTGAGCGCGCTAAAAGCCGTCTCATCATTGCGCCAGGCAAGCAGACTGACCGCCTTACGTCGCAGACCGAGATTGGTCTCGTTGCGCGCCATCTCGATCAACATCGGAGTTGCAGAGTTATCGCCATACTGCGCGACTAAGGTGAGAGCGACATCCTTGATCGGTACACTCGATTGGGAATTACGTTTCAACATCTCGCTGGCAACGGTTGTGGCGCGCGCGGGGTCGGCTTGAAAAAGGCTGTTGAGCGCAGCGATCTTGATTTCGTCATTGGCGTTGGTGGTCTCTTGTTCAATCACCGTGTGGTTCGATAGACGGGCTGCGATTTCGACACGCAACGCCAATGCGTCATCCATCCAGTTCGACGTAGAGTAGTCGTTAATCAGCCGCATCAAGGTGGCTTCGGCATCCCGCAGCTTGTTCTGATTCTTTTGCGCGTAGGCCATCCAATAGAGCGCCACATCCATATTGTCCGAATGCGGATACTGGGTGAGCAGGTATTTGAATCGCTCTTCGGCTTTCGCCCAATTCTTATTGGTAATCAAAGTGCGGCCTTCCAGCAACACTTTGGTAGCGGCTTCGCTGGCGTTAGCAGTTTGTGCGAAGCGATTGAACTTTTCGAGAGGCTGCGAAAAGCCCTGCGCTTGCCCAGTCATCGGCTGGCTGATGAGCAGAAAGCAGAACATCATCGGCAGGTAAAAGCTGGCGGAGAGGGCTGAATGGATTGGTTTGGTGCGAATCGGCATAAAGACTCCTGTTGCTGGGCAGCGACAAACGCTGCGGAATTTTATAATCCGCGCCCGATGGCCAACGCGGAATAGAGATGTAATTCGGTGACAATCCCCTTGTCTTCTAATAACCGTTTGATGGGATGCAAATCGTCGGCAGTGGCTTGGTCAGCAAGGTTAGCAATCTCCAACAAAAACGGTTCGAGATTGCTGAGAAAGGCGCTCGCTGCTTGATAGCCGATTGCTTCAGCTTCATCTTTGAGCGCCGCATTGTGGCGCAGCAGTTTGCGCGCCAACCCTTTTTCAAAGGCAACGTCGGTTTCCGTTTTACCCGGCGCAGGGCGAGCGTTGCGGAAGGAACGAAACAGCAGTTCGGCATCGGCGAGATGCTCGACGATCTGCTTTTCGATGCGCGCCAACGCCGTGAATTCATCCGCTTCTGTCGCTTGCTCGTTGCGCTCACCGCGTCGCGGTAATTTCGGCTGAGGTCTGCGCGGCGGGTTCTTGACCGGAGCCACTGTGGGCTTATCATCTCTTGGTGGCGGGGTAGTCGATGGCCTGATGGATTCCTCCGGTGCGCCTTCCCGCTGCGAAGTTGTCTCTTGATTGATAGCCTGTTCCGAGGGCGGCATCACGGTCTGATTGCGATTGCGCAGCGTCAGCCAGAAGACCAACGCCAGAGCGATGAATAAGAGCAGACCGGCAGCCATGGCCAAACCTGGTTGCCAAGCGAATGGGAGGCGCACAGCGAAACGCACCCTCCAGCGCGGCTTTGCGGCAGTGTGCAGCCGCGCCAGCAAACGCGCCTCGTAACCTGACCAGTAGGATTCCGATGGCAGTTTCGTGTCGGCGACCGCATCGAAGAGAGCGAGCGACGCGACCATTTCGCTATGCAACTGGCGACAAGTCTGGCAGGCGTGCACCTCGCTCATCGTCGGCGTGCAATCCGCAGCCGGTAACTCGTCAAAGATGAGATCAATCAATTGCTCTTTGGTCTTCTGACAATCGTGCATCACCCGACTCCTAACAATTTTCACCGCTTGCTAATGGAGAATAGGCGGCTTGGTCGGCGGTCGCGCCCAATCGCTCGCGCAACTTCATAATGGTGCGAAAGAGCGATTTCTTCACTGTGCCGACGGAGCAGCCGAGCGCCGCCGAAATCTCATCGTAGGTCATGCCTTCCCGATGCTTGAGCAGAAAGATCAACCGTTGCTGCGCCGTCATTTCATCAAGCGCCAGCCGCACGCTTTCGAGCAACAGCTTCGTATGCACACGGTCTTCCATATCAAAATGGACAGCCATCGCTGCGCTTTCCCACTCCGGCGATTCATCGCGCAGGCCTCGATTCTCCAGCGTCGCGGCTCGGCGGTCATTGAGGAAAGTGTGAATCATGATTTGTCGTAACCAGGTATAAAAACTGGCTTCACCCCGAAAACTCGTCAAACTCTTAAAGGCTTTCAACCAGACTTCTTGCGATAAATCCTCTGCTGCCTGGGCATCTCGACAATAGTGAAGAGCGAGCCAGTAAACCTTGCGCTCATAGTGCCGCGCAAGATGGCAAAACGCTTCCGCATCACCTGATTGGGCGCACGCAATCAATTCTGATTCGCTCTTCACTCGTAGGTCACCTTCCGAAAGCGTCGTAGCCATAGACACAGTTTACAAAATAGGGTTGGCAGGGCCGCGAAAAAAAATTCTGTAGGCGGAGAACTCTTCATCGCCTTGCGCCTTTTCTCCTCTCCGCCGACCTGACCCATTCTACCGCCTGCCACGCTAACCGACCGCTTGTCACATTCGCGCCTACCGCTTCGCCCCGGCTTACTATACTGGCCGGAGTCCGTGCTTAACCCTGCGTCTATCGGTTCCTTGCTGACCGCTCGCAGTAGGAAACGGTCACTGACGAAGATCGCAATACATAGGATTCAGGAAGAGGAGGAAGAATGGTTTCCATACGCACATTCCCGTTTTATAAGAGGAGAAGCTTTCGCGGTCTTTTCCTCATCGGAGTGATTGGCCTGTGGCTGGCGAGCAGTCTGGTCATTCCCGCGCCGGTTGCCGCCAATCCGGCAAGTCTGGTGCTGACGCCAGTGCCGATTGCCACCGGCAACACGCCATTTATGGCTTCGGCGGTTGACCTGACACAAGAGAAATATGTTGAAGAAGAGTTTCTCGTTGACGGAACCGCCAACATCTACGAGTACGATGCAAACAAACAGGTGCAGATCAAAACGCCGAATGTCCCCTATCAGACACGGCTGTTGGTGCGCCGCCCGACCAATCCGAATAAGTTCAACGGCACGGTGATCTTCGAATTTATGAATCCGACAGCCGGATTCGATATTGATTTCATCTGGCATTACACCAGCCAGTTGTTGATGGAAGAGGGTTACATCTGGGTTGGCATCACTGGACGCCCGGTGGCGCTCAACTTTCTCAAAACGTGGAATGCCGCGCGCTATGGCTCATTGAACATGGTAGATGCCGGGCTGATCTATGACGCCTATAGTTGCGTTGCCGTATTGTTGCGCGATCAAAGCTCCGCGCAAAATCCGCTGGCAAACTACAACGTGCGGCGCGTGATCGGAACAGGCCACTCGCAATCGTCGCGGTATTTGGTCACCTATATCAACGAGTTTCATGACACGGCTTTGCTGCCGAACGGAGCGAGCGCCTTTGACGGCTATTTCGTTTTGGGAGCACCTGCTTTTGCGCGGCAGATCAATTCCATGAGCCCCGATGCCACTGATGAGCGGCGCTTTATCAATGCGCCGGTTCCGGTCATCCGCATGCAGAGCGAAACCGAACTCGCGCTCGGTTCTGCCAGCGCCCGGGTTGCCGATTCGCCTCTCTATCGCACCTATGAATTTTCCGGGACTTCGCATGGAGACGAAGAGGTTCTCGGCCTCTCGCAAGTTGCCATCGAACGAGACATTCCGGGCGCGCCCCCCGCGCTGTGCAGCAACATCATCAACCCTCTTTCGCTGAGTCCATTTGTGCGCGCCGGAATCATCAACCTCACGCGGTGGGTGAAACGCGGAGCCGAACCGCCCAACAGCATTCTCATCAACCTTGATGGCTCCGGCAGTATTATCCGCGACGAACATGGCAATGCGACGGCTCGGCTGCGCCCTCCCGGAATCGAAGTGCCGCTTGGCTCGCATTTCCCGCAAAACGAGGGGGGAGGGCCATGCATTCTCGTCGGTTCGTTTACGCCTTTCGATGCCGCGAAGCTGGATGAACTCTATCCCCGTCACGGCAAGTATGTGAATCAAGTGGCGCAAGCCGTCAATGTCTTGAAAGCAGGCGGCTACATTTTGGAAGAGGACGCCAAGAAATACAAAAAGGACGCTGCGCATTCCGAAATCGGCAAATAGGTGTACGCAATGCGTTGCAGTTCGGGCGCGGCGGCAATCAACCGCCGCGTCTTCGGTTGGTGGGCGCAAGGCGAGGCCGACTTTGGAAAGGCTCTAAGGTGATTCGGTCTTGCGCCCATCCGTTAGTAACCCTTTCCGCATGCCACCTTCATCTGACCACTTGCCCCTGAAACTTACCGCTCATCACATTCGCTCAAGACAGTTGCCTCGCCCCTCTTATACTCGCCGTATCGCTTGAGAACCGCAGCGGTGATTTGAATTTAGGAGGAGAAACCCAATGAAGAACCGAGCCTATCGCCCGATGACAAAATGGAGGGTTGTCTTGGCACTGATGTTGATGGGGTGTGCGCCCGCTCTCTTTGCACAGAGCGCGGGCACGGCAGGGGCAACGAGCTTATCAAAAGCCGAGCGAGACTATTTGACGCAATACCTACGGACGACGCAGAAAAAGTTTCTCGATGAAATCGCCGGTCTCTCCGATGCGCAACTCAAATTCAAACCCACTCCCTTTGCTTGGAGCATTGCGGAAGTCGCGCAGCATCTAGCGCTGGCCGAAGACGTCATCTACAACCTGGTCACGCAACGGGTGATGAAGACCCCAGCACAGCCGCAGTTGAAACGCGATAATGCGCCGCCCATCAAAGACCGCGCGGTCATCATGTTCATGACCAATCGCACCGCTCAACGCTTTCAAGCTCCCGACCCTGTGCGCCCGACAAGCGCCGTCAAATTCTCCTCACACGCTGAAACGATCCATCACTTTGAAAAATCGAGAGCTCGCAACCTCGCTTATCTCGAAACGACCGAAGACGATCTACGTAGCCATTTCAGCGAAAGCGGCCTAGGCTGGATTGACGGTTATCAGTGGCTGATTGTCCTGTCCGCACACAGCGAACGGCATACCGAGCAAATCCGCGAAGTCAAAGCGCACCGCAACTTTCCTGCGAAATAACTCTGCAACCCAAAGGAGACGAACGCTATGAACCGAACCCTCGAACGATACAGCCGCGGTCTGCTAGCCTTGGTTTGCCTGCTCGCTTTGCTACCGACGACGCCCGCTCAATCAAAACGCCAACCCGTTGCCGGAACCGAACATCCGTCCGGCGCACTCACCCAAAAAGAGCGCGATTTCCTTCTGCAATACCTGCAAGAGACGCGCAAACAACTGCTGGATGAAATCTCCGGCTTGTCCGAAGCGCAGATGAAGTTCAAACCCAACCCCTTCACTTGGTCTATTGCCGGAAATGTCGAACACATCACGGTTGTCGAAGACTTTGTCTTCGGCAGAATCACGCAAGAGATTATGAAGTCGCCCGTCCGTTCCGAATGGAAAGGCGAAAACGGGCCGCGCATCAAAGATGTGACCACCATTGTCGTCGCCACCAACCGCGATGCGGAGAAGTTCCGTTTCAAAGCGCCGCGCGCCTTCAGTCCGGTGAAGAAACTCTATGCGGCGGCTGCCGAAGCGGTCAGCGATTTCGAAAAGGTGCGCGCCCGATCCCTCACCTACGCACAGACCACGACGGAAGATCTGCGCGGCCATTTTGGCGATCATGTTCTCGTCGGGATGATTGACGCTTATCAATGGCTGCTCTTCCTCGGCGCGCACGGCGAACGCCACCGCGCCCAAATCCGCGAAATCAAATCACATCCCAACTTCCCGAAAGAGTAACCGATCATTGAAAGGAGTTCGTCATGCAATCAAGCCTGAAATTATTCTTCCGAGCCATTCTGGTCGCCGCTTTCCTCGTCGGAATGTCGCTTTCTGCCTTAGCACAATCGGCAAACGGCGAGCAGCCGAAATTCATGGTGGTTGAACGCGAGCGCGAAATCGCCTGGGCGCTCAGCGGCGCGCCCGAACACTTGCGCGCGGGAGCAGGCGTCTATGTTTATCAACGCGGCGGCTATGTCAAAGTGCGCGATAGTAAAAATGGCTTCAACTGTCTGGTCAACCGCGTCGCCAATATCACCGCACCACAGTGTTACGATGCGGAAGCCTCTGCAACCAATATGCTCGCAGATATTCGCAGAGTCGAACTCGTTGAGCAGGGCAAGAGCGCCGCAGAGGTCAGCAAAATTCTCAAAGATGAATACGCTACCGGCAAGCTGCTCGCGCCGCGCCGACCGGGAGTCGTCTATATGCTGTCGCCGGAATTTTTCAATCACAACCCGAAGACCGGCGAGAAGAAACAGGTCTTCGTACCGCATGTCATGTTTCTTGCGCCCTATCTGAAAAGCTCCGACATCGGCGCGCTGCCCGAACACACGAACAGCCATTCGAATATCTTCATTCTCGGTGAAGGTACGCCCGGCGCGTACATCATTGTTGTTCCGAAAGACGATGGCACGCACAAGAGCGGGCACGACGAGGCGCAGGGAAAAAAGCAGTGACCGCGGGGCTGACGCAAAAGGAGCGGGAATTCGCCGTGCAGTATCTGAAGGAGATCAAAGAGCAGGTAGTTGATGCGCTCTCCGGCCTGACCGATGCACAGATGAATTACCGCGCAGCACCTGAGCGTTGGTCTATCGCGGAAATCACGGAACATCTCATCAACGCTGAACAGGCGGTCTTTATGGTCGTCACTCAGCAGATTATGAAACAGTTGCCGATGACTGACCTCTCTTCATCGGTGATTGGCCGCATCATGAAGTCGCCGGTTCCGGAAAACCAAGAGCGCCGCTCGTTGATGAAAGATCAGGTCATCATTTTGACGGCGACCAACCGCACGACGAAACGATTTCAAGCTCCCGAAGTCGTCCGTCCACGCGGGCGCGTCGCTGCTAAGGCTGACCTGCTCAATGGCTTTGAACGCGCGCGGGCGCGCACCATCGCCTATCTGGAAACCACGCAAGAAGACTTGCGCAGTCACTTTGCCGATCATTGGGTCTTCGGCGTAATTGATGCCTATCAGTGGTTCTTATTTTTGACAGCACATAGCGAACGCCATTTGGCGCAGATCAACGAGGTCAAACAGAGTCCGGGTTTCCCGAAACATTGACCTGCATCGGCAGAAGGCTCGCGCTCGGGCTGGTAGCGGAAAAGAAGTATCCGTCTAAACCACCTTAACCTACCCTTACCAGCCCGAGCGCGATTTGTTGACGAAAGGGAGATCATTGCAGGCAGAACCGATGGGCGGGGCAGGAGGCTTACTGAGGTGAATGACCGGACGCCAACAAAGAGTCTTGCGGGCGTGGTTGGCTTTTTGGCATTTGTCTGTAGCTGGTCTGCTTGCTTTTGGCTGCTCTCAGCCTTCGTTAATGTCGGACAACCGCCGGAGCAATCCTTCCTCTTTTTGATTGGAGGCGCCGGTCCCTTGATCGGCGTCGTCGTATTTACCCACCTGCAAGAGCGCCGAATTACGGGGCAAAGCGTTTGGTTGCGTGCCCTTGACCCGCGTCGGCTGCCGTTTCGTTGGTTGTGTCTCTCTCTCTTGCTTCATCCGGCCATCATGCTGTGTGCAGTAGGGGTAGACCAATTGCTTGGCAGCCGCTCGGTGACGGTGTCGCTGCCACAAGGCGGCTTGATCGGCTTTTCGAGCCTACTATTTTTCACCTTTTGGTTTGGCCCTTTCCCCGAAGAGATTGCTTGGCGCGGTTATGCATTAGATCGCTTGCAGCGGCGTTATACAGCGTTGCGAGCCAGTATGATATTGGGGGTGATCTGGGCGGGTTGGCACTTGCCGTTGTTTGCTGTTCCGGGCACTTTCCAACACACACTCGGCTTTTCCAACCTGCGGTTCTGGTTCTTTTTGGCGAGTATGGTGCCGCTTTCTGTTCTCCTAACTTGGGTCTATAACAGCAGTCAGGGGAGCACCCTTTCCGCCGTGATGATCCACTTTTCCGGAAATCTATGCGGCGCTCTCCTGCCGAAAACGACGCGCCTTGCAGGCATAGAGTTTGCGCTCCTCACCTTATGCGCCGTGATGGTTGTCATTCGATTTGGCTCCAAACATCTACTCGATTTGCAACTGCTCAAACCGACGTTGCCGCAGGGAACCCCTTCGAAGTAGTTCTATTTTTTCCGGCGCGCTGAACTGACCAACTGCACCCCTCAATAGCGGCGAGGAATGGTTTCGATAGGCAACTTGCCGCGCCATTCAACGATGAACGCTTCATTGTTTGGTTGCGACGGCAACGCGTAGGCTTCTGCCGTAGAGAGTTGACGCAACCAGCCGACCAGTGCGCGATTGGTGATGCCGTGCGCGACGATGAGAATCTTTTTATTCGGATGTTTATCGAGCAGGTCGCGCAAGACAGCCGTCACCCGCTCGTACATCTCGTTAAAGCTTTCGCCGCCGGGTCGTTTGTTATCGGGGTGGCGAAAGACTTCGGCCAATTGTTCGCGGTAGGGCGAGACGCTCCAATCTTTGCCGTTTAAGTCGCCAAGCTGAAACTCCGTGAGCGCTTCGATGACCATCGGCGTGAGATTCAATTCGCGTGCGACGATAGTCGCCGTCTCGCGGGCACGAATGAGCGGGCTATGCACGATCATTTCGATGCCTTCCGCTTTGGCCAATTGCGCAAGGTGTGCCGCTTCCTCTCTGCCCACATCGGAGAGGGAAGGATTCGGGACGCCGTTAATCATCGGCGGATTCTTGGGATCATAGCCTGACGTTCCATGTCGCGCGATGATGATTTTGGTTTGTGCTGCGGCAGGGGTTGCCAAACTCAATAGCGCAATCAGGGAAAAGAGACAAAAGACCAAACAGTCGAAAAATCGAGCCCCACGAAATCCGAACATTATGCCTCCAAAGGTTTTGAGATGTTTGATGCCCGTTGCCGATGCGACAACGGCTTCGAGTATAGCGCACCCTGCAACCCTCTCTGCGACCTGGCCAACGAAACCGTAAGCGATAGGAAGTTGCCGCCGCCTATTTCTTCGAATCGCGATTCCTTCCATCACAAAAAAATTATTCTCCAAATCGAAAATCAGCCGCTTATCACAAAGCCGATAGAGAATTGCCCGACTCGGTGAAAATAGAGAAGACCAATCGGCTTGGCAAATCGTTTGAGCTTTGCCCACAGGTGCAACCCTGTTAGCTTCGGGCATCCGGTTTGACCGCCCTTGCCGATTGCCCAAAGAATCTGCACGAGGAGAATTATGAAAATCATCACCCCAACCTTGCATCTCTCTCTCTCCGTACTGTTGTTGATTGGCTGTGCATCGGTCGCTGCGGCACAGGAGCCAGCTAGCCTCATCAGAGGAACCAAATGGATGGCGCTCGATCAAGAGCAGGAGACTCGATTGGCGTTAAGCGCTGCGCCGGAACATGTCAGCCGCGATGCGGGCGTCTGGTTGCTTCGCAAAGGCGGTTATGAGCAGGCGCGTGAAAGTAAAAACGGCTTCAACTGCTTTGTGCAACGATGGATCTCCAATCCCCGCTTGTACGCGGATGACCGGGCGATGGTGCCGATCTGTTACGACGCGGAAGGCTCGCGTTCGCTCTTTCAAGCCGATCTGCGCCGCGTCAAATTAGCGGAGCAAGGCAAGAGCCTTGAAGAGATTGAAAAGATCGTTGCCGAAGAGTACCGCACCGGCAAAATCCCTGTGCCCAAACGTGGCGGCATCGCTTTTATGATGGCGACGCAGACGGTTCATAATCATAAGACCGATTCGACGGACAAAGTCTTTCCGCCTCACCTGATGTTCTACGCTCCTTATGTGAAGAATTCCGACATCGGCGCGAAACCGGAAGATTTTGCCAGCCACCGTCGCCCTTTCGTTTTGAATGAGGGGAAACCCGATGCCATGATCTTGGTCGTCATGCAGCCCTGTCCGGACTGCCGTGTCAAAGCCAAAGGCGATTACTAAAAACCGACAACGGCCTGAAAACCCGCAGGGTGAAGAGACGCAGCAGGCCATGATCGTAGAGGGAAAGATGACCGATCCCTTTTGCAAATGAGAAAGGAGCCGCAATGACGAAACGATGCTGGGTATCTCTTAGCCTGTCGGTTGCGAGTATCTTCCTGCTCTTGGCGATGGCATTGGCGCAATCCAACAATCGCCAACCTGCCGCTTGGATTGCCTTTGAACGGGAGCAGGAGATTGACCTGGCTTTGAGTGCTGCGCCAGAGCATCTGCGCGCGCAGGCAGGCGTCTTTGTGTTGCAAAAGGGCGGCTATGTTCGCGTACGCGAGAGCCGCAACGGCTTTACCTGTTTGGTACAGCGCGGGAGAGATCCAAAGACTGGCCACCTGCAAACCGTTCCCCTTTGCTTCGATGCGGAAGGCACTGCGACCAATCTGCGGACGCTCCTCCGTACCCGTGAACTGGCGGAACAAGGCGAGTCGGAGGCAAAGATTGAGCAGTTGATTGCGGAGGAATATCGCACAGGGCAGTTGCAGGCTCCGCGCCGACCGGGCATCGTCTATGCGCTGTCCTCTTTCCTCGCCTACGATCAGCAGACCGGCAACACCCATCAAGTTGTCCCGCCATTTGTCCTGATTTATGCGCCATTTGCTACCCCTGCCGATCTCGGAATTCTACCCGAACATCAAGGCAATAGCTCTCACCCTTATCTCATCAATGAAGGCAAGCCCAACGCCTACATCCTCGTTACCCCTAACCGTCAACCCGGAATCTATAAGCCAGAAACGACGGCGACGATGGAGTCTGAGCATAAGCCTTTGACGAAAGCGGGCGAAATCGAATTGGCTTTGAGTGCTGCGCCGGAGCATCTGCGCGCGCAGGCAGGCGTCTTTGTGTTAGAAGGCGGCAACTATGTCAAAGCGAGAGAAAGCCGCAATGGTTTCAACTGCCTGGTCGGTCGCGCCGACAATATCCTCGATCCGATGTGCTTAGACCGAGAAGGGTCACAAACGACTATGCAGGCTGTGATGCGCCGCTCACAACTCTCCGCACAGGGCAAAGCTGGGCAGAGATCAATCGAACCTTGGCCGCCGAGTTGCGCGCCGGGACGCTCAAGCCGCCACGACGTTCCGGCATCACCTACATGCTCTCGCAAAACTTCCATTCTCATGACCCCAAAACCGGAAGGCGCGAAATCATCTTCGTGCCGCATCTTATGTTCTATGCTCCATATCTGAAAAATGCTGACATTGGAGCGTTACCGGAGCAGGTCAATAGCCTGTCACAACCGTTCATCCTCAGTGAAGGCGATGCCTTCGCGTTCCTAATCATCGTGCCGAATGGGGAAGGGAAGTAACGCCGGATTTGATCTCTTCCGATTTGAAACGGAAAACGATAGAGTTTCTTCTCAACGCTTTTGTGCGACGGTTGGTAGTCACTCATGACACGCCGACAATCGAATAACTGTTGAATTGGAGGAAACTCGTGAGCCGAGTCCTATCTCTCATCGCCGTCACGTTATGGTTGAGTGTTGCCGCAGCCGCTCAGATCAACCTCGATATTGCTCTCAAACAAGGCAGCGCCAGCGAAGCGCAAACCAAAGATCAACTGCAACGACTGGTCAAGACCTACGATTTGTCGAAGTGGGTCTTCACCAAATCCATCCTGATTGATGAAAAAGCCATTCCACACAGCCACCCGGTCTTGACCTTGAGCACCCGCCATCTCAAAGATGATGAATTGTTGCTTTCCACTTTTGTTCATGAACAAGCGCACTGGTTTATTTCGCAGAATTCCAAAAACACGGAGGCCGCCGTTAAAGAACTCCGCGCCCTGTTTCCCAAAGTGCCGGTCGGCTTTCCGGAAGGCGGAGGCGATGAATACTCTACCTACATCCACCTGATCGTTATCTATTTGGAGAATCGTGCCAACCGTGAATTATTCGGAGAGTTGCGGGGACGACAAGTGATGGATTTTTGGGCAAGCGATCACTACACCTGGATTTATAAAACCGTCTTAGAGCGTCCCCGCGACATCGGCGAAATCGCTTTCAAGCACCGCCTTGTTCCGCCCAATCGGGCGCAATAGAAAAGATGGAGGTAACGGACTGAAGCGAACTGCTCAGCCCGGGCGGGAGCAGGAGGCGAAGAACCGATGACGCGCCCCCTGCTCCGTTATCCGGCGCGACGCGTAGTTCTACGACCATTCGGTTATCGGTTGTTGCAACTGCCTCATCGGCGAAACGCATTTGTCCCGTTGCGTGACCGCTCATCCCATCATCCTGCCGTTCATCACATCCGCACGCCTTGCCGTCGTCTTTCTCCCTATACTCGACTCACGCTGAGGAAAGTGGTTTGCCATGCAGCGCGACGACCCTTTGGGTAGTCAAAAAAGCCCGATTTCGGTTGAAGATGGTTCGGGCGTCGCCTGCATCGGCAAATCACAATGGTTGTCAGAAACCGGCCTCAGCCGCACATAAGAGCAGTATGAAAGATCGAGCCTCTGTCCCGTGTTCCATCAGACTCGTTCAAAACCTGCCATCAAGGATGTGCCTCAACGAGAGTACGCTCCAGCCTAAAAAATTTCAGGAGGCACAAGCACGCATGAAAGAAGTACGCAAATGCAAACGGCTCACCTCTGCTATGGTGTTTCTTCTCATCACAGCATTCGTGATGCCGGTTTCCGCACTGGCGCAAGCAACGACCGGCGCGCTGCGCGGCGTCGTCACCGATGCCAACGGAGCAATCGTCTCCGACGCTAAGGTAACGGTACGCCATACTGCGATGGGCGTCGAAACTCACACCATGAGTAATGCCGAAGGCATTTACAACTTTCCCAAACTCGCGTCGGGAACTTACCTGCTGACGGTCGAAAAAGAGGGCTTCAAAAAGCAGGAGTTTCAAGACGTAACGGTTAATATCGGCCAAGACTTGACGATTGATGCTGCTTTGCAGGCCGGACAGGTCAGCGAAGTCGTAACCGTCACGGCGCAAGGCGAAAACCTGATCCAAAAAGAACAGGTACAGGTGTCGAACTCTTTCGACAAACGCCAAGTGGTCGAGCTGCCCTCTAACGGCGCGGCGCAAGGCATTGATACGTTGGCACTGCTCGCACCGGGCGTCACTCCCGGTTTCGGCAACGTCAACAACAATGGCACAACGCTCAGCGTCAACGGTCAGCGTGCCCGCTCGAACAACTTCACGGTTGACGGGCAGGATAACAATGACCTCTCGATTGGCGGCCCGAACTTCTTCGTCAGCAACACCGATGCGGTGGGCGAGTTTCAAATCATCACCAACAACTTCTCCGCCGAGTACGGGCGCAATCAGGGCGCGGTGGTCAACATCATCACCAGAGCCGGTACCAACGAGTTTCACGGAACCGGCGCGTGGTTCCATCGCAATCAAAGCCTCTTTGATTCGATGACCAACATCGAGCGCCGCACCAATAACAACGGAAGGGGCAAACCCGATCCGCTGATTAGCAATGTCTACAGCGGCTCTTTCGGCGGCCCGATCAAACGCGACCGACTCTTCTTCTTCGGCTCGTTCCAACTGGCCACGAATAGAAGCGAGTCGCTGCTTCTCTCGGACAATCCGACCATCGCAGCCGAAGAACTCGGTCGCCTGAAGTCGGCTTTCCCGGACAACACAGTGGCGCAGGCGCTCGCGAACTACTCGGCATTCGCCTTAACCAACACTACGGTCTTCGAGCGCACAGATCGCCCGCAAAACGAGACGGTTACCATTGCCGGGCGGGCTTTCCGCGTTGCCTATCCGGGGCGCTTAGTGCGGACGCCGAACGACCAGCCAGAATTGGTCGCGCGCGCCGACTACCAGATCAATGAGAAGCATAACATCTGGTATCGTCACCTCTATCAATCCTCGACCGGCAAAAACGCATTGAACGGCTCGAACGGATTCGTTGGCGACATCCCGTCGCACGGCAATCTTTCGGGTTTGCAACTGACTTCACAGTTGTCGAACAACTCGGTCAATGAGTTTCGCTTTGTCTTCAATCGCCTCGATGTCATCTTCGGCGGCGGTTGCGAAGGCGAGCCCAGTTGCATCGCGGCTCCCAAAGAGGTAGGAGCCAATATCTCCAATATTCGCTTCAATGGCTTCCGCAGCAGCGGCGGCACTTCGTTGCAGACCATCGGGATTGCCAACAGCTTTCCGCAAGATCGTCGGGTGACGGTGTACCAATTCACCGACAACTACTCGAAGACCATGGGACGCCATCAACTCAAATTGGGAGCGGACGTGCGCCGCAATACCAATACGGTGCGCTTCCTGCCCAATATCAACGGGCGCTTCACCTTCGGCAACGAAGCGGCGGTGCGCAACAATACGCCGACGTTGGTTGAGATTGCCGGTGGTCAGTTCGAAATCGCTTACAATGAAACCGACCAGTATTACTATTTTCAAGATGACTGGAAGGTGAAAGATAACCTGACCCTTAACCTCGGTCTGCGCTATGAATATACCGGCCAGCCGATCAACACTCTGCATGACCTGACACTGGCGCGCGAATCGAATCCGCAGACCGCGCTCTGGCGGCAGGACTTGCCGCTGGAAGTTCGAACCTCCCCCAAACTTCCGGCAGACAAAACCAACTTTGCGCCGCGTCTTGGCTTCGCCTGGCGTCCGAGCTTGGGCAAAAATCGCCTGAGCAAATGGGTCTTCGGCGAAAGCGATAGCTCGGTCATTTCGGGCGGCTATTCGGTGTCCTACGACCCGGCGTTCTATAACCTGTTGCTCAATGCTGCCTCTGCGGCTCCGAACACCTTCTTGCTGGCGCTCTCCGGCTCATCGGTCTTTGAATTACCGGCAGTGCCGACCGGCGAGAACGTTGCGGCGGCGGCGACAAAGGTCGGCGCGTTGCAAACCAACACGCATGACCCCCGCTTCTTCACGCAGACGCAGTTTCCAGGCAACTTCTACTCGCCCTACTCGCAGCAATGGACGTTGCGATGGCAGCGCGAGATCAGCCGCAACAATGTCGTCGAAGCTCGCTATGTCGGGTCGAAGACAACGGGGCTTTTCCAATCGCTCAATGGCAATCCGCGCATTGATCGGTTAGTTAATGGCTTCACGACCGGCGGTATTACCTTCCCCGGCTTCCCAAACCTCGTGCCTGATGGCATTCGTCCGCAGGTCGCCGGTCAGGGAGCTTGTGTAGATAATCCGAAAACGCAGCTTAACGAAGCCGCGCAGTGCAATGGCAGAGTGCTGCCCGCCGGATTGATTCGCGCCCGCGAAAACACGGCGTCCGCTACCTACAACGGTTTGCAGACTCGTTATCAAGGGCGTCTGTTCAATCAATTCTCTACCGGCGTTGCTTATACCTGGTCGAAGACGCTCGACAATTCCAGCGAAGTCTTCGTCTTCAACGAAGTGCCGTTCCCGCAAAACCCCTTCAATCGCAATTCGCAGGAGAAGAGCTATTCCGGTTTTGATCGTCGTCACAGCTTGGCGATGAACTTCATTTGGGACGTGCCCTTCTACAAAGATCAGCAAGGCATCTTGGGACGCGTGGCTGGCGGTTGGCAATTGGGCGGAACCTATAATTTGGCTTCCGGTCAACGCTTCTCCGTCAACCAACTGAGTGAATTGTTCTTCTTTGGCACGGGGTATTCGGATGTCACGTTTAACAACTCCTTCCTCGGTGCGGACACCTACCGTCCGTTCTGGGGCAACCCGGATGCGGTGAAGACCAGCGTCGGTATCAATCAGGCAGATGCCGCGTTGTTGCTGGGTGTTGCCACGCGCAACCCGAATGGCTTCTATGATTTCGTGGAACTCAATCGGAGCGGTAAATTGGTTGAGGTCAGCAGAAACGATGTGCGCTACATCTTCAACGGCCCGCACATGGCACAGATCATGGGCACACCGTTTGGCGATGTGCCGCGCAACACCGAACAGGGGCCGCGTCTCAATAACCTCAATCTGAGTGTGTCGAAGAACATTCGGATTACGGAAGCAACCAAACTGCGCTTTCAATTCGATATGTTCAACGCTCTCAATCACCCGAACCCCGGCGTTGGCTTCATTGTCAACGATACGCGCGCGCCGGGAACCTTCGTCGAAGGCAGCATCGCCACGACCGCCTTCAACGAGCAGTCAGAAGGCAACTATGCGCGCCGATCCTTACAGTTTGGCTTGAAGCTCATCTTCTAGCCCCTCTTGCGTAGTCGCATAACTTCATTCGGGAGGGGTCGCCCAAACCTCTCCCTCTTTTTCTCTATCTTGGTAGAGGCGTCATCCTAGCGGAGGTTTTTACATTATGTACGAATCACAACAAGCGTCAGCGGCACTTTTGGGGACTGCCGTTGAACCCCGAGCGCCCATACAGCATCGCGTCGAAACGATCAACTCGCTGGCGCAAACGCTCTTGACCGAAATTGCTGTGCTGACGGGTAAGCCCGCAGAAGAGTCGTTCGGCACAGTCTCCTTTCAAGAAGCGGTGCGCAGGTTCGAACAAAAGCTGATCCGACACGCGCTCAACCTGGCGCGCGGCAACCAACGCAAAGCTGCCATGCTGTTAGGGCTACCGGCAACTACTCTCAACAGCAAGATCAAACGCTACCGCATCGAACCGTAAGCGATGTCCCCGCT
>CAYXVU010000124.1:0-17334 GCA_964468725.1 uncultured Clostridia bacterium
CCGCCGCGCCGCGCGGCTTGGTGGCTCGGTCAGCCTCAGCGTGATGCCCTGCGCGGTGAAGTAGAGATTTGAGTCTCGGCCTTGCGAATAGAATCTGACTTGCTCGGCGAGTTGGCCGCGATTTTCGATGAAGTACAACGGCAGCTTGCCATACGCCTGCTCGATGCGGGCGCGCGTTTCGGCATCCGGCGATGTTAGATTCGCTTCGGCAGCGGCGCTCGGCGTAGTCTGCGACACTGGGGTTGCCCTGCGGTAAGCGATTGCCATTGTGCCGACCAGCAACGCGGCGATGGCCAGCCCCATGATCGAAGTTTTCGGGAAGTTGGTAAACCGTTTCATGACTGCTTACTCCTGATAATAAGGGCGCGAATCAACTGCCTGTCGCCCGGAAGACTTCATTTGAGGAATTGGCTTGCCGAAGATCGCGCTTTGCGGCGCTACTCTTTTTTCAGTGAAAAGTTGATCTTCGCTGTCACATTGGCCTTCACTTCGGCACTGCGCTGTGCGAATTTGAACCCGGGTTTTTCCAGATGCACGGTGTATTTGCCAACAGGAAGGTCGGTTAGGGTAGTCGGCGTGACGCCGCGCTGTTTGGGTTCGCCCGCGCTATCGCCGAAGTTTTCGATCAGAATCACCAGCGCGCCCGGCGGCGCGGAATTGATTTCGAGGCCGCCCGTGCCGCTTTGTCCCGCAGCTTTCATCTCTTCGACAAGGGCTTTCTGTTCGGGTTTGGCTTTGAGCCGTTCATCCATTTTGAACTCTTCCGGCTGGCTGCTGGCTGCCGTATTGGTGTTGGCGGTTCGTGCGGCGGTCTCCGGTTGCGGCGGCTTTGTGCAGGCGACCAAGAGCAACGCTCCTGCGAAGATCAATAAACCGGCCAACCCGTTCGATAACTTATTCATGCGAAGGCTCCATTACAATTGTGATATGAAGAATCGGCTCTCCTTCGAGGAAGTGTAGACAATACAACAAAACGCCGGGTGACGACAAAGCCCTGTGAGCTTGTAACGACTGACTAACCGTAGCATACTGCTTGCGAGAAAGTCTTAGTCGTTACTAACCGCAAGCGAGCCGAAAGCCATGCAGATACAGATTCACCTGCGCAATATGTTGTTCATCAATTATGCAGTGCCGCCTGCGCGTCTGCGTGCCTTCGTTCCGGCCAAACTACCTTTGGATCGTTTCGATGAGCAGGCCTTTCTTTCCGCCGTCACCTTTATCAATGCCGATGTGAAAGCAAGCGTCTTGCCCATACCCAGCTCCAATTTCGAGCAGATCAACTATCGCGCTTATGTGAAGGTCGAAGACGAATGCGCCGTCTACTTCTTTGATATGAAAGTGAATTCTCGGGTGGTGGCAACGGGGTCAAACTTTTTCGGCTTACCCATGAGCTATGAAGAGATTCACTTCTCGACTTCGAATGTGAATTCAGAGGAGGCAGATGCAGACCGTGCCAACGATCTGATTGAGCGGATACTGGCCGTCACCTCCGCAAGCGAAGAGGGCTTAACCATAGAAGCGGTGATCGGCAAGCCCTCACCGGATGAATCGGCGGCGCTCGATGCGGACTTCTCGCGCTTCATCACCGAGCGACCGGTCGGCTATGTCAAAACGCCGGGCGGCGGCATCCTCACCATTCCTGCCGAACATGAACTCCTCAATGCGCGACCGGTGAAGGTCAAACAAGCGCGCGCGCGTTTATTCGAAAGGCTCGGACTACTGAGCGCAGAAGAGTCTGCAAAACCGCATTCGGTTCTCTATGTGCCGGAGGCCGTCTTCAACACAGCCCCACCTGCCCTGTGGCTGCCCTAACAGTCATCGGCACACGGTAAGAATCGTGAGCGACATCCTTGAAAAAGTTCTCGACATGCTTCGCCATTGGGCGATGTTAGACGAGACGACCGGCATCGTCGTTGCCGTATCGGGTGGCGCGGATTCGGTTGCCTTGCTCGACCTTCTTCTTCGCATACGAGCATCCGCCTCTCCGGTTCTCGCAACGCCGATCAAACTCCACATTGCCCACCTCGATCATCAACTGCGTGGGCGCGAATCGGAAGAAGACAGTGCCTTTGTGCGCGCGTTGGCCGAGCGCGTGAATGTTGCGGCGACTTTCGGTGCGATCAACGTGCGGGAGATCGCCACCAAGCAAAGACGGGGCACCGAAGCCGTCGCCCGCAAAATCCGCTATCAATTTCTCCTCTCCGTAGCTGCCGAAAGCGGTTGCAACCGCATCGCTACCGGGCACACGATGAGCGATCAGGCCGAGACGTTTTTGTTGCGACTCGTGCGCGGAGCCGGGGCGCGGGGACTGGCCGCCATGCGTCCGGTCGCGCCCGTCCCCTTTGCGGCAAAGCAAATGCCAAGCCGTAAAGCTGCCAAGCGGCAAAGGTCGGAAGACATCGAGACCCCGAATCCGCAAGATCGTCCCTTCCTTAGCTCTGCGTCTGCGCGTCTCTGCCTCTCTGCGTTTTCGGCTGCACCTCTTGTCATTCGCCCGCTGCTGACCCTGACGCGCGAACAGATCGAAGCCTATTGTCACGAGCGCAACCTGCCGTTTCGCACCGACGCCAGCAATTTGGACTTGCGCTATGCGCGCAATCGCGTGCGGCAGAGTCTTCTACCGGCGATGCGCGAGTTCAATCCGCGTCTGGTCGAAACGTTGGCGCGCACGGCATCGCTGCTTGGCGAAGATGAGGCGGCGCTTGAGGAGATCGTCTCCGGCTATCTGAAAGATGCTTACCTCGCGTCGAGTGCGGATAACCGACACACTTCGACCTATGCGTTAGGGGCATTTCGCGCGCCGGAGGCCGCGTTGCGGCGGCGCATGATTCGCCAAGCGATAGAAAGATTGCGCGCGGCGACCAGCCCAGGCAACGAGGAAGCTGACCGAGGGGCGGAGATTGAATTGCGCCATATCCTTTCGGTGGAGGGCTTGATTGAGAGCGGCGCAAGCGGCAAGCGCATTGCGTTGCCGAACGGCATCGAAGTGTGGCGCGAGTTCCAAACCCTTGCCTTCACTTGGCGCGCTACGCCTCCGCCCGCAGAGACGTATGCCATTAAGATCAGCAGCGAACAGATGGCGATTGACGCCGGTGGGTTGCAGATCTCCATTTTGCGAAATCAATCGGGGATTCTATGGCCGCAGTTTCTACATGAAGCACAGCGGGGAAGAGCGAGCGGGCGCGATTGGATGATGGCGATGCTGGATGATGAGAAGTTGCCGCCGACCGTATGCATCAGACCGCGACGGGCGGGCGAAGGCAGCCGTCTGCTTGGCCATCACACCGTGAAGAAGATCAAAGCCATGATGATCGCGCGAAAAATCTCTGCCAGCCGTCGGACGAGTTGGCCGATTCTGGCAACCCCTGACGGACTGTATATCTGGTCGCCGGGTTTGCCACCGGCTGCGGCCTTTGCCGCCGACGCTTCAACGAAACAATTGGCCGTTTGCCAAGCCGCAGAAATTTGAGTTGCGATTCGGCTTGCCCGTTCTTTACTCTGAAAGCGGAGCTGCAACGTTGAGAAAGCGCATTGGAAAATTAAACCTCTTACGTCGCGCCGCACCGGCTTTCGTCGCCGTGACCATAACCTCTTTGGCTCTGGCCATCGTCTCCTATATCGAAGCGCAGAGCAGCCCGCCCAGATTGCAAACGCCGTCACAACCAGCCAACGCATCCATTACTGGCCTGGTGCAAGATGATCGCAACACGCCGGTATCGAACGTCACGGTGACGATTTCATCCGAAGGCTTCTCTGCGGTTACGTTGACCAATGCCGAAGGCAGATTCGAGTTCAAAAGTCTCAAACCCGCGCGTTATCTGATTACTGCCGAAACGGCGCGCTTTCGCAAACAGAGCGTGACGCTCACCATCACCAAACCGGAGGAGTTGCTTACCACCACCATCCGCTTGACCTTCTCCTCGTTGCACGTCACTGCCTTTGATGCCAACAATCGTCCGTTAAACGGAGTCAACCTGACGGTTACTCCCTCAGAGCAAAGCTCGACGGGTACGAGCAGCACAGGCGCAACGACCGATGAGGGCGGCCATGCCTATTTCGGCAGACTGTCGCAAGGGTCATATCATCTGACAGCAGCGCTGCCCGGTTACGACGATTATCATAGCGAAGTCTTCATCTCTTCCGGCATCACGACGGAGTTTCCCATTCGCTTGTTGCCTGCGCCCATCATCCCAATCAATGAAAAGACGGTTGAACGCTACGGCGTGCCGAGACTGCCGTCAAAGAATGTACGCGCCCTCTATCAAGATCGTGACGGATGGCTATGGTTCGGCACAGACAGGGGGCTGGCGCGATTCAACGGCGCAGATTTCAAATCGTCCGCTACCACCGGCTCGCCCTATGAGAGCTTGAATGGCCAAGAGGTGCGCGCCCTCGCAGAAGATGCAAAAGGTTTGATGTGGGCGGCAACTGCCAACGGCTTGCGCGCCTTTACGAAGACCGGCGAAATCGTAAAGACGAAGATAGATGGCCTTCTCGCTCGCCACCTCACAGCGGACGGGCGCGGCGCACTGTGGGCGGCGACGGAAAACGGCCTCATCAAATATCAAGAAGGTACGCTGAAGACTTTTACCGAAGAACATGGGCTGCCAACCAATGATGTGCGCCTATCAGTCGAAGATCAAAACGGGAACCTTTGGGTGGCGACGGCAGGTGGGGTGGCGCGGATCGAAGGCGAGCGCGTGACCCCGCTCACGCAACTGTTGCCGCTTGCCGGTGGCCAGGGGCAGACGGCAAACCCGACAAGTCTGGAGGGGTTGACCAATGTGCAATCGCTGTTCGTAGATCGCAGCGGGCAAGTCTGGTTCGCTTCGGCGCAAGGTCTGGCCGTCTATGATGGCCATCAGATACAGAGGCCGCAACTGGGTGATGCGATACCGGCAAAGGCATCGTTGGCCGAAGTGCCGGTGCGCGCCATTGCGCAAGATCGCAGCGGGCGTATGTGCTTTGCCCTGAACGCGGGTGGCGTATTGTTGTATGACCTGGCGACGGGCAACTTTCAGAGGCTGGCTTCGCTTGAGCAAGACAAAGTGGCGGCGATGCTGACCGGGCGCGAAGGGGAGGCATGGTTTGCTACAGCCGAAGGCGCGGTCGAACTCGATCTCTACAGCTTCGTGCGCTTCACCTCAAGCCGCGGTCTGGTCAGCAACGATGTGCGAGCTATTGCCAGCGCGCCGACGAGCTTTACCGGTGAAGGGAAACCGTCCAGCCTCTGGTTTCTGACGGCAACCGGCGTGTCGAAAGTTGAAGGCGAACGCTTCACAGAACTGGAGGGCTTTCGCGCCAATGCCAGCGTGCGTGCGGTCGCTTTCGATCAAACGGGCAACGCTTGGTTTGCAACGGATCGCGGACTGGTACGTTTGAGCGGCCAAACGCTGACTCAATACAACGAAAGCAACGGGCTGGCTTCGAATAACGTCCGTTGGGCAGAGGCCATCGCCAACGGGTCGCAAATTGTCTTTGCTACGGCGCGCGGCGTTAATCTCTACAAAGATGCGGGGCTGACAACGCTCGATGCGCTGGCCGGTTTCGATGTGCGCCACGTCTATGAAGACGCGAGTCAGGTCTTATGGTTTGCGACGGCAAGCGGGGTGGTGAAGTACGACTTGCAGAGCGGCGAACGCGAAATCATGGATACCTCACGCGGGCTGATAGACAATGATGTGCGCCGCCTCACTCGCTATCAAAACAGCCTGTTAGTTGCCACCCGCGCAGGAGTGCAAGCCATTGCCAATCTGCCGCGCCTGCCCGCCTCCCCGACCATTCTCGATACCGACCCGGCAAATGCGCTCTTCGTTGATCGAGATGGGTGTCTGTGGATTGGCAATGATGACGGGCAGGTAAAAAAGATTCGCGTCTTTGGCAAGCATATCCTCTCAAGCATCTACTCCGGCGAAGAGTATGGATTGAGCGGCAGCCGCATCAATGCGATTTTTGAGGATGGATTAGGAAACCTCTGGATTGCGACGAACAAAGGCGTTGTGCGCCACCTGCCTGCGCGTCTGACGCCCGCCGTACAGGGGGCGCTCAAGGTCGGCGACCGATTACTCTATGCCCCGACTACGGGACATTTGGAGATTCCCTATGGCGAGCGGCGGCTGCAATTCGACTTCACTTCAGCCAGCATGCTCGGACAGACGCGCTATCTCTATCGGGTCAATAGCGAGTCCGCAAGCTCTGAGTGGCAACTCTTGCAGACCCAACAAAGCGCCGGGCGCGAAGTCGAACTCTTCGATTTGACTGAGGGCGAGCACTCCTTCGAAGTGATCGCCCTCAACCGCGATTTGTATGGCATCAACGCGCCTGCCTTGTCGTTGCCCTTTCGCATCGGCGCCCCGTTTTGGCGACAGGGGTGGTTCTGGGCTTTGATGGTGCTGGCCGCAGGAGTGGCCGTGGCAGCCAGTTTCGCCGGGCGCGCCCGACGTAATGTCGGATATGTGCTCCCCAAAGAGTTACGCACCTATGTGCCCATCGAGCCGAATCCTTACATCGTCGGCAATCCCATTCGCGCCGAGAAGATGTTCTATGGCCGGGAAGACGATTTTCGCTATGTGCGAACCAAGCTGGAGGGCGCCAGTCAAGGAGTGCTGATCGTCTTCTGCGGCGAGCGACGAGTCGGCAAAAGTTCCATCCTCTATCAACTGCTCAACCGTCGGCTGGGCGACCGATTTGTGCCGGTCTTCATTGATATGCAGGAGATGGTCATCGCCTCGGACGCGGAGTTCTTTGCGCGCGTCGCGCGCCAGGTCATCACTGCCATCGCGAAATTCTGCACCGTGCCGCGCGCCGATAGCGAAGCCGTCAATGCTACCGCGCCCGTCGGTTCCTCGCCTTCCGCTACGGTGGGTACGCTTGCTTTGCAAATGATGCCGCCGACCCTACAGGTTCCCCAGTTTGACGGCCAGAATCCCTATCCGCTCTTTTCGGATTTTCTGGATGATGTGTTGCGCGCCATCGGCGACCGTGTATTGTTGATGCTCGTTGATGAGTACGAGTTATTAGAAGGCAAAGTGGATGAGGGCAAGTTGTCGCCGGAGTTCTTCACCTTTCTGGCCGGTGTGATGGACAGTAAAGAGCGACTGGCTTTTATCTTCACCGGATCGCGCCGCTTGGAAGAGCGCGACCGCAAATACTGGCGCGAGTTGCTGCGCCGATCCTTATTCCGCAAGGTCGGTTTCCTGACCGAACGCGATACCTTGCGCTTGATTACCGAACCAGTACGCAACCGCGTCGTTTACGGTCGCGGCGTTATCAATCGTATCCATCGCCTCACCTCCGGCCAGCCCTTTTATACGCAGGTCATCTGTCAAAATATCGTAGATTATCTGAACGAACAGGAACAGAATTGGGTCACGCCAGAAGACCTCAAAGCCGTGATTGCCGATGTCATAGACCATCCGTTGCCGCAGATGATCTATACATGGGACGGTTTGTCAGACGATGAAAAACTGGCGCTTTCCTTATTGGCCGAAACCTTGTCGGATGAGAATCATTTCGCTACCTCTTACGAACTTCGTACCGCCGCCGATTTGAATCAATACCCGGTCAATCTTTCCGAAAATACGATCCGCCTGACGCTTGAAGAGATGTTCCGCCGCGAATTGCTCGATAAGAACGCGACCGACGGCTTCCGTTTCAAAATCGATTTGCTGCGTTTGTGGATCAAACGCTCGCACTCCATTTGGCAAGTCGTCAAAGAGGTGCGAACCCTGTAAGCCAGGCTCGTCCGCCAGCCGCTGAGCCGCAGGCATTCACGGCTGGCTGACGATGCGATGCGCGAGGGGAACGACCCCAAAGGCTGATTGCCTGCAACGCTCTCTTCCTACCGACCATTGGCTTCTGACCACTGACTGCTGATGTCGGAGCGAAATTCCTGCCACTGGCCGGTGGCCGGATGATGAAAAGCGAGGCGCGACGCATGTAGATACAGTCGTTCGGGTTTCGGGAGGTGTTCGTCCACCGCGCTTTGCCCATGTAACTCGTCGCCGACAATGGCGTGCCCGATATGCGCGCAGTGGATTCGCAGTTGATTGGTGCGCCCGGTTACCGGTTCCAATTCCAACAGCGTCGTGAAATCATGGTGTTGCAATACAGTGAAGCGCGTCTCGGCCTCTCTGCCGCACGCCATTACGCGCCAACGCGGGCGTTGATCGGGGTCGCGGCCAATGGGGGCGCGGATGATGCCTGCGTCTTGGGCTACGATGCCGTGTACCAGCGCCAGATAGCGTTTCTCGATCAGTCGCCGCTGCATGTGGCGCGTCAAAACGCTGAGTGCGCTTTGTGTTTTGGCGACGACCATCAGGCCAGATGTTGCTTTGTCAAGTCGGTGAACCAGTCCCGGTCGAATCCATGATTGCGGAGCAGCCGGGTGGGCATTGCCGTTGGCAGCCCCCTCTGCGAAGAGGTGACGGTTGAAATGATAGGCCAAAGCGTTAATCAGGGTGCCTTGTTTGACGGTGCGCGATGGATGAACAAGTAATCCTGCGGGCTTGATGACGACGATGACGTGCTCATCTTCGTGAAGAATATCGAGCGTCATCGGTTCGGGCGACATGGCCGAAGGGCCTAAGTCTTCGACGAAGATTTCGACGCTTTCGCCAACTGACAGATGATGCCCGCCGAGCGCTGGGAGGCCATTGACCAAGCAGGCACCTTGATTGAGCAATCTGCCGATGCGGATGCGCGAAAGCCAGCCGAGCTGCGACCATAAGAATTCATCGAGTCGCTGATTCTCTTCTCTTTGGGTCGTCGAAAACCGATAGCGCGCGCCCTGCGCGTGCTCTATCGGAAGAGAAACTTCATTTGTGTGGTTAGCAGACATGAAGACTTGGCTGCCAGAGATTAGTTTCGCGTGATGCGGATGACGCGCATGCTCTGATCACGATGGACAACGCGGATGAGGGCGCTGGTGCCGACCGGCACCGCCTCTTGAAACGTCCGGCCATCACTGAGGCGGCCTTTCTGGACGATCAACTGCCCTCGTCTTTTGACCTTCGGCGCTTTGGTGAAAGTCAAACAGGTGAGCGAGCCCGGTGCAAAGACTTCGACGCGACTGACATTGTTGAAATCTTGCGCGTCAAGGTTGCTAAAGCCATTGCCCAGTATGCGTAAGGGATCACCAATCTCGACGCCGGTAATGACCGGCACATTGGGCAGATTTTCCGGCAGGTTCGGAATACGAACTACTTGAATGGCATTGTCCGGCTGACCGAGCGCGATGTAGGCGAGTTGTCCCGACCCAGTCGGTGTGCAGGCAAGACCTCGCAGCTTTGGCCTGGAAGCGGGCGGCGGGTCAGAAACGATTTGGTCAATGCGCGCGTCAAGCACGCCCATGATTCCCCGCCCATCGTTGGTGAACGCAATGCCTAGGCCCGTCGAACAGGCGGCTAGAGCGAAGGGGCCGCCGCCGCCGCCGCCTGCGCCCAGCGTCGTACCAGTTGCCGCATCGCGCACTAGCGCCCCCATCGGCGCGGGGATGCCACTGGCACCCGCACTGCCAGCCGGTGTGCCGCTGCTTGCTTGATCGCTGATCGTGCGAATGATCGTATCGTTACAGGTATCAATCTCCAACAGATGATCGACCGCAGCCGAAGGGGCAGGCTCATGAACCAGCGCATTTGGATCGCGCATGGTTACGTACAGATTCGCATTGACGGGAGAGACGATTGCTGTCCATGGAGCAGCTAATCGTTCGGGGTGCGATTGCGGCGTGACGCCGACCGCGGCTGGTGCAAGGTTAGTGATTGTTTTGATGACCTGATCGGTTTTGGTATCGATCACAGAGAGCGTGCTATCGCCATAGTTGCAAACGTAGAGCTTTGCGCCATCAAGCGATAAGGCGCACCCGACCGGCTCAACGCCGACCGGAATGCTGCGCGTGCGTTCATTGGTGGTGGTGTTGATGACATCAACAAGGTTTGCGCCGCCGCACGGCACATAGAGTTTCGAACCGTCCGGTAGGATGGCAGGAAAACCCGGCCCTTTGCTGACATTGATCTGTGCCGATGCGACAAATCCGCTTCCGGCCTGCTTAGTCAAGACGGCGACGCGACCTGCGCCAACGGTCGCGTAGTCAATGGGAAACTCGCGCGAAGGAATGGTGTTCGACCCGAAGAGTGTCACATAAGCGCGCGCACCGTCAGGGCGTAAGACGACGCCGAAAGGGCCGTCCGCCGCGCCGCCCGTACCGTCACCAATCGCCAGGTTGGTAAAGGTGTTGTTGGTTTTGTTAATGATCGTCAGATTGTCCGAAACGTAATTGGCGACAATGACATCAGGGCCGCTTTCGGTGGTTGCGACTCCCCAAGGCTCGATGGCTTGCGGATCGCTGATGGTGGCTGTAACGGCAAGCGCGTCGGCGGGGTCGTTTTCGACTGTGGCGCGAATCAAAAAGCTGCCTGGAACGCATTGACCGGAACCAAGATTGTCTCGCAAAACCCGCCAGCTTTCGCCGCCATCGAGTGAGAAGAAGGATTGTGAGCCGGGCGGATTGGCTGTGCCGCCGTTATCAAAAAGCGAAGGGAAGCGCGCATTGCCGAAGATGTCAATCGCGCCAACCACGAAGCTGCCTTCTGTGATGCGGAGCGGAGAGATCAGATTGAACTTCAAAAAGGGGTCAAGCCCGCGCACCCGACCAATAAAAGAAGCAGCTGGCAATTGCCCATTTGCAGGACCATCATTTTCGGGGTCGAGATAAATGACGATGCGAAAGAGCAGATCAGGGTTGACCAGATTGCCTGACCGATTGAAAGCGATAGTGATCGAACGCAAGGTTGCTGGATAGGTCGGCGGTTGGAGGCGATTGACCCAACCAAATCCCGGCGGCACAGGGTTTTCCATAACAGTGCCGAGCGAACAGGAGGGGCGATTGTTATCAATCACCAACTCGGTAAGCTGCCCGGCAGGAGAGAGACGCTGCGCGGTTGCGAGGGCGGCAATCGGGTGCGCAGGTTGTAAAGCCATGAGTGCGGCGGCGAACAGCGTCAAAAAAATGGGAAAGCGAGGAGAGCAATTGTCTGGCTTCATAATTCTTCCTTGACGGTTATGCCTAACGAATATGGGCACACCCTAACACGAACAGATCAATTCCGAAACGTTGGTCTTTAGCTTTAACCTTCAGGGGTTCGAGACGTGATTATAGCAACAATTTATTTGAACGAAAGGGCAGGGGCTTATCTGGCAAAGGGCAGTTGGCCATTCATTATTTTCAGGACTAGGAGGGGTTTCAAGGACAACTGCGCCTGACAGACGCTTTGGGCTTTACAACCCTGAGCGTCTGCCCAGCACTGCTGCCAGCCTACCGCTTCCTCCAACCCGTCGCCGTTGACTCACTCGGGTGACGGCGGGTCTTTGTCGGCGGCAGGCTGACAAAGGGTTCGCCTTCAAACGAGTTGGTATGTTTCAAAGGCGATTTGGAGAATGCGATCGAGCAAGAGGTCTGGCGGCAACTCGTTTTTGTTGTCGTTGAGGACCAACATGACGAGCGCAAAATCTTCCGGGTCGCGTTGCTGCCATTTGAGCAACCGCTCCCGCAAGCCTGCTTCATCGCGCAGATCCATTTCATCAGTGGAGGTCTCGCCTTCGCTTACCCAGTTATGGGCGCGTTGCGAAGGATAGGAGAATGGCAGCAACTTGCCGTAGCCGTCATCTTTTCGGGCATAGGTCCAAGTCTCTGCCATCGGAAGATGCGCGCTCTCGCAGATTTTGTTACCAAGATTTTCGTTGTAATCAGAGTTTTCTGATATACTCATGGCCGCTCCGAAGCGCAAAAGCGATTACAGACACACAAATATCTACACGCTAATGCGCGGGTTGCATCAAACTAGACAATTCTGGAGGATTGAACTCTTATCATCCAGAATGAGTCGTTATTTCAGAATCAGAGTTGGAATTGCATCGGTGGGGCGCGCGGTTGCAACGTCTCTCCCAACCGGTCGAGGATGCGAGGACGAAAAGGGATTTGCCCAGTCGCTGTCCGCGTAACGAGGAGGATTAAGTTCTCTTTCGAGATGGACAAGCGATTGTGAAGAAAGGATAAAGACTTGCGATTGGCTTTTGGCTGTTGATGGCTCTCCGTATCAACTGCCTGCACGCGAGTCAATGCTATTTGCGAAGGGGTTGCGGATTGGCGCTTAGCAGCCAATTCCTCACGCGTTTCCAGCCATTCGGGATAGGCGACCAGATGAGGAAATTGCAACGCGACGCTAAGTGATGCCTCCGCCTCCGCCACTCGCCCTAATTCTCCCAACTCAACGGCTAGCGAGTTGTAATAAGAATAATGGTAGTAAGGATAAAGGCTGGCGACGAGTCGAACTGTAGGCGAGAGCTGTTGTAGGCCGGTTAGGGCTCCTTGATGATCTCCTAAAACACTTTTGGTGACGGATATTTCCCAATGCGCATGCAACAGCGCAAGCAGATCAGTCGAGTTTTGTCCTTGTGCCAAGCGCAAGGATTCGACGCACATCCTCAGGGACTCATCAACTTTGCCTTGCGCTCGCTCAATAAACCCCAGCGTTTGCAGCGCTCGCGCCTGATAGGCCGACGGCGTATTCAAAGTGCCTATAACCGATTCGAGCAACCGTCTCGCTTCCGTTGCCCTGCCCAGGCGATTGAGATAAATCGCCTGATAATACTGGCCTACCTTTTGCGCCTGACGAATGGGCAGGTTGAGCAACGCTTGGCTCGCAACGTCCAGCAAGTCTGCATTACGCAAGACCATTCCGTGTTCGGCAACACGAATCAGTTGGTTGGCTAGAAGAGAGAATGCTTGGCGTGAATTCGAAAGACGAGAATAGCGAGCCAGAAGGTTCAAAATGGCTTGTTGAGACAATCCGACTGAATTGGCTAATTGTGCAGAGCCAATAACCTCATTCAAGGAGAATGATGAAATGAGAAAACGATTGGTATTTTGTGCGGTGATTTGCATCCTGGCTTTTCCGCTCGTGTTTTCGCCTTCTCTATACAGATTGCAACGCCCTTCCCTCGCTTCTGCCACCATGGCGATAGCGGGTCACACTTCGCCCGCTGGCCGATGGTGCGAGTGCGAGTACGCGGGCGGTGTTTGCTCCGGTTACGGACTGACCCTCCAACCTGGAGATCATACTGATATATCTGTCAGTCAAAGTGAATCTCCCAGTGACCTGAATCAAAGAGGGGATGTTGATTCGGGCGTCGGATTGATGGTCTTCTTGTTGGCTATTATTGTGGGAATCCGAATGCACGGATAAGCCGAAACGACATCCGATTCCGCAAAAACTTACTGCTTACGAACTTCCGCCGATTGAGCGTGGCGACATAATATCTTTTTGTCGTTCAAACAGGCAGCATTCTACTACGCTTACTTGGAAATTGCATCACAAAACTGAACTCGAACTCAGCTTGGCGACAACCCGCCGCCAGCCTGCTCTTTCTTCTGCCAACGAGCAAAGGCCACGCCGCTTGCGTAAGTAAAGTAGAGTTGGGGCCTCTTCGGCTAATAGCCGCGCCTTCGCCTTCGTCTCATCTCTATGGCGTTGATTCAATCTCCATTCGACTTGCACAGCCGCGCAGCTTGCGATAGAACCTTGATTTCGGTTTGAGAGGTGAGCAAAGTGCCAGACAAAGCCTCTTTTGATTTCAATCTCCAAGACGACACGCTCGCTGGCCGTACAGTATTAGTTGCCGGTGGCACAGGCGGGTTGGGCAGCGCTACCGTTGCCCGCCTTGCCCGCGAAGGCGCGCGCATCGTCGTCGGCTATCGTCACAACAACAATCGGGCTGAAGCCTTCAAACAGGCTCTTGAAGCCCGTTACAATGCAGAGGTTCACCTGATTGCGGGCGATATTGCCGATCCGACCACACGCGCGCGCTACATCGAAACGGCAGATCGCATTGGCGAGGGCATCTATGGATTGGTCTGCTTCACGGGCGACCCGGCGCGCGTGAAATTCGATGACGCGCGTGCCGAAGACTTGCAGTCCTCATGGCAGGAAAACTATGTTGCGCCAGTTTTGCTCGCCCGCGAAGCCGCACACCGAATGCAGCAACGCCAACTGGCCGGTGCAATCGTCTTGCTCTCAACTATGCAAGCCGTAGCCGTTTTCGAATCGAGCATTAACTATGCCGCTCCGAAAACGGCTCTGATCCAGGCGGCGCGGATCATGGCCAAGCAGTGGGGCGGCCCCGGTGGAGTGCGCGTCAATGTCGTTGCGCCGGGCGTCAACCGCGCAGGCATGGCGCTCTCGTCTATCGAATCCGGCAAATATGATTTCTTTATCGAGCAGGGTATCATTCCCCGCTTCGGGCGTTCGGAAGATATTGCACGCGTCGTGCGCTTGTTGTTGGAGCCTGACAACTACATAACTGGCCAAGTCATCACTGTTGATGGCGGCCTGACGCTCAGGCGTGATCGCGGGTAAGTGCCGCCGATGCCCCCTGAGATGAAGAAGGGTGGCTGTCAGGTACGAAACCGTTCAACCGGCAACGGTCAACGAAATAGGTTACCTTTCACTTCTGTTGTACCGGAGGCGAATCATCGAATGAACTGGAAATCTCGCATTCTGCTCGCACTCATCATCTTCGCGTTGGTCTTTCCAACGACTTCGTCGGGGTTACCAGTCAGTCAAGCCTCCGCCCAGAAAGCGGAAATTGCCGCTGAAGTGCCAGCAGAAATCCGCGAAGCGCTCGGCCTCATCTCAGCAGACTCCTTGCGCGGTCACCTATCTTTTATTGCCTCCGATTTGCTCGAAGGCCGCAGCACACCCTCTCCCGGCCTCGATATTGCCGCCGAATATATCGCCGCGCAGTTTCGTCGCGCGGGGCTTGAGCCGGTTGGCGATGACGGCTATTTCCAAACTGCAAACTGGCAGACTATCGAACGCAACCTGAATGGGTTTACGCTCACCCTTCAGCATGAAAAACAGACTGTGGCGGTCGCAGCGTCGCAGGTCAGTCTGGCAATTGATACACCCCTCGATCTGGTGCGCGCTAGCGTCGTCAAAGTGGATTATCAAGATCGCGCCTCGATTGATGCGCTCACAGAAGAGCAGGTGGCGGGCAAAGTCGTATTCACGGAGATAGCCGCTTTTCGCGGCGAGGAGCGTGTGCGAAGGTCTGAGATGTTCCGCATGCAGAACGGATTTTTAGCGCGCCTGCGGACGCTCAAAGCTGCGCTCGTGCTCTCGATTGACCGCCAAAATGCTACCGGCAACGGCGCAGGGACAAGCCGCTTGATTGACCCAGAAAATCGCCCGGTCGTCAATTCCTTATCGTCGGTTCCCATGATTACCCTGCATGATGCAAAGGCCATCGCCCTGCATGACGCCCTGACAGCGGGTGCGACCAAGGCAGCCGTCTCGTTGCATCTGGCCGCGCCCTATGAAAAGCCGGTGAAGCTGCGTAACGTCGTCGGCATCCTGCGCGGCGCGGATGCGACGCTGAAAGACTCCTATATATTGGTTACCGCGCATTACGATCATATCGGCAAACAGGAAGGGCTGCCGGGCGATCAGGTCTATAATGGCGCAAACGATGATGGCAGCGGAACCGTGTCGGTCATCGAATTGGCGGCGGCGTTGGCCACTCTGAAGCAAAGACCGAAACGCACGCTCGTCTTTATGACCGTCTTCGGTGAAGAGAAAGGCTTGCTTGGCTCGCGCTACTATGGCCGCCACCCCATCTTTCCGATTGAAAAGACGGTGGCCAATCTCAATCTCGAACAGGTCGGGCGCACCGATAGCACGGAAGGTCCGCAACTCGCCAATGCTTCGATTACCGGATTCGACTATTCCGATGTCGGCATGATTTTGCAACGAGCGGGCGCGCTGACTGGCGTGACCGTTTACAAGCATGAACGCAACAGCGATGCCTATTTTGGGCGTAGCGACAATCAGGCGCTTGCCGATCAAGGCGTCCCTGCACACACGCTCTGCACGGCGTTCAATTATCCCGATTATCATGGCGTGGGCGATCATTGGGATAAGATTGATTACGCGAACATGGCAAAGATCAACCGCACCGTCGCGCTCGCTATATGGATGATGGCCGAAAGTGACCGCGAGCCACAGTGGAACGCAACGAATCCGAAAGCCGAACGATACTTCAAAGCCTGGAAGACGCGCAGAGGGATGTAAGCAAGTTGTCATCAGTCGGTCGTCGGTTGAGGGCGAACTGATACCCGGATACCGACCATGGGCATGGGATGGGCAAACAGCCTTTCGATATTGATCTCGCTATGCGACGCATCAGAGAAGCCGTCGCGCCATTTCCGAAAGCTGCTCTGTTCGAGTTAGCGGAGGAAGGCTTTAACTCCACCTTCGAATTGCTGGTTGCCTGCATCATCTCGATTCGCACCTTTGACGAAGTGATGTTGCCGACGGCGCGTGCTCTCTTTGCACGCGCCCGCACACCGCAGGCGATTGCCGACCTCCCGCTGGCAGAGCTTGACGCGCTCATCGCCGCCTGCACCTTTCACCCGAACAAAGCGCGGCAGATTCACGACATCGCGCAAACTGCGCTCAACGAGTATGGCGGCACGCTGCCTTGTGATCGCCAAGTCTTGCTCTCGCTCAAAGGCGTCGGCCCAAAGTGTGCCGGATTGGTGCTCGGCATCGCTTGCAATCAACCCTTCATCGGCGTAGACATTCACGTCCACCGCATCACCAATCGGTGGGGCTATGTCGCGGCCAGCACGCCGGAAAAGACGATGGCGGCTCTCGAAGCGAAGCTCCCGCAATCCTACTGGATCGAAATCAATCGTCTGCTTGTGCCCTTCGGCAAACACCTTTGCACCGGCACCCGCCCGCATTGCTCAAGCTGTCCGATCATCGAGATGTGTCGGCAAGTCGGCGTCTCCTCCTATCGTTGAGCCGCCTTCAATCTGACAGATTCATCCCCGAAGGCTGGCAACCTTGCCTCAGCGCAGAAACGAGATTTCTAACCCTTTGGCGGCGCGTTCGCCGAGTTGTTTGGCGACCTCTTCCCACTGAGCAGCCGCTTTGCCGGTTGGCGAGAGGTCTGCGGCCACCAACCCCATTGGCGTCATATCTTCCATGTAGATAATCATCAATTCATTTCGCTTGGTTTCGTCCGTCAAGTAGACCAGCCGTTGTCCGAGGAGATCATCACTCGCCAAACGGTAGCCTTTGCTCTCGAAAAACGCCCGCGCGCGGCTGCCATCCGAATCCGGTCGCCCGCTCTGTGCTTTGACATTTCGCGCAAAGGCGTCGGCAATGAAATCGAGAGGTCCGATGCGAATCCGCTTCAGTGATTGGTAGTTGTAGGCGCGCGTATTGTTGGGCAAATATCCTTCGAATTGCACCCAATATAACCGTCGGATGC
>CAYXVU010000125.1:0-17234 GCA_964468725.1 uncultured Clostridia bacterium
GCGGGCGTTCTGGCCGTCAAGGCGATCCGGGTTCGTCGCGCTTTTATCTCTCGCTCGAAGATGATTTGATGCGTATCTTCGGCGGCGAACGCATCAAAGGCATTATGCTCCGCCTCGGCATGGAAGAAGGCGTGCCCATCGAATCCCGATTGGTGTCAAAACGAATTGAAGCGGCGCAGAAATCAGTCGAAGCTCATAACTTCTCCATCCGCAAACACCTGCTCGAATACGACGACGTGATGAACAAGCAGCGCGAGGCGGTCTATAGCCTGCGCCGCGAATTGTTGATGGGATTCGAAGGCGAAACGCTGGAAGAACAGCAGGCCAATCAACGCGAATATGTCATGGGTCTGATGCAAGACACCTTCGATGCGCTGATTGATCAGTATCTGCCAAAAGATGTGCGTCCGGACGAATGGGATATCGCCGGACTGAAAGATCAACTGCGGGTCACCTTCGGCTATGATGCGGAGCAGGATAATTTGGCGCTCGACCGTCTGGGCGCAGAGGAAGCGCGGCAAACCATCTGGCAACGTTTGGAAGAACGCTATCAGCAAAAAGAGGTGCAGATGGGCATCAGCACCATGCGCGGATTGGAACGCTACCTGATGCTCAACATTGTGGACGCGCAGTGGAAAGATCACCTGCTGGCCATTGACCATTTGAAAGAAGGTATCGGGCTGCGCGGCTACGGGCAGAAAGACCCGCTCGTCGAATACAAACGGGAGTCGGGTAAACTCTTCGATGGTATGATCGAACGGATCTACACGGAGACCGTGCGCATGCTCTCGAACGTGCAGGTGCAGGTGACCGAATCGGTCGAAGAGCAACTGCTCGAACGCCGTCGCCGCCAGCGGCGCGGGCGCGTCGCGTTTACCAAAGCCAACGAAACAGCCTTTGCGGGCGGCGAAGAAGAACAACACAAACCCATCCGCAATCAAGAGCCGCGCGTCGGACGCAACGATCCTTGCCCGTGCGGCTCCGGTAAGAAGTATAAGAAGTGTCATGGCGCCTAGTTGGCCGCTTGTCCGCCTCCCGTTGCCCCTTGCCAGCAGCCATTCGTAGCGACGGATGACAGACAAGGGACAGCGGGCGCTGCTGAACAAACTATTGAGCCTGCCTTTTTGGTTGTAGTACTCTTACCTCGCTATCACCCCTTGACAGGTTGCTCCCAACACGGCGTTGCTGACGGAAAGTAAGAGGGCAGAGCCATCGCCAACAAGTTCATCGAAGCCTTGCACAGCGGCACGCTGCCGCCTCCCGTGAAGCTGGCGGCGGCGCGCGGCCTGTTGCCGCTGAATAACGAAGAGACGCTGGAAGTCTTGGTAGCCATTGCCAACGACGAGTCGGAAGAGGTGCGCGAAGCGGTGCGCGCTACACTGAACACGCTCAACCCTGAACATTTCATCACTTTGGCCAGCGATGCCAATACATCGGTAGATATCCTCAGCTTCCTTTGCGTATGGCCGCGCGCGCCGCGCGAATTGATCGAAGCGGCGGTCTTCAATCGTGCGACGCCCGACGGGGCGCTGGCGCACATCGCGCGCTATACCAAAGACCCGCATATTCTCGAAACCATCTCGCTCAAGCAACAAAACCTGATCCGCGCGCCGGAGATCATTGAAGCCATCCTCGGCAACGCTGTGTGTACGCCCGAAGCCGAGCGCCGCGCCCGCGAAGTTCGGGAAGAGTTTTTTGAGAAAGAGTTCGGCGCTCACATGGTCGCCGCCGAACAACGCTTGCGCGAAGAGGCCGAACAAGCGCGACTGGCCGAAGCCTCGCGCCCGACGCTCACCGTCGGCGGGCTGGAAGACCTTATTGCGCTCGGCTTGATCGAAGAAGGGGTTGACGATTCGGTGGTCACCGAGTATGTCGAAGAGTTCGGCCCTTTTGACGAATCGCTGCCTCCCCCCGATCAGCAACTCGACATCGAAGAGATGATCGGGGAGATAGCCTTTGAAAGTACCAATCAACTGACTGAGCGCATGCCGGTTTTTCAACGCATCGCCATGATGAGCGTCAAAGACCGCGTGATGTTGGCGCTCAAAGGCACCCACGAAGCGCGCATGATCTTAATCCGCGACCCGAATCGCATGGTCGCCTGCGCCGTCTTAAAGAACCCGCGCCTCACCGATCAAGAGATCGAAACCGTCGCCGCCATCAAAACCGCGCCCGAAGAGGTCTTACGCCAAATCGGACAGAATCGCGCCTGGAGCAAATCTTACACTGTGATTCATAACCTCGTGCGCAATCCGCGCACTCCCATCGCCATCACCCTCGGCTTCCTCAACCGCATCCAGACGCGCGACCTGCGTGGTCTGTCACAAAACAAAAACGTTCCCGACGTTATTCGCACCACTTCTGCGCGCATGTATATCAAGCGCAACGGCGCGTGATCGGTGTCGGGAAACAGGGGAAGAGGGAAAAGGGTAACCCGAGCAAAAGGCGAATCCCTGATCGGTTGTCTGTCCCTGCTTCTAACGCCGGTTTCCTGTCTGCTATAAGGGTAACCGATGCCCTATAACCTGATTTGCCGGACACGGGATTTGTGATATGTTACACCGCGATGGCGAGGATAATAGCGATAGCAAACCAAAAGGGAGGCGTTGGTAAAACTACGACAACCATCAATCTCGGCGCCAGCCTCGCCGTTGCGGATATGAAAGTCCTCATCATTGACGCCGACCCGCAAGGCAACAGCACGAGCGGACTCGGACTGCGCGGCACCTTTCACCGCAGCCTCTACCATTCGCTGGTGATGAACGAGCCGCTTCGTAATATCGTCCTCAGCACGGAATTGCCCAATCTGAAAGTCGTACCCTCGGAAAAAGTTCTGGTCGCCGCCGAGATCGAACTGGTTGACCTCGAAAGCCGCGAGTTCATTCTCAAACGCCTGCTCGAAGAGTTGGCGCCCGAATATGATTATGTCTTGATTGATTGCCCGCCGAGTTTAGGGTTGCTTACGCTCAATGCCTTGGCCGCGTCATATTCGGTGTTGATCCCGATTCAATGCGAATACTTCGCCCTCGAAGGCGTATCGGAATTGTGGGATACGCTGGTCAAAATTCGCCGCACGCTCAACCCCAACCTGACGATAGAGGGCTTCTTGCTGACCATGTTCGATGAACGCACGAACCTGTCGAATCAAGTGGTCTCCGACCTCAGAGACTTTTTAGGCGCGCAAGTCTTCGCCACCATCATTCCGCGCAATGTCCGCTTGGCCGAAGCGCCGAGTTACGGGAAGCCCATCGTGCTGTACGACATCAAATCGAAAGGTGCAGAGAGCTATCTGCGGCTTGCCAAGGAGGTAATCAACAATGTCAAGAAAGGCGTTGGGGAGGGGGCTTAGCGCGCTCTTCAATCAGACGGGCGCGGCGACCGAAAGCGAACTGGTCGAACTCACCGTAGACCAACTCGACCCCACACCCTATCAACCGCGCCAGTACTTTGATGATGCGCGGCTTGAAGAGCTGGCCGCCTCGATTCGCTCTAATGGCATCCTCCAACCCATCGTCGTGCGCCGCCAAGGCGAACGCTTCGAAATCATCGCTGGCGAACGGCGCTGGCGCGCCGCGCAAAAAGCCGGAATCGTGCGCGTTCCCTGTGTCATCAAAGATGTGCCCGACGGCAAGGTGTTGGAACTCTCGCTCATCGAAAACATTCAACGCGAAGAACTCAACCCCATCGAAGAAGCCAGCGCCTACCATCGCCTGATCGAACAACTCAATGTCACCCAAGAAGAGATCGCCCAACGCGTCGGCAAAGACCGCTCTTCTATCGCCAACTCGCTGCGCTTGTTGAAGCTGCCCGAAGCGATTCAACGCCTTGTCGAAGATGCCAAACTCTCCATGGGGCACGCGCGCGCTTTGCTCGGTTTAGAGTCTGCCGAGCTGCAACAAGCGGCGGCGCAAGAAGTCCTCAACAAAGGGCTTTCCGTGCGCGCCACCGAAGAGTTGGTCAAACAGGTGCGCGACGGCGGCACAACTTCGCGGCGCGGCGTTGCCGCAGCCTTACAGAGCGAAAACGCCAACATCGTCGCCGCCGAATCGAAACTGAGCAAACGTCTCGACGCGCCCGTAAAGATCAAACTCTCGCAAGCAGGCGGCACCATTGAAATCAAATTCTCCTCCAGCGAAGACCTCATGCGCATCTTCGACGCCTTAATGCGCGCCAATCCGAATTGAGGGTGCATCATCCTTCGCCATTAGGTTTTGGCTACGTGGCAGCCAGGTGAAGTGAGACCTGCCTGTTTGCAGACCATAAATGACCTGCCTGCATTCCGTCATTGCCGGGCAACAAAAAGTGCTATGGCGTTCGCCCTTTCGCGCAATTTGCAGCGAGATTTTTACGCCTCTATAACTGCTCACTTCGTTTTGACGCACCCTTTGTTGATACGTTACCATCCCCCCTTTGACAAACCGACGCGCATCGCTACAGTAGTCATAGTCGTACCCGAATGCGAGACTCGTCCGAAATGATCAAACGAATAGATTGCGACTCAAGGAGAGCTATTTAGATGGCAAATGAAGGCAAAGTCATTCAGATCGTCGGCCCGGTTGTGGACGTCGAATTTGAAGAATCGGCGCTGCCGCCGATCTATCAGGCGCTCAAAATCGTCAGCGACGGCTTCGAAGTGCCTGCCCCGATCAACCTCATCGTCGAAGTTCAACAACACCTCGGCGAAGGGCGCTGCCGTTGCGTTTCGATGGAACCGAGCGAAGGTTTGATTCGTGGCATGAAGGCCATTGATACAGGCGGCCCCATCACTGTGCCGGTCGGCCCTGCAACGCTTGGCCGCGTGCTCAACGTTATCGGTCAACCGGTTGACCAACTCGGCCCAATTGAGAGCGAAACCCACTTCCCCATTCACCGGCACGCGCCCGACTTTCAACAGCAATCCACTGAACTCGAAATGTTCGTCACCGGCATCAAGGTGATTGATTTGCTCGAACCCTTTTTGCGCGGCGGCAAGATCGGCCTATTCGGCGGCGCGGGCGTCGGCAAGACCGTACTCATTCAAGAGTTGATTAACAACGTCGCGCAAAAGCACGGCGGTTATTCGGTCTTCGGTGGCGTCGGCGAACGCACCCGCGAAGGCAATGACCTGATCCGCGAATTCGTTGAAACCTCGGTCATCAACTACGGCAAAGGCTTCAACCATCATATGGAAGAGACCGGCGAATTCAACCTTGCCAACGTGGATATGGAGGCGATTAAAAAGTCGAAAGCCGCGCTCGTCTATGGGCAGATGACCGAACCGCCCGGCGCGCGCTTGCGCGTAGGGCTGACGGCGCTCACGCTGGCCGAATATTTCCGCGATGAATCGGGCGCGGACGTGCTGCTCTTCATTGATAACATCTTCCGCTTCACGCAAGCTGGTTCTGAAGTCTCGGCCTTGCTCGGCCGCATGCCGTCGGCGGTCGGCTATCAACCGACGCTGGCCACCGAGATGGGCGAATTGCAAGAGCGCATCACTTCGACCAAGACCGGTTCGATCACCTCTGTACAGGCGATCTACGTTCCGGCTGACGATTACACAGACCCTGCTCCGGCGACGACCTTCGCGCACCTCGATGCTGTCACCGCCCTCTCGCGCCAAGTCGCAGAGTTGGGCATCTATCCGGCGGTTGACCCGCTCGCCTCGACTTCGCGCATTCTCGACCCGCGCATCGTCGGCAACGAGCATTATGAAACTGCCGAAGCCGTCAAACGCATTCTGCAACGCTACAAAGACCTGCAAGACATCATCGCCATTTTGGGCATTGATGAATTGTCGGAAGATGACAAGCTGACCGTAGCGCGGGCGCGAAAGATTCAACGGTTCCTTTCGCAGCCGTTCTTCGTCGCTCATCAATTCACCGGCATTGAAGGCAAATTCGTCACCCTCGAAGAGACGATTCGCGGCTTCAAAGAGCTGATCGAAGGCAAACATGACGACCTGCCGGAGCAAGCCTTCTATATGGTCGGCGGCATCGAGGAAGCGGTCGAAAAAGCCAAGACGCTGTAAATTTGCATCACCCTCGACGGGCAGAAGCCCTGCTTCTGCCCGCACCATTTTTATAGAAGAGAAGCGATGGCAGACAAGATACACCTTGAAGTGGTCACTCCCGAACGCAAAGTGTTCGAAGCCGACGTAGATCAAGTGCAACTGCCGGGGCTGGATGGCGAACTGGGCATCCTTCCCGGCCATACCGAACTCGTCTCGCAACTCAAACCCGCAGGCCTTCTCACCTACGTTGCCAACGAAGAGCGCGGCGACATCGCCATCAGCGATGGCTTTGTCGAAGTCACGGCCAACCGCGTTGAGGTGCTGGCCGACCGCGCCGCACGCCCCGAAGATATTGACCTTGCGCAGGCGCTCAAGCTGAAAGAACACGCGGAGAGGCAGCTTCAAAAAGCGACGACCGACCCCGATGTTGATCTGGCGCGCGCGATGATCGAGCTGGAACGCGCCGTCATTGATGTGCAGCTTGCGGAAAAAGCGCGACGCTGATCGAACCCTCAAAACAGCGACCCGCAAGGGGCGCGAATCGGCGTTTTGTTCGTATGGCTGCGCGCCGATTTGTGTGATTCGCAGACGGATGTTGTGAACCTCTCGCCGCAGAAAATTCTCGTCGCCCTGCCCAAATCACGTGACCGCAGCATCTCTGTCACCCAACTGGCCGATGCGCTCAACCTCAGCGATGAGCAGCGCCAACAACTGCGACAATATCTGAGCGAATTCGCGCGCACCGGCTTGGCGGCAGTCAAAGGCGAACGCTACTGGCGCAAATCCGCCGTCGGAGTGCTGATCGGCACCTTCAGAGGCACGCGCTCCGGTCACGGCTTCGTCATCCCCGATGATGAACGCGAACGGGCGCGCGGCGACCTCTTCATCAGCGAACGCTCAATGGGCGCAGCGATGCACGGCGATAAGGTGATCGCGCGCGTAACCCGCACAGAGGCGCGTGGCCGCGAAGGGCGCATCGAAGCCGTGCTCGAACGCGAGCATCGCACTATTGTCGGGCGCTTCGTACAACTCAAGAGAGAGTGTTTCGTCACACCGCTTGATGAGAAGTTTTTACACGACATTTTGATTTCGCCTGCCGACACGCTCGACGCGCGCAGCGAAGAGATCGTCACTGTCGAAATCACCCGACCGCCCATTGCCGGTCGCCTGCCGCGCGGGCGCGTGATCGAAGTGCTTGGCACGTTGGACACTCCCGGCATTGATGTCGAAATCATCATTCGCAAACATCGCTTGCCGCACCAATTTTCCGACGCCGCGTTGCGCGAAGCTGATGCCCTCAGTGAAACGATCTCCGCAGACCAACTGCGCGCCCGCGTTGATCTGCGCGAGAGGTTGACGATTACGATTGATGGCGAGACGGCGCGCGATTTCGATGATGCGGTGTCGCTGGAAGCCTTAGCCAATGGTCGCTACCGGCTCGGCGTGCATATCGCCGATGTCAGTTTTTACGTCCGGGAAGCGAGCGCGCTTGACGAAGAAGCCTTTCGACGCGGCACCTCGGTCTACTTTCCCGAACGCGCCATTCCGATGTTGCCGGAACGCTTGTCGAACGGCATCTGTTCGCTCAACCCGCAGGTTGATCGGCTAACCATGTCGGCGCTGATGGAATTGAGCGCTACCGGGCGCGTGGTTGACTATTGGCTTGCGCCTTCGATCATTCACAGCCGCGAGCGGATGACCTACACGGCGGTCAACGACATCATCACCAATCCGGAAGGCGAAACGGCGGCGCGATACGCGCAGGTCAAAGAGATGATCTTGCAGATGCATCGGCTTGCGCTGACTCTGATTGAGCGACGAGCCGAGCGCGGCGCGATTGATTTCGATTTGCCGGAAGCCGAGTTGCAGTTTAACGATGAAGGCCAGATTTGCGGCATTGTGCGCGCCGAACGCAACATCGCGCATCGCTTGATCGAAGAGTTCATGCTATTGGCCAACGAGACGGTGGCTCGTCACCTCGAAGCTCTCAACGCGCCTGCTCTCTATCGCATTCACGAAGAGCCGAACCTCGCAAAGGTCGAAGAGTTTGCCGCCATCGCCAACGCCTTCGGTCATAAATTTTCGATGCATGGCAAAGTTCCCCAGCGCGGCTTTCAACATCTGGCACGGCAGATCGAAGGCTTGCCGGAAGAGCGCATGCTCTCCTATCTGATGTTGCGCTCGATGCAACGCGCGCGTTACACACCGCAAAATTTGGGGCACTTCGGACTGGCGATGCCCAGCTATACCCATTTCACTTCGCCCATTCGTCGCTACCCTGATTTGATTGTGCATCGCATCTTGCGCGAAGTGTTAGAGCGGGGAAATCGCGCAGGCGATAACGGACAAGAGATCGAACTTGGCCGCAAGCAAGCGGCGGCACGCCTCGCTTGGCCGGTGTTCGAAGAGCAACGCGAGGCCGAGATGCGCGCAACGTTAGAGATGATTGGTGACTATGCGAGCGAACGCGAACGCGCTGCCGATGAAGCGGAGCGCGAATTGATGGAATGGCGCAAAGCCGATTTTATGGCTGAGCATGTTGGCGACGAATTCGACGCCATCATCACGGGAGTCAAAGAGTACGGGTTCTATGTCGAATTGAGCGAGTTTTTCATCGAAGGGCTGGTTCATCTGGCAACATTCGGCGACGAAACCTTTGAGTATCAAGAGAGCAAGCATCGCTTGTGCGGCCTGCGCAGCGGGCGCGTGTTTGCATTGGGCGACGCAGTGCGCGTCTCGGTTGATCGCGTGGATAAAGAACGCCACCTGATTGATTTTTCGGTTGTGAGCGGAGCCGAACGCCGTGCAGGTGCAAGAGGCCGCCAGCGAAAGTAAGGGCTGCCGTTAGGATTTGACGACGCGGACGTAATGAACATACTCGATTGTCGAGTTGCGCTTGTAGGCGCGCCCGTTGTCGGCCTTGAAACGATTGTAACCGGTTTGAAAAGTCACAGGCTCGCCGCGAGTGCCGAGAATTCGCCGCACCGTCTCCAAACTCAATAATCCCTCATCGTTGTAACTTAACAGAATGTGCCGCGTGCGCGCCGAACGGATCAGATGTTCGAGCGCGTCGCGCGCCGATTTGGGGCGACAATACGAACTGCGCTCATACTCGCGCATGCCGGTGATGCCCTTGAGTTGCGGGTCGTCATAAGCGGCGATGGTTTCGAGCACATGATAGTTTGCGCCGTACTGACGATGATTGTATGGTGGGTCTACATACAACACGTCGGACTCGATCTCTTCAATGATCTCGTTGGCATCGCGGTTGAAGACTCTGCACGCGCCGGTGTGCGGGCTCAATTCGAGAGGCTTGAGGGTCAGCCGCCTGCGGGCGCTCGCTTTGAAACTCTTCAAAAACGCGCCGTAGACGCTTGCCGTATTGGCGACTCGGTCAATGGCTTCGAGCAGTGAGCAGAGAATGTAGAAATACTCTTTCTCGGTGATGATACCGTCGTTGCGCCATCTGTTAATGGCCTGCCGAATGGCATCGGCGCGTTCGGCATTCTCTTCGGTGTAGTACAAGCGATTAGCGGCAGGGCTGTAATGGCGCGCGATGAACCCCTTTTTACGAGGCAGGTGATTGAGGAAGCGCAACACGTTTTCAAGCGATGAATCCCCCGATTGGCGATGGGGTTCAATCTGTCGGGCGAAGCGTCTGCGCAGTTCGACAAAGACCGGCGTGCGACTGATTTCGATGTACGCTTTGTTGAGCGCGTAGGCGTAATATTGCAGGTCGTTGGCAATAATTCGCAGGCCTTTGCGCTTGAAGAGGCGGCCTACGGCTCCGGTTCCGGCAAAGATGTCGCATAGCACGCGCTCGTTGCCATCGCAGATACGATCAAAGACGCTTTCGAGAAAGGGTAAGAGCGAGTGCTTAGAGCCGATGTAATTCACGTCGGTTAGATATATCAAAATGGGGAAGAGATTTGTAGATGGGTGGCCAAAGAAAAATACCATCAAGATGTCCGGCGCACGCCGAAACTGCCAAACGACTGCTCATCTGACAACTTCTTTGTGCTCCGGCCACCTTGATGGCTAGGGCTTCGTTACGACTTCAGGTAGGACACACTACGAAACTTTTTGCTGCGCATCAAAACCGCGTGTTGTAGCGCAGAAAGATGCCGCGACCGGGGGCGTCAATTCCCCAACTGAGACCTCGATAATTGCGGTCGCCGATGTTTTCGAAATCAAACAGCACTTCATGGCGGTCGCCGAATCGGAAACCGCCGCGCAGGTTAAATGTGACGTAGCCGGGAATCGCCGTAAAGAGCGACGCGGCATTGACTCCAACCCCGAGTACCCGATTTTGCACCTGCGCGAGCGTCTCGCCTGTGGGCTTGAGAATGTCATCCGGCGTGCCGAAAACAGAGTCGGCTCCCGGACTAATCAGTCCGCGCACGCGCGCGCCGTTGGCGAAGAAAGCCGCAATGCTATTGCGGGTTCGGCGTGCGCCCGTTCGTCGGTCTGCCAGATCGAGAGTTGAAAGTCGCTCCTGTCGGTCGGCAATATGAACGTAGGGCTCAAGCCAGAATCTTTTGCCAGTCGGAGCATACCTCACTTTCAAATACCCTTCCGGCGCTGGCGTGCCGCCTTCGATGTTGGGCGGCAGGTCTGTGCGTTTGTCGCGGGCGTGCAGATAGGTGAAGACGGTTGACACATCCCATTCCGAAGTGATGTGCGCGTCGAAGGTGTGTTCGAACCCGTAGATGCGCGCGTCGTCGAAGTTGGCGCGCACAAGAACCGGATTGGTGGCGGCGGCGACGAACACCGCACCATCAGGCGTCTGCGCGATGATGGTTTGATCGCTCAAACGACGACCGACTGCCCCGGCGGGCAGAATCAACGCCTGCTTGGTGATATTGTCGTAGATGTCGTTGATGAAGAAGGCGAAGTCCGTATCAACGCGACGGTTGTGGTAGCGCACGCCGAAATCGTACGTGTAGTTGTATTCGGAGGTGACTTGTTCAACCGGGCGACCGGATGATATGGCAGTATCATCGGCAGCCGTTCCCACCGTCGCGCCTAGCCCGGCGACCTCAGCCGCTGTCACTTCAAACCCCGAGCCGGTTAACCCGAGGCCATCGAGGTCGGTCAGATGCGGCGCGCGAAAGCCGCGCCCGACATTGAATAAGAAGTGCAGCCCTTCGACCGGCGTCGCCACTACGCCCGCGCGGAAGGTGACATTGTCTACTTTCAAAGAATCGCTCGGCCACAGCCGACGCCCGCCAACGATGGGCGAATCTTCCGCGCGCGCTTCGTAGGAGGCGGCGTTATAGCGCAGATTGCCGATCAAGCGCAATTTGTTGGGGATGGCTTCGAACAAGTCTTGAATGAAGACGCCGCCGCGCTCGTAGCGAGCGTTGTCGGGCACGCGACCGCGCCGCAGCGTCGCAATGCGGGTGATCGGGTTGACGGAAAATGAAGGCGCATCAATTCTTTCATGCTGATAGTCGCCGCCGATGAGCAGGTTGTTGCGCGTGCCGATGAGTTTGCTAACGAAGCCTTGCAATCCGTTGGCATTCAATCGCTCCGGCTCGTGCGTGATCGAAGCCAATGGGTTGCCGTTGCCGCCCTGATTGACGCGCTCTTCGCGTTGCCCGTTGAAGGAGTAGAGCAGCGATAAATTATCGAACCATCCGAGCTTGAACTTGTCGTAGCGTAAGTAGAAGAAGTCCAGCATGAGATTTTCCAACTCGGCAATGAGATTGCCATCGCCGCCCAACAGTTGATCGAAGCGTTTGCCGCCATCTTGTTGACTGCGCGTGTAATTGGCGATGACTTGATGGTTTGGCGCGGGCGACCAATTCATTTTGACCTGCCCGCCATACTGCGTGAATCCGGTGTCGGGCATGCGGTCATCAATCAACACTTCGGAAGAGAGTCCTAAAAATCGTGTGAGCGCGGAATGCGAATCAATGCCATCGCCTGTGCGCAGAGTGTTGACGCGACGGCCTGCGACGCTAGTCAGCAATCCGAAATTGCGCGTCGAGAAGACGGTGGAGACGTTGGAACCAAATCCTGTATCGGCGCTGTTGAAATAGACACCGGCAGAGCCGTTCAACTTGAACCCATCAGGCGAGAAAGAGGGTACGCGAGTGAGAAATTGAATGCTGCCGCCAAGCGAATCGCTACCGTATTGTGCGCTGTTCGGGCCGCGAATGACTTCGACGCCTTGCAGGTTGGCGGGTTCGATAAGATTCAAAAAGGTGCTGACGCCGCCGCGTTGCGCAGCCGTAGAGTAGCGAACTCCGTCAATAAAGACATTGACTTTGTTGCCGGTCAGCCCGCGCACGAAGATGCCGGACAGACTGGTGCTGGTGCGTTGCAGATGAATGCCGGGTTCTTCGACCGCGACTTGTGCCACGATGGATTTGGCGCGTTCCTGAATCTCGCGTTCGCTGATGAGGTTGACCTGTTGCGAAATCGCTTCGATGCTTTCGACAGCGCCGAAATTGGTGGTGATAGTGACTTGTTCGGTTAGGACACCGACTTCCAGTGTCACTTCGACGTTTTCGACATTGGCCTGCCGAACCGTGATGGCCGTGTTGCTCTCTTCAAAGCCGCGCAAGACGACTTTCAGCAGATAGGTTCCGCTGCCGACCTCGGCAATCGTAAAGCGGCCTTCGGCATCGGTGGTGGTGGTGCTGATGATCGCCCGTTGAGCCGTGAGCAATGACACGGCTGCATCTGCAACCGCTGCGCCAGTTCGGTCTTTAACGATGCCGGTCACCGAATAGCTTTCGCGCGCCCAAGCCGGGAGAGCCAAGAGCAAGCACAAGGTGAAAGCAGCGAGTTTTTGTAGAAAGCAATGAAGCGCTGCGGCGCAGGGCGTGAGGTTCATTTGATGTTCTCCTTAATGAAACGGAATGAATGATCGAGTATTTATTCGTGCTGAGCTTTGCTTTGCACCCTCTCGATACCGAGTACCGGATGGACTTCGTACCACTGGTGATTCTCTTTGCCGTCATACCGACTCACCCCATAGACGCGCACACGGCTCCCGACGGTCGGCGGGGCGACGTTGATAGGGGTAATGATTTCGCAGACGATGAAGGGATGAGCCTTCTGCATGTTCTCGACCAGCCGGAATGTCAGATCACCGTCTTCGCTGTCAATACGAACTTCGCTGACATAGCCTTCTGCGACAATGTGCGGTTCGGTGTTGTTATGAATGTCGGATATGGAAACTTTGTGAAAGCTGTCAGGGTCGAGAATCTCTGTAGCGAGCGCATCGGGAGCGACGCGAAGCTGCGGCCAAAATTGGCGGAAGGTGAGAAGCGATCCGATAGTGAGAACAAGCGTCACAACGGTTACGGCAGCGACTCTGGGTTTGAGAAAGGCGCTTACCCAATGAGTGGCTGCCTGATGCGCAGTCGGTTCAGCGGCTTCCTGCGCTTGCCGAAACAGGATGGATTCGAGGGCTTGCCACCCATCGCGTTGCGGAGTGGTCGTAGGAATCTGCTGCGCCAGATGGTGACCGCCGCGCAGGCGTGTTAGCTGCGTGCGACACCACCCGCAGTCAAGCAAGTGCGCCTCCAGCCGATCAAGTTCTGCGGGCGCAAGCTCATTGTGAAGATACCGCGAGAATTTTTTGTGCAACCCAAAGCGCAAGCATCTCATATTTCCACCTCCCTGAGAGCTTCAAAGGATTCGTTTGAGTGGGCGCAAACGATCTTCTAATTTGGCCAACGCGCGATTGAGCCGCGACGCCACCGTGCCGGATGAACAGCCCAAGATGGCGGCGATTTCGTCATAGGAGAGGCCATCCAGATATTTCAAAGCGACAACCGTGCGCAGTTTAGGCGGCAACTCCAACACTGCTTGGCGAATGATTTCGCCGCGCTCATTGCGCGCGTGTTCGGCATCGGGAAGCGCCCCTCTGTCGCATTCGTCTTCGCTGCCGAGAATCGCTTCCAACGGCACATAGCGGGTGCGGTGACGCTGCTGTTGGTTCTGGCATTCGTTGAGCGCGATACGATAGAGCCAGGTCGAAAAGGCCGATGCGAAACGGAAGTCCGGCAGCCCGCGATGCATCTTCATAAAGATGATCTGTAAAACGTCCTCCGCCCACGCTTGATCGCCAAGCGCATAGAAAGCGAAGTTGTAGATGCGCTCTCGATAGCATTCATAGAGGCTTTTGAAAGCCGCCATATCCCCGCATTGAGCTGCGCGGATCAGTTCCGGCTCTCGCCCATCTATTTCAAGATGCGGAGTATCCATTATGTTGAAAGCAGCCTAACGCCACATGGGTATTAGACACAACTGGGTAAAGTTTCTTCCATCTGTAGAAGATTTTTCGCCTGCGACCTTCTCCTAAACAACCTCGCTGAGCGCTCCTCAGCAAGCCGAAATCGGGTTGGTCATTTGCCAGATGAGTCTTTGACTTTACTCACCATTTGCAATAATATAGCCGCGTCTAGAGGGAAAGCATTACAGCCGTAAAATCAAAAGAGCTTCCATGCCCGGGAGCAGTTGGTCTACATAATTTCAGGAAATTACAGAGCCGGATCGGTAGAAGATGTCTGGACTCATCCGGCGTGGGATTGGGACTGTTACAAACAAACTTCAGGAGGGTCACAATATGGTTTCCAACGCAAAAGGCCGCAGTCTGATCGTGGTGGCACTGGTTGCTCTGTTCATTGCCTCCGGTATGATACTCACCCAGAAGCAGGTGGAAGCGCAACAGGTCATCAGCACGCGCATGACCTTACCCAGCACGGGCGGGACCTTGAGGCCGGGACAGAAAGTGTCCATCTCTTGGGTGGTTGATTTGCCGAAAGACCTCAATACGACTTGGTGCGAACAGGAGATTTTTCTGGTGAACCGGGAGACCGGTCAAGAGTATCGCTTGACCAGAGAGTTGGGTGGTGCGGTTCGGAAATTTACCGTCATCATCCCCAACATCAGCACTCGAGATGCCGTTTTCGATATTCGCTATGGCTGTCAACAAGGCCCTTACTTGTTTGAGGCTCCGAACCGACAAACCCAAGCGGTCTTCAAAGTCAGTTCGTCGGGAGCGCAAGTTCAGGCCATCACCATTCAGTCGCTATCGGTTTCTGAAATCCGAGTTGGTGATGCGCTGACGCTGAATTGGGAGAGTTCGGTCGAGGATGTGAAGAGCTTTGAGGTACAAGTGTCGTACGATGGCGGCGCTCATTTCCGCACCATCGGCAAGACCAAAGAGACTTCGATCAAATGGAAAGCGCCCGCCGATGCGCTGGGCTCGGCAGCCATCTTCCAAGTCATTGCCAAGAAGAAAGACGGTTCTAAGGTTCCGTCTCTGATGACCGAAGAGTCTGTCACTCTGATCGAACCCTAACGACACCGTGCCCGCCAAATTGGCGCTGAAAGGTTGAAGTCAAGTCAGGGTTTCCGTTTCAATCGCCCGCCAGAAACCGATTTCTGGTGGGCGATTGGCATTTGAGGTTGACCCTTGGCTTAGCAAGCCTAAAGCAGCAAACATTGACTTGGCTGAACTGGATTGCTAGCCTTGCCGGTGGTCGGTCTTGCCTTTCCTGATTCACTTTGCGGCGAGGGCTGTTTTCGAGAACTGGCAGCCTACACTTGAGGAGGAAAACAATGAAACGTCTTATCACCTTAGCAATTTTGACCATACTGGTCAGCGGCGCGATGGTCACCGCCGGATACTCGCAACCCGATATGGCGAAGCCGTTCACGATTGACGAACTGATCATCGTGCGGCGAGTCGGCGACCCGCAACTCTCCCCCGATGGTCGTTGGCTGGCCTACACCGTCACCGATACCGACAAGACGGCCAATCGGCGCACAACGCAAATCTATTTGATCTCAAGCGAGGGCGGCCAACCGCAACAACTCACAAGAGAGACTGTCTCATCCAGTTCGCCGCGCTGGTCTCCTGATGGCAAACGCCTCGCCTTCATCTCCGCGCGCGACGGCGCTCCACAGATTTGGGTAGCCGATTTTGAGAACGGCACACTTGGTACGGCCAAAAAGGTTACCGATATTGCCTTAGGAGCCGATGGCCCTGTCTGGTCGCCCGATGGCAACTGGTTTGCCTTCACGTCAGAAGTCTATCCCGATTGCGCGACCAACGATTGCAACCGCGAGCGCGACGAAAAGGCTGCGGCCAGCAAAGTGAAGGCGAAGATCGCCGACAGACTGCTCTATCGCCATTGGAACAGTTGGACGGAGGGCAAGCGCACGCACATCTTCGTCGTTGCAGCCAGCGGCGGAGTCGCCCGCGATCTGACGCCAGGAGATTACAATGCTCCGCCTTTCAGTTTAGGCGGCCCAACCGATTATGCCTTTTCGCCCGACTCGAAAGAACTGGCCTACACGCGCAACACGGACAAAGATGAAGCGCTATCAACCAACAGTGACATCTTCATCGTTCCAATGACTGGCGGCGAGGCGAAACGCTTGACTGGCACCAATCGCGGCGCGGATTCGTCGCCGCAGTATTCGCCGGACGGTCGCTATCTGGCATATCGCTCGCAAGCGCGCGCCGGATTTGAAGCCGACCGCTGGCGATTGATGCTCTATGATCGTCAAGCGGGTACGAGCCGTTCGATCAGCGAGGCTATTGATAATAACGTCGAAGCGTTCACCTTTTCGCCCAACAGCCAACAGGTCTTCATGGGGATTGGCGAGCGCGGGCGGCAGGCGGTCTACGTTATGCCGGTCAGCGGCGGTGCGGCCAAGAAGATCATTGCCGAAGGTACGAATGACGATCTGCAACTGACAGCGGATGGCAAGACCTTGATTTTCACGCGACACACGATGACCCATCCGATTGAAATCTTTCGCGCCCGGTCGGATGGCAACAACGTGATGCAACTGACCAAAACGAATGAGGCGTTTCTGGCGCAATTCAATCTCCAACCGGCAGAAGAGTTGACATGGACGGGCGCGGCTGGGGCGAAGGTCCATGGCTGGCTGGTCAAACCGGCTAACTTCACGCCGACGAAGAGATGGCCGCTGATCGTCTTAATTCACGGCGGGCCGCAAGGGGCCTGGAACGATGCCTGGAGTTATCGTTGGAACCCACAAACCTTCGCTGCCGCAGGCTATGTGGTCTTTGCGCCGAATCCGCGAGGTTCGACAAGCTACGGGCAGAAGTTCACCGATGAAATATCGGGCGATTGGGGCGGCAAAGTTTACGTTGATTTGATGAACGGCGTCGCTAAGGTTGCCGCAATGCCTTATGTCGATGGTCAGCGAGTCGGCGCGGCGGGCGGCAGTTATGGCGGTTATATGGTCA
>CAYXVU010000126.1:0-1221 GCA_964468725.1 uncultured Clostridia bacterium
CGCGACGCCGAAGATCATCTGCGACGTGTTCGAATCCTGCATCGTCTGACCGTTGAGGCGCAGCTTGATCGAAAGATTTTGCGGGTCGGGAATTTCGTCAGATGTTGCGATGTAGGCTCCCATCGGCGCAAAGGTGTCGCAGGATTTGGCGCGTTGGTACTGAATGTCAGATTGTTGGAAGTCGCGCGCGCTCACGTCATTGATGATGGTATAGCCGAAGACGTAATCGAGTGCCTTCTCTACGGAAACCTGTTTTGCGCGCCGACCGATGATGACGGCAAGCTCAGCTTCATAGTCAACTTTGCCACTGCTTGACGGCAGGATGACGGACTGGTCAGGGCCAATCACGGCGGTGTTGAATTTGGAGAAGAGCATCGGTTGTTTGGGGACGGGCTTGTTGGTTTCGGCTGCGTGGTCGCGGTAGTTGAGGCCGATGCAGATAATCTTTCCCGGTCGCGGGACGGGTGCCAGTATCTGCACTTCATCGAGCGGCAGGATGGTGTTTTGACGAACCAATTCCCAATTCCATCCGGGACGAACAATTGCCCCTTTTGCCGGAGCGTCACCTTCTTGATCGTTGGCTGATGCAGGGCGGGTGTTGCCAGATACGATCTTCTCGTAGAGATCAAGAGGTTCTTCAGCCTCTTCATTATCGAGATCGAACCAATCGAGGAAATTATCAAACTCGCCGAGCGCAAGCGTGAAATCGAGAACTTGCCGACGATCCGGCAGCAGCGCGCCAAAGTGAAGAGGAATTTCCTCATCTGCGGTTTTGAAGGCGATCAATCGCATAGCAACCTTTCCGGTTCGTCCTTTGCGTTCAGAGGCGACCACTGACTGCCGCATCTACCCCTCTTCTGGCAGCCAAAGATCGCCTCTGAACTGTGGTCGCCAAACTTGGCAATTCGATTATTTGGTGCGGAAACTGCGCGCAATCTGATCGGTCAGGTTGCGATTAATGTCGAGCGAGCCGCGTTTGCCGGAAAAGCGCAACACCCAGACGGTGTTTCCTTCTTGTAGGAAATAGAAAGCATGTGCCAGATTTCGCCCGCTCTCGGTTGTGTAAAACGATAGCAGCATGCCTTTGAGTGTGCCGCCTGTGAAGGGCTCTTTGGCGATAATTTGAAATCCTTGACGGTAAATTTTGAGGGTCTCTTCTTCCTGGCGTGCGAAATCATTGAGCGAGCCGTTGGTCAGTCCCTCACGGCTGATCTTCAAGAG
>CAYXVU010000126.1:1231-17229 GCA_964468725.1 uncultured Clostridia bacterium
CGCTGCGGTCACGATAGACGAATTCGGTCTTTTGTCTGCCCACTGCGTCGTTATAGCTGACCGCGCGCCAATCGCCGACGAGTTGCAGTTTGAACTTACCGTCCGGGTCGGAAAATTCTTGTCCCCCTTGTGCTGGCGTCAACGTCGCCAACATCAGCAGCAAGAGTAGGGCTACGAGCGAACCTCTAAACTTCATACGTCCTCCCAATTTCATCACAAAAGCCAAACCAAGCGACTCAGGGTTCTATTCTGCGCGGTTTTGACGGTCTCTGCGCCGATTCGATGAACAAGCTATCAGAAACCGGTCACTTGGGTTTACGAAGACGCGCGCACGGGAAATTCGACGGTCAAAATTCTAACACAACCGGAATTCGGTTTGCGCCTGCTGAGCGGCAACCTTTGACAGACCGCCGGAAATCGTCGCGCAGACTAGCGGAGATCGCCGAGAATTTCGCGCTGCTTTTCGATGAGTTGTTGAATGCCGACGTTGGCCAGTTCGATCATTTGATTCATCTGCTCTTGATTGAAAGGCTTCGATTCGGCGGTTCCTTGAATCTCGATGAAGTGCCCGGAGCCTGTCCGCACAATGTTCATATCCACATCGGCTTTGGAATCTTCCGTATATTCCAGATCGAGTAAGGTCTGCCCTTGTAAGATGCCAACCGAGATGGCGGCGACATAATCGGTCACCGGAATCGGAGATGCAATCTTGCCGTTTTCGTAGAGCTTTCTGAACGCGAGGACGAGAGCCACAAATGCGCCAGTGATGGAAGCTGTGCGCGTGCCACCGTCGGCTTGAATGACATCGCAATCGAGGTAGATGGTGCGCTCGCCCATGCGATTGAATTGCACAACGGCGCGCAGCGAGCGACCGATGAGGCGTTGAATCTCTTGCGTGCGACCGGAGAGGGTATTCCGTCCTTGTTCGCGCGCCGTGCGGCTTTCCGTCGCACGTGGCAGCATCGAATACTCTGCCGTGACCCAACCTTTGTTCGTATTCTTCAAAAACATAGGTACGCGCTCATCCACAGAGGCTGTGCAGATGACTTTGGTTGCACCCATCTCGATAAGCACAGAGCCTTCGGCATACTTCGTATAACCGGGAGTGATGCGAACGTCGCGCAACTGATCGTATAACCGCCCGTTGTTTCGTTTATAACTCATCTTTCTCCTAACTCGACGACTTCGAGCGATTCGAGAGGTCGTCCCAAAAATAATTCCGCTACGCGGCGAAACCGTGCCGCCGAATCGGTGACATAAAAGCTTTCGCTTCGAGGTTCCGCGCCGATGCGCGCCAGACTCAGTCGTTGCAACTGTTGCGCAACTTCATCGGCAACCGCTGCGCTAGAGTCTACACACACTACACTCTCCCCCATCACCCTTTCAATGACCGGACGCAAAATCGGATAGTGGGTGCAACCGAGCACCAACGTATCCACGCCCTCAGCGCGCAGGCTAGCCAGGTACTCTTGGGCAACCAAGCGAGTGACTTCGTGATCCGTCCACCCTTCTTCGGCAAGCGGCACAAAAAGCGGACAGGCGACAGATGATACGGTGAGCCGGTCATTGCAATGAAGGATTGCGCGTTGATAGGCGCCGCTTGCAACCGTAGCCTCCGTGCCAATGACGCCGATGTGGCCTGCGCGCGTCTGTTCGGCGGCGCGTCGTGCGCCCGGGCGAATCACTCCGATGATGGGAATCGCGTAGCGCTCACGCAAAAAATCGGCTGCCAGAGCCGATACGGTGTTGCAAGCGATGACGATGGCTTTGATGTCTTTTGCGAGGATGAAGGCCGCATCTTCGAGCGAATAGCGCCGCACGGTTTCGACCGACCGTGTGCCGTAGGGAATGCGCGCCGTGTCGCCCAGATAGATCAGGCTTTCATTGGGCAGCAACTTCTCGATGGCTCGAAAAACCGTTAGCCCGCCGACGCCGGAATCGAATATGCCGATGGGTTTTTCTCTCGCGTTTGTGAAATCGGTCATTGAATTAGCAAACCGATCTTAGCCTGTGCAACAGTTGACAATCAAGAAGTCGGCAGCAATAACGATTGTTTGAACAAGTCTTTGACCTGAATTGCCTTGTTTGAAACCCAAGTCGCGTTTTTATGATCGGAGGCCGAGAGCCGATCTTTGACAATCTTCCCTTCGATGATGCGAAGGGGGCGGCCAGCCGTAAAGTAATAGCGCCTCTCGTAGAGTGATTCGGATTCTTTCGCTTGAGAAAAATAGAAGACCAGTGAGCCAGTTTTATCGAATAGGTATTCCTGTTGATAAGTCCGTGCGCTGATGGCGCTTGTGGCCACGACCTTTACTAAGCGATTCGGATAAGGTGGCGGATTCGGACTGTCCGCATCGAAATCGTAATAAAATTTGTAGGTCACTTGATAGATGCCAACCGCAGGCCATGAATGGTTTTGCTTGTTGATAACCAGTTCGTTGCAGACCAACTCGCCGTGCTGCCCGGCTTCGCCGCCTTGTTCGATAAAGGCGATCTTCTGGCCGACTTCTTGATAGGAGCTTCTAATGGATTCGATAGCTTTTTCGTTGGTCTGACAATAGATATGCGGCGAGACACTCGTAAGCAGATAGATTGCGGTCAGCCGAATGCTGCAATGGAGTCTTCGTTGCATATGCTTCTGAGTTGGCTGTTGAGTCAACTCGTTTGCTCATTCGTGATTGGATAAAACCGGATTGACTAACGCGCTCAGGTGCAGCTCCCAACCGATTGCCCAATCCGGTTGTCTTGAGCAGTCGGATTAGCGAACGGTTTGCTTGACGGAACAAACCGTTCGTCTTGTCCGACCGAACAAGTGGAGGTGGAGAGAATCGAACTCTCGTCCGAAGGCCGTCAGCAATAGCGTCTACAATGTGTAGTTGCTTCGTCTTGGTTTCGCCCGCTACGACCGTCGAAGCAACGAAGCATCGCAGCAGGCTAACTCAGATTGGTCTTTCTCTCCTCACCCCTGAGTACAGGTTAAAAGAGGCAGCCTGCTAAATGACGTTTCGTCCCAACACACAGGCGATGTCGGGCGAAACGTGGCGGAACTAGGCCGCCAAAGCTAAGTCGCTATTCGCGATTATGGTTCCCAAGCTTTGTAACGCGGTGCGTGGGCCGCGACATGCAGCTATCACCTCAGTGTACCCCCGTCGAAACCTGGCACCCCCAAGGCAGTTCGAAGTCTAGCACCCCTCTCCCATCACCAGAAAGGGAAAATTCAATGACTACGCTAAAAGAAGAAAAAGAAGGGAGGAAGGAATTCAGGGAATTCGAGGAATTCAGAGAATTCGGAATGAGCGGGGAAGCGGCGCGAGGCGGTCTCGCCGAGCTGCATCCTTTCCCCTTCTGAATTCTTTAATGCTTAATTATTGAATTCATCCGGTGATGGGATGAAGGGGTGGGCGGGGATTTCTGATGGGAGTAGTCCCCGACCTTCACATCCATAACCTTCAACTTTCAACCCGTAACCTTCAACTGCTAGACTGTTGCGGCAATGTCGGAGCAGCGAGCAGAAATTGCGATAATCGGCGCAGGCCCGGCGGGCGCGCATCTGGCCTCCAAACTTGCCGAGGCGGGGCGCGAGTGTTTGCTCTTCGACCCCAAAGGCGCGTGGGAGAAACCGTGCGGCGGCGGCGTACCGACGCGAGCCATTCGTGAGTTCGCTTTTTTGTTAGAGAGCACCAACTACCCGCGCAAGCTGATTCGCCGATTGACCATGATCTCGCCGCTCGACCGCCGCGTTACGGTGGATTTCGAAACCCCGTTTGCCATCTACTCGCGCAAGGTTCTCAACCGTCTGGTGCTCGACCGCGCAATTGATCGGGGCGCGCGCTTCGTCCAAGCCGGAGTGGCCCATTTCCACCGTGACGGCGACCAGTGGGCACTCACAACCAGTGATGGCCGTCAGTGGCGAGCCTCGTTTTTAGTCGGTGCGGACGGTGCGGCCAGTCCGACGCGCCGACGGTTGGTCGGCATCTTTTCCAAAGATGATTTGGCTCTCGCTTTCGGGTACAACGTCAGAGACGATCAAGGTAAAGACGAATCCGAACAGCAAGTGGTGATTCGCTTCCCCCGCGACTTCACAGGATATTTGTGGGCCTTTCCGCGACCGGGCGTGATGAATTTCGGGGTGGCATCAAAACTTGGTGAGCGCAGTTCAGATGAACTGCGCGCCTTGTTGAAAGGTTTTGTCGCCGACTATTACGGTGGCGAGATGCCCGACGAAGAACGCGCCACCTTTTTCGGCGCAAAAATACCGACGCTCGATTTACAGACTTGGAAAGGGTTGCGAACCATTGGCGAAGGTTGGGCGCTCATCGGCGACGCTGCCGGATTTGCCGACCCCATCACTGGAGAGGGAATCTATTTCGCCTTCAAATCCGCCGATCTGCTCGGCGACCTACTGGCCGAAGAATCGAATTATGATCGCGCCGCACTGCGATATGAAGAGCAATGGCGCACAGCGTTCGGTAAAGAGTTAGAGATGGCTTCCTATCGCTTACCGCATTTTTATCATGGAACCTTTATGGGGCAGGTCTTCACCGATGCGCTGGTGCGATTGGCGCGTTATCACAGAGGCGTGCGCGAGGTGTTAATTCGCGCGTTGATGGGCGAGCAGAGCTATGTCACGCTTAAAAGTGATTTGCTCAAACGCGCCTGGCAATTCTTTTGATCTTCGATCATTCAGTAAGCATTTTTAGAAAGGGAACCAGCAGAGCAGATGGCTAAGAGCCGCTCACCGCTTGTCATCATCTTCGTCACCATCTTCATAGACCTCATCGGATTTGGCATTGTCATTCCGGTGTTGCCGCTCTACGCCAAACAGTTCGGGGCATCCGAGACCATTGTCGGCCTGTTGCTGGCAACCTACTCGGCGATGCAATTTCTCTTCGCGCCGGTATTGGGCAAATTGTCGGATCGGGTCGGGCGGCGACCGGTTTTACTGGTCAGCTTATTGGGCACGGCCATCGGTTTTCTTGTGATGGGGTTTGCCAATACGCTATGGCTCTTATTTCTGGCTCGCATCATTGACGGCATTTCGGGCGGCAACATTTCGACTGCGCAGGCGTACATCGCAGACGTAACGCCGCCTGAGGAGCGTTCGCGTGGCATGGGTTTGATTGGTGTCGCGTTCGGACTCGGTTTTATCTTTGGCCCGGCTATCGGCGGTGTGATGAGCCACATTTCGCCAGCCGCCCCCTTCTTTTTTGCAGCCGCGCTTGCGGTTGCCAACGCAACGGCGCTCTACTTTTTATTGCCGGAAAGCCTGCCCGCAGACAAACGAGTACAAGCCAAAGAACAATCTTCGCTCGCCTCGCTATTCGAGCAGGCCAATCGCTGGCAGTTGACATCGGTGATGGCGATCTACTTCTTTTCGACCGTCGCCTTTGCCATTTTGACGGCGACCTTCGCCCTGTTCGCCAATCAGCGATTCGGTTTCGATGCGGCGCAGACCGGTTATTTCTTTGCTTATGTCGGCGTCATGGGCGCGATCATTCAGGGCGGCTTGCTCGGACGACTGGTCAAGCGATTCGGTGAGCGACTGCTCATTTTAACTGGACTGCTGCTCTTTACCTGTTGCCTGCTCATCTTGCCGCTTGCGCCCGGCCTCGTTGTGTTACTGATTACCTCTGCGGGCATCGCCATCGGTAATAGCTTCGTAACGCCGACGCTTAATGCTCTGGCTTCCAAGAGTGTGGACGCGTTATCGCAAGGACGTGTGTTAGGCGCGATGTCTTCGGCGGCTTCGCTGGCGCGCATCATCGGCCCGACGCTTGGCGGCTACCTGCTGAGTCTCGATGTCAGGAACGGCTCGCTTTACGGGCGCACGCCCTATTGGGTGAGCGGCGCGATTATGTTGGTCGCTTTGGTATTGGCGGTCGCAACGCAATCGGTTAGCGCCAATGTCAGCGAGAACAGCGTGTGATTTGCCGTGGAGGACTCTATGTATCAACTCAGCGTTTTCCTTCATATCTTGATGGCAGCCATTTGGGTGGGCGGGTTGCTCTACACCATGTTGGTGGTGATTCCGTATGCCATTTCGCAAGAAGCCGAAAGCCGTCAACGCCTGTTGCGGGGCATCGCCCACCGCTTTCGCTTGATGGGATGGGGGACGGTCGTGATTCTGATTATCACTGGATTGACAAATCTGATGACGCGCTATTCTCCCATCAGGATCGGCCAACTCTTCAATGGGGAAGCCTTCGATGCAGAGCGCGTTGATCCATTTATCGCTACTTGGTTGCCAGGGAAACTGGCGCTTTTCGTTTTGATGATCGTGTTGATGGCGTATCACGACTACACCAGCATTCGCGCGGCGAAACAGTATGAAGCCGCACGCGAAACCGCACCCGGCCATCGTGCAGGTTCGATGGCCGCCGCGCTCGCCACCCTGCTGGCCATTGCCATTCTGTACTTGTCCGTGCGTATGGTTCGAGGGTGAACGAGAAGCAGTCTTATCCGTTCTCAACCAACCGTTGAGGAGAGGGTTGTGACGGCAACCGCCCGTAGCCCGGCGGTCTTCGACCGCCTCTCAACCCGTTTCCGGTATGAAGGAGACCGCTTCTGGCCGGGAGCAAAGGTTCAGCAAAGAATGAAGGACACGGAATAACCCACCGCAACGCCTCTTGCTCTGCCGACTTTTCCTTACGCTCCTTTTATGCCTTGCCTCTCGTTTGGTAAACGGGTCAAGGGTTGTTTGCCATTTGACGTTGCCTCTGGGCTTCAAATAACACCACACCTACAGCGACCGAGACGTTGAGCGAAGTGATCTTGCCGCGCATGGGGATTGCAATCAAGGTATCGCAACGCTCGCGTACGAGGCGATGCAGCCCTTGCCCTTCGTTGCCGAAGACCAATGCCGTCGCGCCCGAATAATCGTATGCCGTGTAGGTCGCCTTCGCCTGCCCTTCGACGCCGACGACCCAGACGTTAAGCCGCTTCAATCGCTCGATGAACGAAGTTAGATTGGTTACGCGGGCGATAGGCAAATACTCAGTTGCACCGGCTGCGGTTTTGACGACAGCTTCTGTGATCTGAGCCGCACGTCGTTCGGGAATGATAATGGCGGTTGCGCCTGCACATTCGGCTGTGCGAATGATCGCGCCGAGGTTACGCGGGTCTTCGACGCCGTCGAGCACAACGAATAGCGTGTTGGATGAAATCTGCGCCAGCAACTCTTCTTCATCCGAGTATCGGGTTTGGGCGGCGATGGCAATCACCCCTTGATGGTTCGCGTTGCTGCTCAGCCGATCAAGCGCAACACGTGGCTCGCGGCGTATCGGGATGCCTGCTTGACGCGCAGCTTGGAAAACGTCCCGCAGACGGTCATGTTTGGCGCTGTCTGCGACGATGATGCGCTCAATGCGTCGCGCGCCGGAACGCAGAGCTTCTAATACAGGCAACAAGCCATAAACATTCGGCATAGAGTGTTAATACTCTGCCGCCCCCTCTAGACGCAAGCGGTCTGCCAAGTGATGCAGCATCTCTCCGACATCTGTCAGATAAGTTTGCGGTGGTTTGAATAGATACCTAACAACGAGGTGCGAATTATCAGGGGTTTTCGCCTTCGCAAGTTTGGCACGCTGCTCGCAGAGTGGTGAACGTAACGGATGAACCTCGAAGCCAAGAAGGGAAGAGAAGCGCATTGTCAACCATCGCACTCATCAAACAACGGATTCAACTCTGGCAACTTGTCGTCAGCCTCACCGTCTGCGGATATGTCGCGCTCTGCGCCGCAACTCACACCTTGCGCCTCTATCATTGGGGGTTGCTGATTGCCATACCGTTAGCTCTGATCTCTTCGCAACGCGGGAGGCAGTTCTTTCTCGATTGGGCTCCGATCTTCGCGTTTTGGTTTGTGTATGATCGGCTGCGGCTCTTACAACCCTTTTTGCTTGGGCGCGTCGCCGTCCAGTGGCCAGACGATTTGGAGGTCTGGCTCTTCGGTTGGCTCGGCGGCGGTGAGGCCCCGGCCATAGCCTGGCGGCATTGGTTGGCCGGGAACCTGCAATCCGTTTATGGCATGGCGATCAGCAATATCGCCCAGTTTGTCTACCTATCGCACCTATTTTTGCTCTATCTGTGGTTGGGCTATCTATGGTTTCGCGGACGTTCGCGTGCGCGTGATCGCGATAATTTTGTCACCCATGTGCGCGCGTTCACCTTTCTGCACTTCGTTGGGATACTGATCTATCTTGTGTTGCCTGCTGCGCCGCCTTGGTGGGTAAGTCTGCACGGTTTTGCGCAACCGACGGCAGAGTTAGTTGCCAACACGACGATGGCAGCCGCCATGGACGGAGCCGTCGTGCAAGGGATGATTAAGTCAGCCTCGCTCTGGTTCGCAGCCATTCCGTCATTGCATGGCGCATACCCTGTGTTGCTTCTCTTACTAGCTCTCCGCAGTCGCAAGCGTTGGTTCCTAATTGCCTGCACAGTGTACATGGGGGCCATGTTTGTGACGACGGTCGTCCTCAATCAGCACTACATCATTGACCTCCTCGCCGGAGCGTTGCTGGCATTTGCGGCTTGCCGGTTCGCTTATCGTGTGAAATCATTCGCCTGTGAAATCGGAGAATCGCACCCGTAACGGCGTTCGCCTTACTCCGATTTCGGGGAGGCAGGCGATACGAAAAAACCGCTTGCAACGTTGTTTCATCCGTGATACAGTGCGGTCATCTTTGAAAGAAAGTGAGGGACGAAGGAATGGCGAGTTTCAATAAAATCACGATAGTCGGGTATTTAGGGCGCGACCCGGAGCTGCGCTACACGCCGCAAGGGACTGCGGTCTGTGATTTTTCGGTAGCCACAACCGAGCGCCGTAAAGACAAATCGGGCGAGCAACAAGACATCACGACATGGTTTCGCGTGACCTTCTTCGGCAGGCAGGCGGAAGTCGCCGCGCAATACTTAAACAAAGGCAAACAAGTTTACATCGAAGGTTCGCTTTCGGCGCGCGAGTGGACTGACCAAAATGGCGCAACCCGCACTTCGCTCGATGTGCGAGGGTCGGATTTGCAATTCCTCTCTCCGGCAAGCGATGGCGAACGCCACGAGAGCGCCCGCGCCGCAGCCCCTGCCGCAGCCAAGCCTGCGCCTCCCGCTGCCGCTGCAAAAGACGTTCAGATAGACGACGACGATATCCCTTTTTAACGCAGACAACCCCCTTTAGCTTTAGCCCCTTTACATCTGCCGCGCTCGCTTTCAATAGAGCGCGGCAGATGGTTTGTTTAGCTTCCAGATGAAAAGGCTCCTAACAAATCCCAGATTTCTTCTCCCAATCTTATTCGTAATTGTCGGAGCTTCTGTTCGGGCTGATTGGGGGTCTAAAACCTGGGTGTGGTTTCAACGTTCGGGTTCTATAGTTGTTCTGGTGGGTGGTGTTCTTAGTTTTCGTAGTTTTGTACGTTTAGGGGTAATAGGGGGGTAGGTGATGCAGATCCAACGGCAATAAAAGCTTGCATTGAATCGGTCACAGAAGCAGGCTTTACGACAAGTTACGATGAAGAGACATTGCAAATTCTTCACGAAGCAAAACTTGATAAACAAGCTGGGTATCTCGGAGCCTTCTTGATTTTAATAGGGACGCTGGTTTGGGGGTACGGCGATTTACTCGGTAGACTTTGGTGAATTTTGTGTTAACTATAAAAGAATTCCGAAACACACGGATCAGGGTCTAATACGGAATTGCAAATCAACCTGAGATGGTTGAGCGGCGGTCAGAGACCGCCGACCTTGCGTACGAACACGGCGGTCAGAGACCGCCGCTCAACGAAGATATCTCATCTTGTTTTGCAATTCCGTATAAGGTTAAAAAAGAGCACAGGCTGGAAGACGAGCGCGAAGACCTGACAATTTACTGGATAGTTATCAATCACGAAGAGCGGCGCTTGATCTGGCCGGAGCATAGAGAGATTCCCTTAGGATGGCAAGATGCAGACAAGATGGGAACCAAAGCCAAATGTCTGGCCTATATCGAAGACGTTTGGACGGACATGCAGCCCGCTCAGTTTGCAAAAAAAGATGGAAGAGATGGCCAAACAGGCGCAGGAACCACCCGCCGAGGAGTAGCGTCAAACGACGTTTTGCTCGCCCGCAACCTTTTCTCCTGAAAAACGGTCGAGCGCGTAAGGGGAGAGGTCAAAATCGCGCGTTTCACCGTCAACGATAAGGTCGGCAAGCAGGCGACCTGCGGCTGGCGAATGCTGAAAGCCATGCCCGCTGAACCCGTTGATGCAATAAAAACCTTTGAGTGCGCGGGCTTCGCCAATAATCGGGTTGGCATCAGGACTCATTTCGTACAACCCTGCCCATGCATGCGCGATGCTTGCGTCTGCCAGTCGCGGCAACCGCTGCATAGCAACTTGCGTGACGCTCTCTAAAAATTCCCACTTCACGCTGAGATCGAAACTCGAAGGCTCTTCGGGGTCGCCCATGCCGAATAGAATACCTGCGCCTTCGCGGTGAAAATAAAAGGTCGTCTCAAAATCAATCACCATGATCCGCGACGCGGGCACGTCATTCTTGCGCGTCGTGTCGGGCAAAATCGGCTCAGTGATAAAAATATGGCGGCGATAAGGATAGACAGGAATGTCGAGTCCGACCATCTCTCCGATGCGCCGCGCGTGCGGGCCTGCGGCGTTGACGAGACAATTCGTTGCGATGTCGCCTCGGTCTGTTTTAACGGCGGCGATACGGTGGTTTTCGATTTCGATGCCGGTGACTTGGGTTTCTCGATAGATGGTTGCGCCTGCTGTTTGTGCCGCTTTGGCAAAGCCCATGGTTACGCCGTTGGGGTCGGCGATACCATCACGCGCGCAAAAGGTAGCGCAACGTACTCCGTCAACATTCAATCCCGGCGCAAGGTTGCGCGCCTCTTCCGGCGACAGCAAGTCAACTGCGATACCCATTCGGCGTTGCAACTCAACGTTGCGACGAAACGCCTGCACATTCTCTTCATTAGACAACAGAAACAGATAACCGTCTTGATGAAAGTCAATCTCGTAGCCGACCTCTTCTTGAAACTGTTCCAGCAGACCAATGGATTCGAGCGAAAGCCGGATGTTGGAAGCGGTTGAAAACTGGTGGCGCACGCCGCCTGCGTTGCGACCCGTTGAACCCATGCCGAGCAGCGGTTCACGCTCGACCATGACGACATCGCGCAGTCCGCGTTTGGTTAAGTGATAAGCGACGCTTGCGCCCATGCATCCGCCGCCGATAATGACCACATCTGCCCTCTGTTTCATCCGTTATCGCTTTCCTGTCAGGTGAAAGAGATCAACCGTGCGAGCATAGGTTGCTCTGCTCATTCAAAGCGCATTCAGGGAGCAGTCCGAAACTGCGATGATGCATTCAGTCCCCGCTCTGCTTTACCCAACCGAGATTGTAGGCGAAAAAGCAAAGAGCGCAAACGGCAATCGTCTGCGCTCCGATTGGGAATTGCCTTTCGCAGGGAGAGGTTCAATTTGCGCGGTTCTTCAAAAAGCCGCCGATCATACCGGCGATGTCGTCTATGGCCGAGCCATCATGGTCGCGGTCGAGCAGCCCGGTTAGCATGCCCATCAGCCCTGAGTCTTGCGTTTCTATCTGCTGGCGTTGATGGTTCAACACCTCTGCCACCCCGCTGGCATCGAGATTTTGTTCGCTGCGCGTTTTGCCGAGCGCCCCCATTACAATCGGTGCGAGGGTAATGAGCAATTTGCCGATGGTCGCCATATCGAGGCCACTTTGTTGGCTCACCTGTTGTTCGACTGCGCTTTGGCGATTGCCAAACACGTGACCGAGTATGCCCGCGCCGGGGCCGGAATCGGCATTCAGCACTGCGCCGAGTAAATCGCCCAGTATGCTGCCGTCGTGGTCTTTGGCCAATGCATGGTTCAAAGACTGTGCGCCTTCGGGGTTTGAGGCGTTGCGTGCCAGCGCGCCAATCAGCATTGGCAGGGCGGCTTGAATGGCGCTGCTAGTGGCGCTCTCGTCCGCACCGATTGAGCGACTGATTTGCGAGAGGTTCTCGCCGCTGCCGACTTGGTTGAGAAGTCCTTCCAGTGAAAACATTGTTTTCCTCCTTATTGAAAAAATGATAATGGAATCGCTTGCGCCCGCAACCATTGCGCGCTGCTTGGTAGAGAAGCGTGCAGGACGGGTCACGTAAAATTTTCAGTTGCCGAGCCGGTTGCCACGGCATTCGCCATTCTTCAATGATTCGAATGGCGCACATCACCGCCGGACTGTCTCTTCGTTAAGCTTTGGCGCGGTAGCTTCGCCACAACCAGAGCAAGAGAATGGCGCCGATGAGCGATAAGAAGATATTTTTGTTCAAGAGTTCGCCGCTTCTGGGAGCGCCGAAAAGGAAGCGACCTATCAAGCCGCCGAGGATTGAGCCTAAAATGCCGAGCAGAGCTGTTGCTCCCCAACCCATCGGGTCGCGTCCGGGAAGAATAAAGCGTGCCAACGCGCCGATTACCAGACCGGCGAGAACCATCCATAACAAGCTAAATAGAATGCTCATTTCCAAACCTCCTTTTTGTCGTACCGATTGGCTCAACGAGTTTTCAAAAGGTCACGAATCTCCGTGAGTAAAACCTCTTGCGCAGAGGGCGGCGCAGGCTCTGCGGCCTTTGCCCTCTTTAGCCTATTGATCGCGCGAACGATCAAAAAGATGATGAAAGCGATGATCAGAAATTGGACAAGGGTATTGAGAAATGCGCCGTAGCCAATGACCGGCGCTCCGGCGGCTTTGGCCTTCGCAAACGATTCGTAAGTTTGATCGGAGAGGTTAAGGTAGAGGTTGTTGAAGTCCACGCCGCCAAGCAGTTTGCCAATAGGCGGCATCACCACATCATCAACCAAGGAGGTGATAATTTTACCAAAGGCGCCACCGATGATGACGCCGACGGCCAAATCAATCACATTACCCTGAATGGCAAATTCTTTGAATTCTTTGAGCATGTGTGGCCTCTTCCTTCTGTGAGTCTGTTCCCGCTTCTATGAAAAGAGAGGTCGGCTGAATGCATCACGCCTTCGAGAAGGCACGCGACTTCAGGAATTCCCACATTGATTGTCCTATACAATCATCAGAACTCCATCCGATGAGCAGACGGCCTTTGATCGTTGTTGCCTCAACAACGTGCCGCAACCGTTTCGGGGAGGAGTCCGAAAGCGCAATTAATCGTACCGTGCACGTTGAGCGGCACAGAATCTAGCAGATGGGCATGATGAACGCAAACCGCGCTTGCTCACCACGCCGGATGGGCGGGTTGACCGGCAGGAAGGAAAAATGGGGGAGCGGTCAACTGAAAACGTCGAACGATGACTGCTGAACTCAAGATGAAGAGAGCAAACGGCTGCCACAATGGCGCGTCTGTCATTCTTCACTCACGCTCTTCTTCGCTTGCTATTCGTTACGAAGCACGCAACTCGTTGGCTACTCGGTCAAAGACCATAGCCCATAACTCGTCGGCGACCGAATGGGAAGAGGTGCCTGCCTGCCATTGCAGAGCCGCTATTGCGCCGCGCAAAAAGGCTCGTTCTTCTGTATCCAATCGTTCTTGATTGCGAAACCCATGCAATTTGCTGAGTCGTGCCAATTCGTTTTTGATCTCCAACTCCGATCTCATCTGCTGCCTCTCGATTTCCCAAACTGTTTCGAAGAATTGTGCTGAGGGAGTTGATTAAACCATAAGCGCGAGAACCGCGAATCGCTCTATGCGGCTTTTTACCTAGCATCGGTCGGCTAATTTGGCCATTGTCAAAATGGCCCTTCCCGGCTATTTGATAGCTCGAAGGTGCTAAGGTTGGCGGCCTGAGGAGAAGCGGGAAGGTCTGAATGATAAACGCAAGGTTGCGCTCCTGATCGGGTGAAGATCGGCAGTGAGTTTTTTGTATCACCCCATCTCGCAAAATCGCTTAGACCAACCTGAGCCGAAGGGATGAGCCTGTGTAGCCGCTTATGAAGGCGGGGTCGCTAAGCCATGTTTATAAGCGTACAGGATCAATTCGACGCGGTCGGAGACCTCAAGTTTATTGAAGATCGACGTGATGTGATGGCGCACTGTCCATTCGCTGATGAAGAGTTTCTGGGCGATCTCTTTGTTCTTCAACCCCTCGCCAACCAGCGTCAATACCTCTTTTTCACGGTTGGTCAGGGAAGCGATTTTGGCAGCTTCCGGATCGGCCTTCTGGCTCTTCGCAGGTGCAGACAGTCCGCTCACCACGCGCGCCATCAAAGTCGGATCGAGCCAGGCCTCGCCTGCCATCACCCGCTCGATGGCACCGATAAGGACTTCGATGGCACGTTCTTTTTGAACGATTGCCATTGCCCCTAACTTGACGGCGCGATAGTGCACCTCCTGATCGCGCACGCCGGTCAACACGATGACCTTGCCATCGGATGCCGCGATCAATTCGGGTAAAAAATCGAGGCCGTTCTCATTTCCGAGATCGAGGTCGAGCAACGTAATATCCGGTTTTTCGCGCTCGGCAAGCCGCAGCGCATCGGCACGATTATCGGCTTCTCCGGCAATCGCCATGCCCTTTTGCCCTTGAATGAGCAGACGCAAAGCCGTGCGAACCACTGCGTGATCGTCAACTAATAAAAGGCGAGTCGTTTTTGGCTTTGGTTCCGGCATCCAGCTTTCTGATGGTTCAGGATAGCAGCGACTACCTGCATCAGCCGGATTTTACTTCACTGCGCTCTCCCTCAACAAGCGCAAACGCCAGAAAACCTGATTGACAGGTTTCCCCACTCATTGCCCTATAGCTTTCTACCGAGCAGATTTGCAGAAAGCGATGATGCGAATCAACAGCGAAGGGACGCAGGTTCAATGACGAATAACCGGTAACCCTGTTTGGCCGACCTCTCCCTGCTCAATCTGTTTCGAAAACAGCAGTGTCCAGTTGTCAGAGTCAAAGTCTCTGCAAATAGACTGAGCCGTCCCCGGTTTTAATGGTTAAGACTCGACCCCCGGCATTCAATTTCCCGCGTAAGGAATTGCTTCGCGGGCGTCCAGAAATCTGTACGGGCAGGTCCAGATCAATGTAGCCATCGCCAGTCTTGACATCCAAATCGGCTTCGAAATCATCGGGCAATTGCAAAGTCAAACTGCCGTCATTGGTGCGTAAGAGCCAATCGGCAGCCATCTTCGAACCGGCTAACGCTTTGGCTTCGATGCGCCCATCTCCGGTTTTAATCTCCATCACCTCGAATCGCCCGGTTACTTTCACATTGCCATCACTGGTAGATGCGTGAAGCTTGCCTTCAATGTTCTCTAGCCGCACATGGCCATCACCGGTTTCGAAAGTCAGATCACCTTTTGCATCCCGCACATCAATGTCACCATCGCTTGTGGTTGCGCGAATCACCCCTTCCAACTGTTCGAGCTGCAAATTGCCGTCCCCTGTGTGAATGGTAACCTCGCCCGTCAAACCTCGCACGTCGGCATCACCATCGCCGGTTCGTAGGTTGAGTCGCACCGCTTTCGGTACGAAGACCTCGATGTCAACGCGGCGGTTTTTCCAACTGATACTGAAATAACGGTGCGGGTAGCGGACTTCCAGTTCAACCAAATCGCCTGACTGGCGTTCAAGGATTTCGATGCCATCCCCGCCAATCTTCCAATTCTTCGTTGTGACGCGCGCTTCGATAGCGTTCTTTTCCCAAACCTGGATACGAATGTTCGCATCTGAGGTGCGGGCGCGAAATTCCGGCGTTCCCGATACCGCAAAGGTTTTACTCCACTGATCGGAGTCGGCCACCGGAATGAAGGAGAAGAGCAGCATTACAGTTGCCAGCATGGTTGACCTCCTGATTTTCTTCGGTATGTTGGGCTTTACGAGAGCCGACGCGCAAACGTTCCTGAAAATCTCACGATTGGTCGCCGGTCAGGATGCGGTAATCCATGAGGCTGCGATAAATACATTCGTGGGCTTCCGTCACCCCGTAAACGTGGGTGATCTCGCAAACCTCTTCGTGCGACCCCGGCGCTTTTTTATAGGTTAAAAAA
>CAYXVU010000127.1:0-17153 GCA_964468725.1 uncultured Clostridia bacterium
CTGCTTGAGATGGAATCCTATACCTGATCGAGAAAATCTCGGGGCGATTGTTGGGCGCTGCGCCGCTTCAATAAATAGGCGTAAGCGGACATGCCGAAGTTTCGCAATCCGGCAATTGTAAAGCCAATCGAATAACCGATGGCTACAGCTTCGAGCAAACCGATCAATGCTCCCGCCCAACTAACCTCATAGCCGACCAAGTAGTTCGAAAGTAATGAGAGCAGAGCTATATCTGCCGATTCGCTTCGCAAACGGGTTGCTATGGTAATGAGAAATAGCAGCGCGCCGCTAACGATGCCGAGAGCTGTGCCCAAAGCGACAGGATCGAGTCTGGCAAAGACGGCTTCAATGATTGCCTCGGTGGAGACATCGTGATTGGCAGGCGAGGGGATAACCCCCAAGGGCACAAGCCGATCACCTCCTGCTGTCTGGCCTGCCTCTTCGTGATATTCCTTCTCGGTGTTGACCGACCAGACATCATACTGCCCGCCTGCGATATTGCGCGCTGCATAGATGCCGGTCAACATCGAGTGATCTTGATTGTTGTAGCGGTGCAGCCCATTGCGCCCGATTGTCTGCAAGTTGCCAATCGTCTTCAGGTAGTTGCGAATGATCGCCAGATGGTTGCGATAGTGATGGTCATAGATAGGATAAGCCTTCTTCATTCGCACGACGGTTCCGTCTTCGACTTCGCCCGCTTCGATGAGGCCGATCTCAGCGCATTCGCGGATTCCCAAGTCAATCAACCGCTGAGTTGACCAACTCCACATCTCTTCCCTGTCCCACAAAAAATACTCCAATCCGAGCGATGTGCGCGACGCATCAGGAACCATTTCCGGGCTCCAATTTTTATAGTTCTGTATGCGTCCGACTTTGACTTCCGGTGAGTGAATGTAGAGCCAGTTGTCAGGGAATACGGAGGCGCGGCGCACAATCAGCGCCACCGTCAGATAGTCGCGGTACCGCAATCCTTCCGCCGCTTGCCTGACCTCATCCGGTGGCGGCGGGTCTAGCGCGCGAATCAGATTGCGTAGCGGCATCGTTGAAATAATCTGTTCGCTTTCGCATTCGATAAGGTCGCCCGATGCGGTGCGCCCGGATACGGCCAAGACGCGCCCGTTTTGATGGCGAATCGTTTCGACCTTCACGCCAGTTATCGTCTTCATGCCGCGTTGAGTTAAAACATCTTGGCAGCGTTCCCACATCATGCCGGGGCCGAAACGCGGATAATGAAATGCGTCGATGAGAGAAGTGACAATCTCTCCCCCTTTTGACGACTGGGAGCCAAATAGAGCGTTTCGCAAGGCTTCATGCAGCGAAAGATTCTTGATGCGCTGAACCGCCCACTCCGCAGAGATATCTTTGCAGGGCACGCCCCATACCTTTTCCGTGTAAGTTTTGAAGAAGATTTCGAATAGGCGTTGCCCGAAACGATTGGCGACCCATTGCTCGAAGTTCGTTTCTTCGCTGTGGGGAAACAGTTTGGCTTTCGCGTAACTGAGCGTGACCAACGTCGCTTCGATGGGGCCTAATCCAGCTAAAGCATTGGCTGCCTTGAGGGGATAATCGAAAAAGTGATTCGCATAATGGATGCGGGAGAGGCGCGGGCGTAAGAGGAAGTCTTCACCGAGGATTTCGCGCCAAAGCTGATTGATGAGCGGCACTTTAGAAAAGAAACGATGGCCGCCGATGTCAAAGCGATAACCGGCGTGATTGACGGTGCGCGATAGCCCGCCGATTTGCTGATCGGCTTCAATCACGGTGGAGCGAATGCCGAGTTTGTTTAATTCGTAGGCTGCGGTCAGCCCGGCGGGGCCTGCGCCGATGATTAATGCTTCCGCCATAACACGCGCTCGATGGTTTACACAGACGGCTGAATGGTTGATGAACCCAAGGGAGTTATCGCAATCCTGCTATTGCGCCGATCAAGCCTGAAAGAGGGCTACTCGTATCAGCCCCGAATGGTAGTATGCAAGACGGTTGAGGTCAAGCAACGCAACGAACGATTCATGCGGCTCCGATACAAACTCCATCGCCAATAAGCCAGCGCCGCGACCGATTAGGTTGCCACCCGCACTCGCCTGAACGCTTTGCTTATGCGCATCACTTCGCCTCGCGTGACGACACGAAACCGCGCTAACAGACTGCCATAGGCAAGCAGAAAGAAGATCAGACAAGCAATGTTGACCCACACGGACGAGCGCAGCCAAGCCAATGGAGCAAAGAAGCTGCCTAACAGGATCGGCTGTCCCCATTGCCAAAGCGAAAATGGCAAGGCTTGACGAATCCGCACTGCGAAATAGAGCCCTGAAACGGAAATGGCAATCAGTACGGCCAGACTGCCGCCAAAACTGCCTTGCTCTTGAATCAAGGGAATTCCCAATCCCAGATAGCAGAGAAACTGGAGCATTGCTACCTGAAACGCGATGCCCGGACGATTATAGGTGAAGGCGAGCATGCGCCCGATGATTATCAAAGCAAAGGGCAGTAAGGCGAGGGTCAACGGAATCAGATTGCGGGCGACCGGATGATACTCTGAGCCGAAGGCAAAGGGGGCGATGTCCGCACCCATCAGCGCGGTAGCCATGATGATGACAACTCCGCCGGTGGCCATCCACTTCAAGAGGGATTCGGTGCAGCGCGCAATCTCTCGATCATTCCCTTGCGTCTTCCACGTGTTGATTAAAGGGCTGAAGGCCATGCCGAATTGCCACATCGTAATGGTTACTGTGAAGTAGATACGAAAAGCCAGTCCGTAGTGTCCAACTTGTGCATAATCGCTGGAGACGATGCGCATCAGCGTCTCTCCGCTCTGTTGGAACAGGGAAAAGAGCAGGCTGCTTCCAAAAAAGGAGAGGCCGAAGCGCAAATAGGGCATCAGATATTTTCGATCTAATCGGAATGCCGATAGAGTGAGGTATGGGCGCGCAAAACTGATGGCGATCAGCAGCAACACCAATTCCCCGAATCCAATTCCCAAACAAGCGCCGCGCAATCCGCCTCCATAAAAACCGCCGATCACAAAGAACAACGATAGCCAACGATTGATGGTGTCTCCCATGCCCCATCGGTTCGCTTGGTTGAGGCCGAGAAATAAGGCGAAGAATAGTTTTTCTGCGGAACGGATGATGATCGTACTGGCAACGATCATCAAGGTCACGCGGTCGAGTTCGGGAAACCAATAGCTTGTGAACGCGAAGTAGAGAAGCGCCGCACCGGAGGCATTGAAGAAGCGCATCACTAACAGCGAACCGAACAATTTTTTCAGCCCTTCGGTGTCGCCGCGCACGATGAATTCGGGCGTAAAGCGCGACATGGTTTGTACCAGACTGACGCCGCCAAGTAGTCCGAACCAGATCAACACCGAGGTGATGAGAGCATAGCGCCCGAAGATGTCCGGCCCCATCAGGCGTGGCACGATGGTGGCAAAGAGCGCCGCTGTAATGAATTGAGAGCCTTTTTGCACCAATAATAAAGCGGCGTTGCGAATCGTTGTCTGAGTGAGGGTGCGACCTTCGGGCGCAGCAGGCGCAGCGAGCGGCGTGGTTGTGTCGTCGCTTTCTGTCTTCGCACTGGATTTGCTTGATGCCATGTCGGTCTATTCTTCTGCCCGACGGACGAGCTATTCGATATAGCCTAATCCTTTGAGGCGCTCTTCGATTTGGCGAACCTCATCAACTGCCAATTGCGCTTCGCTCGATGCGCTGCTCGCTTCATTCGGTTCGGCGAGGCGGACGGGAAGGGCGGCGACCCTCTCATCTGTGAAGATGTCGGTCAATACTCTGCCCTCCATGTCATTGGGGATCGGCTGCCCTTGTAAATACAGAATGGTCGGCGTGATGTCGTACAGGTTGGCTCCGCTTATGGTAGCGCCGGTTTTGATCGTTGGCCCGCACGCGACGAAAACCCCATCCGGGCGATGACTGGCGATCCAACGATTGCCACCGCCATCCTGTTTTTTCGGGTGAATGACGATGGATTCCCCCTCACGTACATAGGTAACCGCGTCCTGCAACGCCTCATCATTCCATTCGATTAGCAGATCAGACGACTCTGCTGCAAAGGGGCCCTGAAAAACCTCCGCGCGACGATAAACTTTGCGAACGATTGGTTGACCGGTCGTGAGGTCTCTCATCCCCTGCAACACTTTGCTTATCTGATTGCACAGAGCATCATACTGGTCAGCCGGAACAATTCCTGCGGGATGACGATCTTGCAAATTGATCCATACCCTCCCGCCGCGTTTTGAGGCGAAAGCTTTGGTAGCCGACCAATCTATCTTCGGCTGACTATGGCTGTTGACCGCTTGCAAATGGAGTCGCGGCAAGGTGCGCGCTAAGCGATCTTGCAATCGAATCGGCAAAGTTCTGCGCCCCGCACGCAGCAGGCTGTTCAGCAGTTTGCCTTTGACGCTGACGCCTTTTTGTCGGAAGCGCAGGATGCCCAATCTCTCCAACAGCAGATTGGTGCAGTTTTTCGCCGGTTGTGTGGAACCAAACCCATGATCGGAAACGATCATTACCGTCGTGTTGTCATCAATCAACTTCAAGGCCTGCGCAAAGAAATCATCAATCAACCGATAGACTGTGCGAATCGGCTGCCAGTCCGGGGCGGAAACGTCGGTCAGGTCTTCCGGCCAGTAGTAATGTTGCACGCGATCCGTTGCGACGAAAACGGCCATCAAAACATCCCACGCCTCAGCCTGCATCAGATGCAGAATGGCGCGCGAACGCATTTCGATCATTCGTCGAACCTCAGATGGCAAACGGTGGGGATGCGCGCGACTGGCGACTCCCAAATTAGCGACATCAATCACATACTCGATGCCCTGCCGTCGCAACTCATCGGGTAGACGGGCTGGGTGAGCAAATCCGCGACTTTCAATCCCGGGCGTATCCATGCCGGCCAACATAAACCCGTTGATCGCATCGGCAGGATAGGTGATGGGGATGTTGATAATCCCTACGCGTTTTCCGGCGGCGCTGAGGGTGCGCCAGAATGGCGCTTTCCGGCGATGGGCGGCGACGGTAGGATGCCACCCGGTTGCCGTGTCGTATTCCAGCAATGATTTATGGAAGTGATAGATGCCATGTTGTCCGCTGTTATAGCCCGTAACCATTGAACTCCAGGCGGCGGCGCTGTTGGAATTCGGCCAGGCATTCAAAACACCGCTGATGCCGCGTTCGATCAATCCGGCGATGGCGGGTAATTCGCCCGCAGCCATAAGCGGATTGAGGAGATCGAACGTAGCGCCGTCCAGTCCGATGATCAGAATGCGTGGTTGGCTGCTGTCTGACCTTGCCTCTTCATTGCGAGCCATTTTGCGCCTCCCGTTTCACTCTCAATTTCCAATCGCCGATGGTCATCTCTCGATAACGAGTTGCCAACCATTCGTCCAGTTGGGCTTTGAATCTGCCGGTGGTCTTGCCAATCGCCAGCACCTCCGGGTCATAGGCTTCAAGTTGCGCTAGCCAACCGGAAAAACCGCCCGGCGTCTTCGCCTGAATACGATTATCAATGCCGCTGATGATGAAGACATAAGGATTCGGATTGGTTTGATGAAGCATGACCAATACTTCCGGCGCACCGAGTGAGACGAGTTTCGGATTTTGACCGAACTGAGTGCGAAATTCGTCTGCCCATTGGCGCTGCTGACGAAGCCCGCTCTCCGAAATAATACGATAGGTTATGGCGCTGACCGCCAGCAGTGCCATACATAAAAGGGCAAAGGCCAACTTTTGCGACGGCGCGCGCAGGGCATACAGAACCGTTAGCCGGTCGAATGCCGACAACAAGAGCCAGGCAAACCCCAATGTCACATAGGGAAGAAAGATATAAAAATCCGGGCAACCCTGAAAATCCAACAACGACCAAATGATTGGCACGGGAAACGAAAGCAACACAACGGCAAAGCGATCTTGCGAGAGCAGCCGATAGACTCTTCCTGCGGCTAGCTTTAGCCGCCATCTGTACAGGGCGCACATCGCAATGAAGCCCAGAAGGATAGGCATAGCCATCAAGGTATAGCTGCGAAAGACCGTCAGAATCGGCGTGCCGAGATGGCGCAACCAAGTAGACGGCTCACGTTCGAGATCGAACAGGTTGAAGAGAATCGTGCCGTCCACAAACTCATAGAAGACGCCTTGACTCAGAAAGTAAAGGCTCACAGCCAGCAGCGGTATCGCAGTTCCGATCAATGCCCGGATGACCTGGTTTCGCCTTTCTCTTCGCTCGGATTGTATAAATGCCAAGATAACCGCTAACAATCCATAAAGGGCTGCCGGTTGCCAACCCAAAAACGCAAGCCCGCCGCAAAGCCCCGCATAAAACCAGCGTTTTCGGATCGTCAGCCATAGCGCGAAGACCTGACAGGTGACCATCACCACTTTTCCCGAAGGCCCGGTCATTGCGTGCTTTCCAAAACAGGTGTAGCAGAGAAAGGCGAGAGCTGCCAACAAGCCCGCTCGACGCGAATCGAAGAGCGAAACGACCAGCAGATAGATGCCCGGTAGAGCTAGTGAGGCCAAGAGGGCGAAGAGGATGCGAACGGTGAGCAGGTCGTTTGTATCGAAGGATGAAGCAATCATCGCGCCCACTCCGGAGAGCAGCGGCCCCAATACGCCGGAATGATTGAAGATGCTGCGATAGTGAGGAACTCCTTGCCCCATCTGTTGACCACTGTACATGGCATTGGCAATATCGCGCGTGAGCGCGCCTTCCCATCCGTACTGCCCGTAAACGAGGAGAGTGATTGAGAAGATCAACAACCCATCGGCCACTGGTGAAGGACGCTGCGCCAGCCAATCGTAGAGTTGTGCGGCAATGGTTTGCATCGGATTCAATGTCCCAACCAACTCAACAACAGTCCTTCGTATAGTTGTACGCGCAGGGCGAGGCTAAACACGCTGTACATCATGCCGAACAAACCGAAAGCGAGAGCGAGCGCTGTCGGCCAACTCTCTTTCGATACGCGTTTCAGAAAGAGGAAGGTATAAACCGGCAGCCCGATGAGAAAGCCGAAAGCGTAGAGCAAGCCGAGCAGAACAAAAAGCCAAAGGAATGCCTCCCGTTCGCTGTGACGGGCTTGCTCCGTATCCGCCTCATCTCCTCTCTCTTCACTGCGCGGCTTCTGTACTGCTCTGACCTTGAAAATATCCTTTTTTTCATTGCTCCCCATCCGTTCGGCCAGCCGGGGCGAGATGTCAAATAGCAATTGCACGCCGAGAATTCCTAACGTCGGAATGAGTACGGCGAGTGGCACGAATCGCGCGGCAGTGCCTAACCTCAACGTGAGTATGAAAAACGCTGTGACGCAGAGGAGAAGAAAGAGCGTAAAGTAAATTTTTTCGCCCGGTTTGTTCATCAAGCTCGTTATTCTCCCTTTGACCGAAAGGCTTGTCTTACCGAAAAGGCGAGCGTGCCGATGGTAAGGATAAGCAGCAGCAGGGTGAGCGGGCGAGTCCAAAAATTGATGCGCCCCAACTCTTGCAACCGCAAGGTGATGTGCAGGTTGTTTTCGAACAGCGTGCCCAGTATGAGAGCGATCACCAACGGCACACGTGGCCAGTCGTACTTTTTCATGTAAAAGCCGACGATACCGAAGAGCGCGGCGACGACGACATCTTCGATACGGCTTTTGTAGGCAAATGCGCCCAACGCGGTAAGCGCAAAGATGATCGGCGCCAGCAATCGCGTGCGAATCACTGTCAATCGAGCGAGCGGCTGCGCTACGATCACGCCCAACAGCGAGGTCAACCAGTTCGATAGAAATAATGACCAGATCAAGGCAAAGACTAAATCCAGATGATTGGCCATTAGCTCTTTGCCCGGCGCAATGCCATGCAGAGTGAGCGCGCCGAGCAGCAAGGCCGTCCCTTCGTTGCCGGGCAATCCGAAGGCCAGTGTCGGGACGAGAGAGCCACCATCTTTGGCATCGTGTGCGGCTTCCGGCGCGAGCACGCCGCGAATATCTCCGCGTCCGAACTTCTCTTTATCCTTGCCAGCCGTTTGCGCTGCGTGGCTATAAGCGACGAAACTAGCGACTGTGCCGCCAACCGCCGGAATCATGCCGATGAAAGTGCCGATGATGGAGCTGCGAAGAAAGAGCCCGAAGTGTTGGAACACTGCTGCCGCGCCCTCGCGGAAACTGCCCGTCAACTGTTTGGCAGCGGCCAAGCCGGAGATGGTCTGCCGCTTGCCGACCGTGAGGTGAATCATCTCGGTGATGGCGAAGAGGCCGAGAAAGACGGGTATCAATCCCAGCTTGTCTTGCAGAAATAGACTGCCGAAGGTGTATCGCTGTTCCGCCGTGCGCGGGTCAAGTCCGATGAAACTGAGGAGGAGCCCAATACCGGCTGCTGCCAGACCTTTGAGTAGTGACCCGCGAGAAACCGCCGCTATTGTCGTCAATCCCCAAATCGTCAGCATCAAAAATTCAGGCGAACCGAACCAGAGGATCGCTTGCCGCATAAACGGGATGAGCAGAATGAGGGTGAAGATACCGAAACTGGAACCGAGCGCCGACGACAACGCCGAGCATCCGAGGGCGGTTTTCGCCTCGCCTTGCGTGGCCAGGGGAAATCCATCCAGCATCGTTGCGGCGCTTGCGCCCGTCCCCGGTATGTTGAAGAGGATCGCCGTTACTGACCCCATAAAAGTTGCGCCGCCAACGAAAGCCCCGAATAACAGAAGCAGCGGCAACGGTTCCCAATTGAGGGTGAAGGGAATGGCAAGAGCCATCAGCGTGAACCCGCTCACTCCGGGGAGAAACGCAAAGATCATAGCCAGCAGCGTCCCGACGATGGGGTAGAGGATATTCGGCCAACTGAAGGTCAGCAGCAGCCCCTCCCAAGCTGCCTGAAGAATTGGTTCGAGCATGAACGGTTTCCTTTACCTGCGTCTTGCAGGCTATCGCCTGATTTGATTGATCGCCGCGCGCACCAAAGGAAGAAACTGCTGCGTTTCTGACGCCACTTGCTGTAACTCGGCAAGGGCTTCCCCCGCTCTTGCGATGTCGAGCGAGCGATTGGCTTTCACAGAAGCCGCCTGAAATTCAGGGTCAGTCAAGGCGTCATAGAGCTGTTGTTCGAGACATTGAAACAACGGCTCCGGCACGCCGCGCGGCGCGACGATGATGAGGCCGCCGCTGATGATTTGAATAATCTTTCGAACCTCTGACTCAGCCTGATCGCTGTCGCGTCCGATGTCATGCGCTCGTTGTCGGGCAATTCCTTTCTCTCCCGTCAAGGTTGGCACATTGCGTAAGAGTTCGTGTGTAGCGATGTCTTCTTGACTAACTTGTAGCAAGGGTCTGAGGTCGCGCGCTTCGATTCGCTCTACTAAGGAATCGAATGAAGAGGAAGTGATGTCAACTTCACCGCGCATAACGGCGAGTTGTGTCTCGCGGCTTCCGCTGAAGCCCGCGATAAACTCTGCCGGAATCCCCAACAATGAAGCCAGAATCGCCAAGTTCAAAAAGTTGGCGCTGCTGACTTCAGAGATGCCAAAGAGAATCGGCCTCTTCTTTGCCGTTTGAAAGAGGTCATCGAGCGACTGCAATGGCGATGTGCCTCCGGTTACCCAAAGATACCGATAGCGCGTGAACCGTCCGAGAATGGTGAAATCGGTTGTCGGGTTCGGCGCTCTTTCTTCGCCGGTGAGCGCAGCAACCAGAAACCCGGAACCATTCAACAACCCCAATGTGCGCCCGTCGGGGGGACTGGCCTTGATCGTGTTGGCGGCCACCATGCCGCCTGCGCCGGGTATATTCTCGATGACAATCTCTGCGCCGATGCGATTTTTTAGGTAGGGCTCTAACAACCGCGAATTGATGTCGAAGCCCCCTCCGGCAGGAAAGGGAACGATCCAGCGCACCATTCTGTTGTTGCCTTCAAAACATGAAGACGAGGGTGGTTGCGCCGCCCGGCAGCCCCATTGCGCCAAGATAAGCGATGCGCCTGACAAACACGTCGTTTGTAAAAATGCTCTGCGCGATGCTTTCCCACTCGATTTTCGAAGCATTTCGTTATGTCGAATCTCTTTCTGCTTTCTTAATGTTATCGGCTCACCGCGAGCCATTGCCGCGCGGCTGATTTGCCTCACTCAGGCGCGATTTTGATCCGCTGGCAAGGTGCAAAGGCATCAATTTACCTCTCGATGTCCAAATTGGATGCCGACGTTGGATGCGCAGAATTTGTGCCTGCTTCCAGATCGCCCGCGCCGAATCAGCGCCCACACTGCTTTGATGTAAGGCGGCGAAGACGGTAGCGATCACCGCTTGCTCATCCCGAATCTCGACGGTGGGTGCGATCAGCAGATGCAAACGTGTGAGTCCGGTTTCGTCTTCCTCTTCGAGCAGTTGATAATCGAGCGGGCTGCCGCCGAAGTGTGCGGGCAAAACTTCTTCCAAAATGCGTACCATTTCGCTGCCGACTAAGGTCACCCCTTCGCCTGTGAGCTTTCGGAAGCTACGGATTTCTTGTAAATGCTCAGTGAACCCCAAATCTTCGAGCGGGCAGCCGCAGGCGCGACGTTCCATAATGCCGTAATCATCAATTTCGACGTTGAGCAGAATCTTCGGAGCCGTCAGCAACAACGAAGTGACGTTGAAGGCGGCAACTTCGATCTCCGAACCGGGCACCTGACGAGGCTTCTGAATGATGGCGAAGGCATCTTTGAGCAAGTGCAAATCGTTGCATCCGGCTGGCTGCGCACAGCCCATGCCGATGCGCCCCGATTCGGCCAATCCATAGGTTGGAAAGTATCGCGCGCCGGTGCTCTCGATGCCTTTTACTTTTGCAGGCGTCGGCGGCTCTCCGGCGATCATAAAGGTTGCGCCAGTTAAATCAAACCCCGCCTCACGCGCTGCCAAACAGACTCGCAGAGCGCGGCTGACGGGAGCCAAGACCAAACATTGGCGATGGGTCTTCAGAGTTTCATGCGCCCAACGAGCTACAACGAGGGCTTCATCGAGTCCGACATGCTGAGGCCACGGTAAGGGCTTGCCAAAGAGTCGCCCGATGACGACGGTTCCGATAGTGGCAAGCGTGAACTTCGCTGAGGTCTTCACATCGCCAAAACTGATGGGAGAGAACCACTTTTGCGGGATGCGTCCGAAATGGGCTGCGCGCAGCAGATTGTTGATGCCGCTGCCATCGGGCAGTATGCCCCGCCATAATGCGGTGGGCACATCCAATACGCCATGCGCGGTGCGCGCAACCATCAGATGGGGGGAGAGCGCAGCCAGATGTTCGATGTCCGTTTCGACTCGCGTCCCGACGCCCGTCGTCCCGCCGCTTTCGGTTCGGTATGCCCGGCTCAGATAAGGATTATCAAAACTATGGGCATCAACCTGAAAGATATGCCCGCCGCGCACAATTGGCGCGCGTCCTTTGAACTCTTCAAAGCCAATGTAGACGCCCGCATCGCGCAAGTTGTGCAAAGTTTTTTCCAAACCATTGGTGCGCACTTGATGGCGCAGGTCGCCCATTTCGCATCCTGCGAATTTCATGAGCGGTAGATAGGGACTGCGCCGATAGCCAAAGATGCCGCGCTCGATCAAGCGAAGGAAATGGTCTTCGCGTTCGTTCAGGCGTCGGACAATCGTTGCGCGAGCTTCTGCGAGGGTAATCGGATGGCGTAAAAAACTTCCGAGTCCCCAAGCGAAACGCCCGTACATTTTCAGGTCGCTTACAAGTCCCATGTTGAATGTGATTTTCGCGGATTCTGAGCCGCCATATTGCCAGCCTCAAAAGGAAAGGCGCAATGCGAATTGAATCTGCCGCGAAGAAGTAGAGGTGCTGGTGATGCGACCGACATTGGGCAAGGGCTCGGCGTCGGCTCCTGCTTCGGAAAAAATTTCCAGATTGCTGCGCGCCGGAACGGAGAAATTGGCGCGATTCAAAAGGTTGAAGAACTCTGCACGAAACTGAAGGTTGAGCTTTTCGGAGAGGCCAGCCGGTTTGAAGCTTTTCAAGAAGGCCAGATCGAAGGTTGCCAGCCCCGGCCCGATGATCGTATTGCGCCCTAAATTCCCCCGCGTGCCGGGGGCAAGCGATTCAAAAGCTGTCGGGTCAAACCACTGCTCCACGTTTCCGAGCACCGGATTATTGCTCTGACCCGGTTTGAGGTTAGGACGCTGTTCGTTGTCATCCGTGCCGTCGGCATCTAGATCGTTGATGATGATGGGCGTGAAGGGCGTGCCGGATGAGAGCGTGACGATGCCGTTGAGTTGCCAGCCGCCAATTACTCTATCGAAAAAACGCGAGAGCGAATTTCCCGCCGTGCGACCGGAACCGAAGGGGAGATCGGCTGTGAAGTTGAGTACCAGATTTTGCCGCACGTCGAAGCTCGAAAGCCCTCTATCACGCCGATGGTCGAAAGGGTCGGAGGTTCGCTGTTGGCCATTGTTGAATTCGGAACGCCCCAACCCGCTCGATGCGTCATCAACCGATTTGGAGAGCGTATAGGAGCCTTGCGCTTGAAAGCCGTGTGCGAAGCGTTTATTGATACTCAACTGAAACGAGTGATAGAAAGAGTTCGCATCCCAGGTTCGAAATCGGATGCGGGTGAAGTTAGGATTGGCGCGAACCGGATTGCCGGGATTGCCGATATTCCAATCGGCTTCGCGCGAAAGTTTGACGCCGCGACTGCCGACATACGCGGCGGTGAGGAGCGTCTGCGGCAAAATTTCTCGTTGCAGGCTGAGGTTGAATTGATAGGCAAGGGGCTGTCCGTGATCGAAATCTACAGCGATGACGGCATCCCGACCGAGCGGATTCAATCCAACTAATCCGTTGGGAAATCGCGCATCGGCTCCGGTGGCGCGCGCCGTGATGGCAAAGGGGGCTAGCCGCACAATGGAATTCCACCAGTGATGGGCGAGAAAGAGATCATAAAAGATGCCGCCGCCGCCGCGCAGAGAGGTTTTGCCGTCGCCGGTTACATCCCACGCGAAACCGAGTCGCGGCGCGAAATTCTTCTTTGAGGTGATAAAGGGCTTGCCAATCGTGATGGCGGGATCGAGCGGGTCATGCAGATTGTTCAACCGGCCATGATTTTCGGTGGGCACGGTGACGAATTCGTGTCGCAGCCCGAAATGCAGAGTCAATCGCCGATGGGCGCGCACTTCTTCTTGCAGAAACCAGCCGAGCAAGGTTTGCCGATAGCTGCGCGCCACATCGTTGGCGTCGGGCAATAGTCCTTCAAAGGTTCTGGCTATGCCTCTGAGAAAGTTGGATAGATTGCTGAAGGTAAATTCACCACGCGACCGCGATGACGAGATGATGTTGTATTGCAATCGCTCGACCTGTAGCCCGGCGGCGAAGGTATGCCGGTTCCGGTTGAAATTGAAATTGTCACTCAACTGGAAACTGTTTTGGGTAATGCGGCGCGGCAAGTTGCGGTCAGAGCCGAAGATGTCAAAGCCGCTGATGCTGATCGTGCCGATGGGTTGTCCGGCAATGAAACTGAGTTCGGGCAAGGGGTCTTCCGGCGCGATGTCTTCCGTTGGATTGCTGCGCGCGAAACCGAAGCGCAGTTCATTGGTCAGATTCGGAGAGAAGATCTTTGTTTCGCTCAAGGTCAGATATTGCGGGCGGTTGCGAGCTTGATTGGGGAATTGCGGAAAGCTCTCCTCACTGAGGAAGAGAAACGACGAATCCGAAACGGTGTAGCGCGCCATCACCGAGTCGCTCTCCGAAATCGAATGATCAAAGCGCAGGGTAAAAAAGTCTTCTTCGGCTGCGCGATTGAACTGTCCAACGAAGATAGCCGAACCATCGCCGCGCACCGGATCGAAAGTCGGTTGCGGCCAGAGGTCGAGGTAGGGTTTGACCAGCGGGTTGATCGTCACACGATTGCCCGCCACCAGCCCGTTTCGAGCATCCGTGTCGGGTACTGTCTTGATTGTTGTTAGCCCCGTGCTTTCGCGCAGTCCTTCATAACTGCCGAAGAAGAAGGTGCGGTTTTTACTCACCGGGCCGCCGAGCGAAAAACCGAACTGATTGCGACGATATTCCGGCTTCTCAATATCGAAGAAGTTGCGAGCGTCGAAATTATCATTGCGGAGAAATTCAAAGACCGAACCATGCAGAGCGTTGCTACCGGATTTGGTGATGATATTGAATGCGCCACCGGAAACGCGGCTGTAGGCGGCGCTGAAGGCGCTGGTAAGGGCGCGAAACTCCTGAATCGTTTCGATGCCGGTCAATTGGCCGGTCGCACCTGTGGCAACGCGATTGCCCAGATTGTTGATGATTGTACCATCGAGCATGAAGATGTTGCTCGATGGGCGAGCGCCAGCGACGGTGATACGCGCGCCTTTACCGCCGGATAGGATGTCGCCCAAATCGGTTCGGGCGACATTGACGCCCAATTGCAGTTGGATGAGTTGGGTGATGTCGCGGCCATTGAGCGGCAGGTGCTGAATTTTGTGTTCGTCTACGATTTCACTGAAAGCCGAATTCAAAGTTTCGACGGGCGAAAAACCGGCAGTCACTTCTATCTGCTCTTCGATCTGGCCGACCCGGAGTTGGAAATTCAGTACCGCTGCATCGCCTACGCTGAGTTTGACGTTTTGTCGAATTTCGGTTCGAAACCCTGATTTCGTGGCGGCCAACCGATAATGGCCTGCGGGCAAATAGGGAAGATAGAAGCGCCCCTCTTCATCGCTCAAAGCCGTGCGGGTTTTGCCAGTCTCCAGATTCGTTACGGTGATGCTGACCTGGGCAATGGAGTTACCCTCCTCATCCGTACAGATGCCTGATAGAGTCGCTGATGTAGCTTGTGCGAAGACGGTTTGCAGCAATAGACAACCGAGCAAGAGTGAACAACCGATGAGTCGGAATTTCTTACAATATGCGTTAAACACAGTGTTTTCCTCAGGCATTGAAGTGAGTTTTGAGCCCGTTAAACCGCGCTTTGGGCAATCAACGGTTGCCCCTTCTTGCGAATGGAGACTTCGTCAATCAAAGCGAAGTAGCGTTGCAGATGTGCTTCGACTGTCCAGTTTTGCAGATAAGCTTGATGACCGCGCTGCCCCAACGCTTGGCGATCATCGGTCTCTGCTAGCAGCCGGTCCATCGCTGCAATCAATTCTGCATCGGTGGTATAGAGCAATCCGCCGCCGCTTTCAGCGACCATCTCCGTCATTCCGCCAAGTCGCCGCGCAATCACCGGAACCTGCTGACGAAAGGCTTCGACGATTACTGTCGGAAACATTTCTAAACAGATCGAAGGTACGATGACGGCTTTCGCCCGTTGATAGAGACTCTGCAATTGACCTTCGTCTACGTGATGTAAGAACCGAATGTTATCATCTCCGGCTGCCAGTCGTCGTAACGTTGGCGCATAGTTTCCACCTCCAGCAATCAGCAAACTGGCTTTCCGATAACGGCGAAAAATCGGAATCAAGGTTTGCAACCCTTTCAACTTTTCCAGTCGCCCGACAAAAAGAAAATAGGGCTTCGATGGGGTGTCGTCAGCAGGCTCGCATTCTATACCAGAAGGCGCGAAGTTTGGTAGATGGGTAATGGATTGTTGAAACCCCCGTTGTTGATGAGCGGCTTTGCCGAATTGACTCGGTGAGATAAAAGCATCAATGTGGCGCAGAGCATCGGCTAATAGATTCGTCTTGCGCCACCATTGCGGCGGACGATGAAAGCTCAAACTGCAACGCACACAACGGAGCGACTCACAGGGCGCGTTGTTGAACTGAAAGAGCGTATGCATCGGACAGACTAACCAGTATTCATGCAGGGTGTAGAGTTTGATAGCTTCTCCATATTGCAAAACGCCGGGGCCGAATAGCGAAATGTTGTGATAGTGAATGACATCGAACGGCTGCTGCAAAATCTGACGGAGCCGCGCGGACTTAAAGATCGGCAGCCCAGTCTGCTGTGACGCCAACGGCGAGAGAAATCCGAACGGACTTTTCAGCCGGTGTATGGTGAGATTCGCATGGTTGACCCGTTCGGCTGCGGGCAACGAGCGCGACAAGATGCGGTAAGAATCCAGACAATGAATGATCTCTACCCGATGCCCGCGTCGGGCAAGCTCAAGGGCGAGTCGCTGCACGAAGATGCCATCGCCTCCGAAATGGTAAGGAGGGTAGAAGGTCGTAATCATGCAAAATCGTAAAGCGGGTTTCATCTCAGGGTCCGAAGTGCAGAAGACGGCGCAGCCGTCGCGGAAAATTTCGTAACCTCACATACTCCGCAAAAAACCGATTCGACAGCAGGGCAAACAGCCGTTCCGAGCGCAGATAATAGGCATCAACCCGTTCGATGGCAAACGGGTCGCTGTACCTCGAAGTCACAGCTAAGCTATCGGAACACGCACCTTTGAAATGGCGTTGCGTAATCGCGCGGCAAGCCTCATTGTACCGCCCAAAAGGATAGGCAAAGCTGTGAACCGATGAGCCGATAGCCTCTTCAATGATGGCTTTGGAATTCCGAACTTCTCTCTCGACTTGATGCGCCGATAGCTTCGTTAAGTCCGCGTGCGTTAGGGTGTGAGCGCCAATTTCTATGCCCTGGTTATGCAACTCGCTGATCTCCCGCCAAGTCAACATGGCGCGGTTTTGGAGACTGGGGAGGCTGCTGTTTGGCGTTGGAGAGGTGTCAGTACCGACCGTGATAAAGACCGTCGCAGACATGCCGAAATCCTGCAATGCAGGAAAGGCTTCCTGATAAACGCTTCGATAGCCATCATCAAAGGTAATGACAAAGGAGTTTGACGGAAAGGGAATCTGACGACGCAGGCAATCAACGGCTTGGTCAAAACGAACCGTTTGCAATCCCTTATCGCGTAAGCGGGCGAGCCCGGTGCGGAAAAGATCGGGAGAAAATGAAATCACCGAGGGCTGCTGATCGAGGGCATGAAAAGTAAGGATGGGAATGGTGTCGGCCATTTTCTCCATTCGGCTAGGCGTTGGTCTGGTTTTGCCCTGCATGCGAAGGGATAGTGGCTGCCGGTTACTGGCTGCCATAGGACGGCGGTTGCTGATAAGGCGGCGGTGGCAAAGGCTGTGAACTGACGAATGCCTGTTTGACCTCAGGCGCATTCAATACGATGAAAGCCCAGATGCCGACCGGGATGCCGAAGATGCAACACGCCGACGTCGAGTGGGGTGCCTCCCGGCAGGATTGCTTCGC